>JAFGCA010000767.1 GCA_016932895.1 Sedimentisphaerales bacterium | reverse complement strand
CGCCGCGTTGTGGTTCAAGACAACCAGCGCCAACGGCGGACTGATGACCGTGGTGCAGAACGATCTCGGCGGCGGCGGCAATGACCGACACATCTACCTCACCGGCGGCGACCTCGGGGCACGACTTTGGGACAACGAGATCGTCACAACCGCGGGACTGAATCTGGCAAACGGGGACTGGCACCACGTGGCGTACACGTACGGCGCATCGGTCGGCGGCCAGGAGGTCTACGTAGACGGCGTCCTGCAAGCCAGCGGAATCAAGACCGCCTCCGATTTCGACTGGCAGGAAGGGGTCAATATCGGCTTCTCCAACGATGGGATCCCGCCTTATTTCGAAGGCGTCCTCCAGGATGTCCGCATCTACGACAGGACCCTGAGCGACGAGGAGGTGCTGCAAATCGTGCGCGGCGACCCGCTGCTGGCCTGGAATCCGCAGCCGTCGCGCGGCGCGACGGTCGATGTGCGCGATGCGACCGCGCTGAGCTGGAGGGCCGGTGATACGGCGGCCTCGCACGAGGTGTACTTCGGCACCGACCGAGACGCCCTCGAGTCTCAGGGCAGTCAGAGCGACACCAGTTTTTCTCTGGCCGGTCGGGTCGAGTTCGGCGGGGGCGTCTACTACTGGCGTATCGACGAAGTCGAGGCCGACGGGACCGTGCATGCCGGAAACGTCTGGACGTTCACGATACCGGCCTATCTGATCGTGGATGACTTCGAGAGCTACACCAACGAGGTCGGCTCCCGGCTCTTCGAGGTGTGGGGCGACGGGGTCGGCTTCACGCTTCCCGAACCGGGCCATCCAGGCAACGGCACCGGCGCCGTGGTTGGCCACGATATCTGGAGCGTGGACAGTCCGTATTTCGGCCGTACCATCGTGGAGACCGACGACGTGCACGGGGGCGGCAAGGCCATGCCGATCTACTACGACAACGCGTTCGCCCCCGCCGTTTCCGAGGCGGATCGCATCTTTACACCGGCGCAGAACTGGACGGCTGAGGGTGTGACGACGCTGGTGGTGCACTTCCGCGGCGAGGCCGCAAACACGAGCCAGTTGTACCTCGAGATCAACGGCGTCAAAGTCCCCTACGACGGCGACCCGGCCGACCTCGCGAGCGCGGAATGGATCGCGTGGAAGATCGACCTGGCCTCGGTCGGTACGAGCCTGACGAACGTCACGAGCATGACCATCGGCATCGAGGCCGGCCAGACGGGCGTCTTGTACGTCGATGACATTCGCCTGATCAAGCTCTGAAAGCGTAGGGCAAAGGAGAAAAGCGTAGAGTGTACGGACAGGAACGATGGCACCAGCCAAGGCTGCGACGGCCAAATCGCAGCCTTTTTCATGCCCTCGCCGTCGGTTCGGCGCACCACAGCGCCGTTTTGGCCGGAAATGGCCATCAAAACAGGGTGTCTTTCTGCTATGATGAGGGTATGCGTTGCATTAGACGTGCCATCTTATGTTCGCTCGCGTTTTCGGCCGTAATTGCGGCCTTCGGCCTCCGGCGTTGTGATGCACACGAAACGGACGTCGTGATCAATGAGATTCACGTGAATCCGGATGTGAAGACCGAGCCGCTGGAGTTCGTGGAACTGTACAACTCCGGGGAGCAGGCCGTGGATCTGTCCGGGTGGTATTTTAGCGACGGCATTTCCTACCGATTCCCGCCCGGATCGACACTGCCTCCAGGAGGCTACGTCATCGTTGCGCAAGAGCCCGCCGAGATCTACGACAAATGGGGAAACACGCGTCGATCTGCCATCAATTCGCGTCTGCTCTTCGGGCCGTACGAAGGCAAGCTCAACAACGAAGGAGAGGAAATCGAGCTCCGCAACGGCCAGGGGACCGAGATCGACCGGGTCGACTACGGGCTCGGGTTTCCCTGGCCCACGGTGGGTGACGCGGTTCCGGACAACGGCAGTTATCCCGGCACGGGCCATTCCATGCAACTGGTCAATCCGGGCCTGGACAACGACCTGGCGGGCAGTTGGCGGTCCGGCTATCCCACGGCGGGAATGAGGAATTTGGACGTCTATGCCGACAACATCCCTCCCCACATTCGCCAGGTCCGGCACTGGCCGCAGCAGCCCCAATCGGGTGACGTGATGACGATCTCAGCCAAAGTGACCGATCCGAATGGAGTGACGGATGTAACCTTGCAGATACAGATCGTGGCGCCGGGGCAGTACGTCCGCCTCACCGACCCGGAGTATTCGCTGGATTGGACTGCCATCCCGATGCACGATGACGGACTCGACGGAGACCTGCAAGCGGGTGACCAGATCTACACGGCCCGGTTGCCCGGGGCGATGCAGGTTCATCGGCGTCTGATGCGCTATCGGATCACCGCTTCCGATGGCTCGGGGTTGTCGCTGCGCGTGCCGTATCCGGACGATCCCCAGCCTAACTTCGCCTACTTCGTGTACGATGGGGTGCCCGCCTGGCGAGGCGCCGTCAAACCCGGCGACCCTGGTCCCTTGGGTGAGGTAGTCGAATTCGGCACCGACGTGATGCGTTCGCTGCCGGCTTACCATCTGATCTCCAGGGAATCCGACGTGCTGGACTGCCAATACAATTCGGCCTACCGAAACAGCGGCTATCGTTTCGCCGGCACCCTGGTCTACGACGGACAGGTCTACGACCACATTCACTATCGAATTCGAGGCCAGAACTCGACGTACGTCAGCGGTAAGAACAAATGGAAGCTCCGGTTCAACCGAGGCCACTTCTTTCAGGGACGTGACGACTATGGCAGCAGGTACGCCACGCCGATCAAGACGCTGAATCTCAGTGGCTTGAGCTCTCCCTGGGCCCCGCAGAATCGCGGCATGGCCGGCATGGATGAAGCGGTGGCGTTTCGACTCTTCAACATGGTTGGCGTGCCGGCTCCCCATACCGCCTGGTTTCAGCTTCGTATCATCGATACGCCGCAGGAGGCCGATCGCGGGAATCAGTACGAGGGGGATCTGTGGGGACTCTATCTGGCCTTCGAGAATCCCAACAACCAGTTCCTCGACGAGCACGACTTGCCGGACGGTAACGTATACAAAATGCAGGGGGCGCACTACAGCCTCAATCAGGGTCCCACCCAGCCCACCGACAAGTCCGACCTGGCGAGCTTCATCAGCGCCGGCAACGGGTACAACAAGGCCAATCCCATCCAGCCACTCTCCTGGTGGCGGCGACATGTCAATCTGGATGCCTACTACAGCTACCGGGCAGTGGTGGAAGTGATCAACCATTCGGATTTGCGGGAGCAGGAAAACTGCGTGTACTATCACCATCCCGAGAGCGACCAATGGTGGATGCTGCCCTGGGACGTGGACCTGCTCTACGAAGAGTTCGCCCGCTGGGGTCCCGACGGCATCCAATCTCACAGCACCCTCGAGCAGTTCAGAAAGGTCTTGCAGCACCCGGAGGCGATGGTTGCCTTTCAGGACCGGGGACGGGAGCTTCAGGATTTACTGTTCAATCAAGATCAGCTCTGGCACCTGATTGACGAACTCGCGGCCGTCGTGGCGGACCCGAATCTACCCTATTCCATGGCCGATGTGGATCGGACGATGTGGGACTACAACCCGCGTACGAGAGACCGGGGCGGCTCGGCGCCGGGTGTCTTCTATCGAACGCCGTATCCGGGCGCGGACATCTATCCGGGGTTCTCCGGGTACGCACGGGTTCTTACCTCTGCTGATTTCGCCGGCATGGTCCGGTACATCAAGGATTTCGTCGTACCTCCCGGCTACGGCGGCGCCCAGTTCAACGAGTTACTTCTCGATCCGGATGTTCCCGCCCGCCCGACGGTGACCTACGTCGGCGCGGAGGGATATCCCACGGGCGACCTGGTCTTTTTGACGGACGTGCAGGCCGATCCCCCGGGCGACGGCAGCTTCGCGGCGCTGCAATGGCGCATCGCAGAAGTCGAAGCGTATGCGCGCGTTGTCCCTGGCATCGAGCCTCCGGACGCGCCCGCCGGCGGCAACGGAGCTGCCCTGGTAGCCGCTCAAAGCCCCGATTGGCGGTACGTCACCGGGGACGCGGGTGAGCCTTCCGATCCGGTTGATGCCTGGCGCCGGCGCGACTACAACGACCGTGCCTGGCGGTCGGGACAAACCAGCATTGGCTACGGTGACAACGACGACTCGACCGTTCTCGATGATATGCCCGGGAACTACTCCACGGTCTATCTGCGACACACATTCACGGTCCCGGACATGAACGAGATCGGGGCGCTGACACTCAAAGTCTATGTCGATGACGGCTGCATTGCCTGGATCAACGGGACGGAAGTGGCCCGCGTCAACGTATCAGCCGGGTTCCGGGCGTATAACGACGTTAGCGGCGCGCCGGCCGTGGGCGATGCCGCCTGGCAGGAATTCACGTTGGATGATCCCCATGCGTATCTCCGGGAGGGCGCCAACGTCCTCGCGGTCCAGGCGCTGAACGCCGCGTTGAGCAGCAGCGATCTGTCTATCGATGTAAGCCTCATCGCAGAGCAGGAGGCCGACAATGAGCCGCCTGACAGCCCATCGATAGACACGTGGGTCTATCCCGTCGAACGTGGCAAGCGAGGTCGGTACGAGATCGACGCCCTCTGGGAAAGCGAGGAGATTACCGATCCGACAGCGAGCGCCGTGGTCATTCCCGCCGATGTGGTCAGGCCGGGTCGAACCTATCGCGTTCGCTGCCGGATGAAGGACACCACGGGACACTGGAGTCGCTGGTCGCAGCCGTTCCAGTTCGTCGCCGGTGACGGGGGATTGCAGGGGGCCGCGGCCGGTCTGCGGGTCACGGAGCTGATGTACAACCCGCAGGACCCGCCTGATGGGGGAGACAACGACGACTACGAGTTCATCGAGCTGAAAAACACCGGCGACAGGACCCTCGACTTGACCGGCGTCTGCTTTGCGGACGGCATTGTCTTCGACTTCGGCAGCGGCGCCGTCACCCTCCTGAATCCCGGACAGCACGTCCTGGTCGTTGGCAACAGAGCCGCCTTCGAGTCGCGCTACGGCCGGAGTCTGTCTGCCCTGATTGCCGGGGAGTACGAAGGACGATTCGCCAACGGAGGCGAGCGGGTGCTGCTGCTCGACCCGTGGGAGGGCACCATCGCCGAGTTTGCCTATGATGACGGCGCCGACTGGCCCCGGGCGGCCGACGGCTCGGGGCATTCGCTCGTGCCGCTGGAGAGCGCCTTGCCCGAGCAGCCCCGGGGTTCCCTCAACCACGCCGGCAACTGGCGGGCCAGCGCAGAGAAAGGGGGTTCCCCCGGCACCGATGATCCAGCCGGGGCCGGAGAGTAAAACGTCGCGCGCACGTGACGTACGTTCTTCGGCTTGCCACGAGAAACGCGGTGCGACCGGGGCTTGGCGGAATTGCCGGCCCGCTCTTTCCGACAAGAACGCGGATTTGCGCTGGGACTATGGGACGCCAATGAGCTACTATGAGTCTGCTGTTCATACGATTCCGAAAGGAGGACCGCTATGAGATGTCATGCTGGACGCGGCGTCGTGGTTTTGCTGGCAGTAACCATGTCTTGCGGAGTTCAGAGCCGATTACAGGGCAGGGAGCGCAACCGACGTGACCGACCCATGCCGACCTTTGCAGAGGTTGCCTACGGAGAACATGAACGGCACGTGCTGGATTTCTGGCAGGCGGACTCTGAGAAACCAATGCCCGTCTTCGTATGGATTCACGGGGGCGGATTCCGCGGTGGAAACAAATCGTCCATTCCGGCAACTCTACTCGAACCGTTCCTCCAGGCAGGCGTCTCCTGCGCGTCCATTCACTACCGATTGTCCCAGCATGCCCCGTATCCGGCGCAAATGCATGACAGCGCCCGCGCGATCCAGTTCATCCGATCAAAGGCTGATAAGTGGAATATCAATCCCACCCTCATGGCGGCTATGGACAAGCTCGGAATTGCCTGTGTGCGAAAGCTGGATAGCGATTACGGTTCCATGACGGAGGCGTATACCGACATGGTTCGCTTTGTGACGAAGAATTTCCACCAGCGGCAATCCGGCCAGAAAGGCGCGGACGGAGATGCAGGTTCGGACTGATCGATCCGGGACACGCCGGCCGCTTGCCATCACGGGCGGCTATGATATCCGATGCAAATTGTTGGAGCAGTGCCGGTTTCTCTGAAGGGGATCAAGATGAGTCGTATTTCAAGAAGAGATCTTATGGGTGCGGCGTTGGGAGCCGTACTGTTCTCCGACGTACCGCAAAAGCCGGCCAAGGCGGACAACTCCCGGGGAAACAGGACCCACTACATTGCCGCCTATGACACTGAATCCCCGGCTTGCCTGCAAGCGTGCCGCAAAATCGTGGAGGTCCACAAGCGGCTTCAGATGCCCGCCACTTTTTTTATCACCGGCAAGACCCTGGAGGCAAATGCCAAAGAATACAAAGCGCTGCTCGCAGACCCGCTCTTCGAGGTCGCTTCGCACACGTGGAGTCACAAGCTGCTCCGCGACAACGTTCTCTGCGGCCGCGCCGTGTCAGCCGACGAGAAGAAAGAAGAGATCTTCAGAGCCAAGAAGTTGATTGAAGGCGTCTTCGAGCGGCCCTGCGTGGGGCTGCGGCCCGCTGTCGGCTTCGATAATGGCCTCAGAGGCGCCGGGGACGTACTCCAGTTGGCGCGCGAGGCCGGGTACAGATACCTCAGCAGCCTGCTGTGGGGGCCGGATTGTTCGATGCCCGCGCTGATTGAGGAACCGTTCCACTACGGTGCAGACGGCTTTGCTGACTTGTGGGAACTGCCGGGCCATGGCTGGCACGAGAACCTCTTGAAAAACCACAACGGCTGGGGATCGAGACGCCTGACGCTATGGCCTTCACCCATGCCTGAGGCCATTCCCTCGCAATTCGTCAAGACGCCGCAGGATGAATTCGAGGTCAACCGCGTCTTTCTGGAAAAGGCCCTGGAGACGAACAAACCCCATATCTCGTTGATCTGGCACCCCTGGTCGCTCTTTTCCTTCGATCCGGAGATGAAGATGCTCGAGCTGACATTCGCCCACGTACGCCGTCTTGCGCTGACGCCGTGTACCTATGCCGGACTCTTCACACGAATCGCAGTTCGAGGGGATAGAGGAAGAAGCCAGGCGGCGCAAACATGCAACGTGACCGGCCTGGCTTCGTAGAGATTCAATGACCGGCCACATGGAGCCTGTGGCCGACCGACGATGCCGTCAGTACCGGGCGACGACTTCCTGCCGTTCGCTGAGGTCGCCCGGCAGAATGATCCACTCCTTGCCGGCGTCAAAACGTTCATAGGGCCGGCCGTTGACAGTGACCGTCTTGATCGGGCTGCCATCCGGATGCCTCAGACGCAGAAATATGCTCTCCGGAGGATTACGCCGCGGGGGATCAACGATCGCTTTGATCAGCCCTTCCGCCGACTTCGACTCCATCGTGACCGACAGAACGCCGAAGTTGGAAGGTGCGCTGCGGATGCCAATCTTGTTTCCGTGCGACAGCCAGTATCTGGGTACGGCCTGCCCCAGATACAGCATCGAGTCCACTTCGTTGATAAACATCAGCCGCAGCCAGTATGTAGACTGGGCCTCATCCGACGACTTGAAATGATCGCCCCTGGGGTAGCCAAGCTCCGGAAGGGAGTGTTCATTGCACATACGAATCTCGGGATAGAAGGCCGAGGCGAAACTGTTGAAGTATGCGCGGACGAAATGCTTGATGTCATCGCGCCACAGATACGGCAGTGGACCGTCCAGCAAATTGGCCTGCATGGAGAACCCGCCGCGAGAGAACCAGAAGTCTTCAAACGCCGGTATCGCATAACCATACCGTTCGGAGATATAAAGGTTGTCCTCGTAGTCCTTCAGGATCCACTGCGTCTCCGGCACGTCCGGGGAAAGCAACCTGTATGCCGGAAGGAACAGAGCGCCCTCAAGGGTCTCGCGCAACCAGCCGTGGGCGCGGCCGCGCTCATAGAGTCGCGAAGGAATCTTCGGCACATAGGTGGCGTCCCGCAACCGCACGACCGGGCAACGGATGCGTGATTCGGTGATCCCGCGCATGAAATCGTCGTAGAAGGCCTGCGCTTGCTTCTGCAGCCGCTCGCCTTCGGGATGCCCGGAGTCGGCGAGGGCTCCGGCCAGGGCCTGAAAGCCCCAGACCGTGGCGCTGTTCGTGGCCAGCCAATACCAGTAATCGGTGACGTCTTCCAGAGAACCGCTCGGGAGCCAGCCGTATTCCAGCGGTTTCGTGCCATCGGCGAGGATTCTCATGGTGGCTTTGCGCTCCTCGACAACCCAATCGCAGGCCTTGACGAGCTTGGGCACCGCTTGCTGCATCCACGCGCGATCTCGCGTTAACTGCCAGTGCTGCGCCATGTTCCACATCACATAGCCATGACTCTTGTTGTACCCGCCCGTTTCGTGGCCGCCGGCGCCGTAGAACTGCCCCTCGCGGCCGCGGAAGTTGCCGGGCATGGAGACGGTGCCCTGGTAGTGTAGGAAGGCATCCAGATTATGCCGTGCATGCTCGTGCAGGCCGCGGCGGTCCAGGTCGCTTATCATCATCACCGATTCGTTGGGATAAACGCCGTAGGAGAACGTGCCGACGTGGGCGTGCAGGAGATCAGAATCGAGCTCCTTGAAGCAATTGACGAGCAAATGCCTCAGATGGGCCTTGTAGAAATCATTGATCCAGGGTTCCGGCGTTTCGATTTGGGTGGCTTGGGCGGTCAATTCCCGCCAGAAACTACAAACGCGTCGGACATCGGACTCGAAATCGCGTGTCCGCAGGGCCTCGATCTCCTTCGCATGCGTAAGCGTGACTGAGGGTATACAAAAATGCAGTGTCATCGCCTCTCCCGGCGGGAGGTTTGCCGCCCACGCCGTCGAGTCTCCCTCTTCGGTGAAGCTGCCCTGTTCGCCGCCAAGGATGAGGAACCGCAAGCGGGGCCCTCCATCGGTCTGCGCAATAGCCTGGCCGTGCTGAACGGTCAGCTTGCCCTCACCTCGCGCCTCGGATGCCAGGCGCAGTCGTACCGGCGCACGGTCCGTCTGCGAGACATTGATCATTCGGACCCGCATCAGAAGGACGGTCGGGTCGTCCAGGTCGATGTCATTGAGATCCGCATCCAGTGCATCCAGGATGCTCATCTGCTCGTAGTATACCGGCCCGTCCTGCCACCAGGTATGAACCAGAGGCAGATACCCTTCTTCCAGCCTCCTTCCGCCGCGCAGCGTCTCGTCCGGGAATCCGAACGAAATCTGGAGCATATTGCCATTCCACTGCTTACGCCTGCTGTCTCGCTCGCTTCGCTGTACGGCAAACCACCGGCCGACCGCAGTCACATCGATCTCGCCGTTGGGATGCTGCCTCATCGTGTTGCGGTCTCCCGGCAGCCCGTGAACAAACCAGAGTGGCCGCTTGAGAGGCATGTCGTTCCACGCCCTTGACAACGTCTGCTCCGAGGCGCCCTCCACGCGCTCGTACACCGTGCGTCCTCCAAAACCGGTGCGCAGCGCCGCGCGATAGCCTTCGAGGGTGATCGTGTCCTGTGCCTGCGTGACCAGCACACCAAGATCGTCAACGAGAATACGATCGCCCCGCGCAATCTCGTCCGCGGCAAAGGAGAATGGGCGGCCGCTGGAGCGAACCGTAACGACGGTCCGGTCATACCGGTCGTCGGCAGGATCTCGGGCCATGAGGAAATCGGCCTCGATCGTGGCTTCGACGTTGGCCGGCAGTGACCATGTGAAGTCTTCAGCGATGTCGACGGGCCCATCGTCGACCGGACGCACGTTCACGAGACGCCCGTTATGGACTTCAAAACGACCCGTTTCCACGCCGGCGGTCTTTGCTGCAGACCAGGCCGGTCGGCCAAAATGAATGCGCGCTCTCATGGGTTGATACGCGGACTCGGTCAGTACGCGCAGGCTGCGAAGTCGAGGGGCGGGCCGGGCAAAGAGCAGGCGAACCCAGAGAGTCTTGCGGTAGGCGACCCCGGGGCCCCGTACGCCTTCAATTTCCTTCGCGGTGATCGGCAGGAATGCAAACGTCCAGGTCCTTCCGTCTGCGCTGAGGGATGTTTGGGCGTCGATCCACGTGCCGTTGGTCCAGTCATCCATCGCATCCCACCCCACTCCTCCGGCCCCCCGCTCGGCTTGAAGCGGGTCCGCCTTTCCATCCCAGGTCCTGCGCCAATACTGTAGCGTTACCTCAGACGGGGCCGGCAGAGTCTGGTCCTCTTCGAACTGAACGAGCACTTTCCTGACCTTCCGCGGCTCAGCCCAGCGGATTCCATGCCACCGACCGTCCGAGATCCGCAAGCCGAACGGCGCCATGTCGCAAATCTCATCGGAGAGTCTCTCTGCGCTGCTCTGACTCGCCTGGAGCGAACCACAGGCAAAAACAACACATGCCACAACTGCCATCCTCGTCTTTTTCCTGATCCTCTTCGTTTCCATGAGTATGTCTCCAGTAAAAGGGCAGCGTTATGCCGGCCGGTTGGCACCATGCTATACCGGTAATCCAAGACCGGCAAGTAACCATTCCCGGGGAAAATCCGACCCGTTGCTGCATCTCCTGCCATCCGGGCATCCTCGGCAGGTCCTCTTGGCGGCACAGGACACGTACGGCGTGCTAACACACGCGTGGCAGAAAGCGGTGCATTTTTGAGGCGGATGAAGTTTGCGGGTACACTGCGAATCAATATAATTGCACTGCATTCTCACGCGATCATAGCAGTTGCGCGCGTTTCCAACGAACATGCAACATGGACACGGCAAAGGAGACGGTCATGGCCACAACCAGGCTTCCTGTCAGCAAGGGAACACAGATGTTTCGCCGCCGGCATGTCTGCCAAACAACGATAGTCCCCGTTTTAGCGGCCGTGTGTTTGTCGCTGTGGTCTGCCTCGACGGCGATCGCCCTAAGTGACACTGAGTTCCCCGCGAAGTACCCGGATTTTCCCAGCGAAATCCCGGCCAGGTTTCAGCCGACGCATACGGGGTTCGACCACGAACGGCGAACCGCCATGATCCCCATGCGCGACGGTGTGAAACTGCACACGGTGATTCTGGTGCCGAAACGCGCCCAGTCGTCCCCCATGCTGCTCACGCGCACCTGCTACAGCGCCGACGAGCTGACCAGTCATGCCCAGAGTGCCCACTATGGGCCCGTCCTGTACGGCTACGACAACGCGACCGACGTGGTGGTCGGCGGGAACTACATCCGCGTCGTTCAGGACATTCGCGGCAAGTATGGCTCGGAAGGCGATTACGTAATGAACCGCCCGCTGAGCGGGCCGCAGAATCCAACGCCGGTGGATCACTCCACTGACACCTATGATACCATTGACTGGCTGGTAAAGAACGTCCCCGAATCCAATGGCAGGGTCGGCCTATTGGGCATCTCTTACAACGGCTTCCTGACGCTTATGGGTGCGGTGAACCCACACCCGGCGCTCAAGGTGACTGTGCCCATGAATCCGATGGTCGACGGCTGGCTCGGCGACGATTGGTTTCACTACGGCGCGTTTCGGCAACAGATGATGCCGTACCCGTACGAGCAGCAGGCTACGCGCAAGAACGAGTTCAAGTGGTGGACGAGTCACTTTGACGATTACGACATGTACATGGAAGCGGGGTCGGCCGGTGCCCTGGGCAAACGCCGAGGGCTTGAACAGGTGGGCTTCTGGCGGAAGATCCTGGCCCATCCGAGTTACGACGCGTTCTGGCGCGATCAGGCGGTCGACCGCGTCTTGGCCGGTCGTCCGGTGGAGGTGCCGATGATGATCGTCCACAGCCTCTGGGACGCGGAGGACATTTACGGCGCCCCGGCCGTGTATGCGGAGATCGAGCCCAAGGACGCGGACAATGACAAGATCTTCCTGGTGATCGGCCCCTGGTCTCATGGCCAGATGATTGGAGAAGGCAGCTCGTTGGGAGCGATTAGGTTCACCAGCGACACTTCGCACTACTTCCGCCAAGAGATTCTTCGCCCCTTCCTTGATCGATACCTGCAGGACGACGCGCCGCAGGCGGACGTAGCCCCGGTCATTGCCTACGAGACCGGGACAAACAAGTGGCGAAAACTGTTGGCTTGGCCCGCGTGCGAGAGCGGGTGCAGGATCAAACCGACCCCGCTCTATCTGGGCGCCGATCTGACACTCAGTTTTCGCCCGCCACCTGGCGACGAGGCGAAATACGACGAGTTCATTTCCGATCCGGCCAAACCGGTCCCTTACCGGGCGCGACCCATTCAGGCTCCAGGGTACGAAGAGGGGGACACGTGGTCTCAGTGGTTGCTCGACGATCAACGCGAGGCCTCGGGTCGCACCGATGTCTTGGTGTATGAGTCCGACGTACTGACCGAACCCCTGAAGATCAGCGGACGCCCGATGGTCAACCTGGTGGCTTCTACGAGTGGAACGGACAGCGACTGGGTGGTGAAACTCATCGATGTCTACCCCGACGAAGTCGCCGGCGATCCGAAGATGGGCGGCTATCAGCTCATGGTCTCTGCCGACATCTTTCGCGGGCGCTACCGTGAGACCCTGGAGACACCACGGGCGATTACGCCCCAGGAACCGCTGCCATATCGCTTCGCCCTGCCCACAGCAAATCATGTGTTTCTTCCGGGTCATCGTCTCATGGTGCAAGTCCAGTCGAGCTGGTTCCCCTTGTACGACCGCAACCCGCAGACTTTCGTAGAGAGCATCTTCTTTGCCCAGCCCAAGGACTACAAAAAGGCCGTACAGCGAGTATGGCACTGCCCGGATCATGCAAGCTCGATCCAACTGCCGCTGGTCGTTTCGAAGGCAGAAAGGTGAGTGTTCCCCTATGAGAAGCCTGTAAGCACGCCCTTTCCTGCTTGACAACCGCCGTAAAAGTCTCTATGGATGCTCAGACTTACTGCCGTCAACTCGGCGGATTCGTTTATCTAAATTCTGTTTCAGTGTAAGGAGGCCAAGAGCTATGGCAAAGGCAAATGCAGTGAAAGCACAGGAAAAACCCATGACCAAGAGTGAAATCGTATCCGGCATCGCAGATGAGACCGGCCTGACAAAAAAGCAAGTCGGTTCGGTGTTTGAGGCGATGGCCGGCCAAATCAAGAAGAGCCTTAGCCGTCGTGGCCCCGGTGCCTACACGGTCCCGGGCCTGATGAAGCTGACGGTCGTACGCAAACCGGCCACCAAGGCCCGCAAGGGCATCAATCCCTTCACCGGGGAAGAGACGATGTTCAAGGCCAAGCCGGCGCGCAATGTCGTGAAGGTCCGGCCGCTCAAGAACCTCAAGGACATGGTCTAACTGCGGAAACAACCCTGATGTGTCGCGGAAAGTCAGGCGTGCACGGCTCGTTGTGCACGCCTGAACCGGGCATTGCTGAGGTGACGCGGCAGGCCCGGGAATCAGAGGACGCGGACCGAAAGACAACCTCAGGAGAATATCACGAGGAGAAGTCCGGATGAAACACGACAATCGTGATTGGATCCACGTCGCTGGCGTCATCTTCCTCATGATATCGATCGGCCCCCGCCGGCCTGCGCCGGCATCCGCCGATCCTGAAGCGGCCCATCAAACAGTTGCAGACGATCGGAATCGCACTGCCGGCACCGCGTGGAACACCGTCCGGCCCCGGTTGTTTTTTACACCTGACAGGGTAGAGAAGTTCCGGCAGCGGATCGAACATGACCGCCGGTCTCGGGAAGCATGGCTGCGAATCAAGCAACGCGCCGATCGTCAGCTAACAGAGGATCTGGTCTCGAAGGAATACGCCGAAGGCGGGACCGGCCAGCACGGCAACTACGGCAGACCCAGCAATCAGGTTGCTGGCATGGCCCCCGCACTTGGCTTGGCTTATCGAATGACCGGCAACGCAGCCTATGCCCGGAAACTCAAAGAAGCCCTTCTTCATTACGGCACACTCACGCGATGGGCGGGCGACGCCCACCGGACACCGCCGTGGCACTCCGAGTTGAATACGGCCCGATTCTGCTTCGGCTACGCCGTAGGGTACGATTGCATCTATGACTTCCTGAGCGATGCGGAACGCACCTCCATCGCCCGATCCATGGTCAGACTGGGCATCCTGCCGACCCTGAATGACTGGGTTCTCGGGGGTAAACGCATCCATGCCCTGGATTCTATGGGGCACAACTGGTGGAGCGTCTGTGTCTCCATGGCAGGCCTGGCGGCTTTGTCGCTTCAGGGAGATGAGCCTCAGGCCGAGTCCTGGGTTCAGGAAGTCTCGGATGCATTCCCCGAATGGTTCTGCTACCAGGGCAACGTCCTGCAGAACAAATCCCCCAATTTTGACCGGGGCGGCGCGTTCTACGAGAGTGTCAACTATGCGAACTACGCCTTGGCCGAGTACCTGCGGTTTCGCCTGGCATGCACGAACGTCCGCGGTGCTGCCGGCACACCGGAGATCCCGCTACTGGAGACGGCCGGTGACTTCTTCGTTCATACATCCTATCCCACGAATGATTCCATGCTCTCGGTCAATTTCGGGGATAGCAGTCTCGGCGCGTCCGGCGCCCGGACCCTGCGCCTGCTCCTGGCCCAGGGCTATGAAAACGAAGCCTACCAGTGGTATGTGAATCGAGTCGACCCCGAGACCACCGATCCAATCGCACTGCTCTACGACAAAACACAACCTACTGCACGGCCACCGAGCAACCTGCCTCGATCGGTTCTCTATCCCGATATCGGATGGGCCGTCCTCCGGTCGTCCTGGGACGACAACGCCACCCTGTTGGCGGCCAAGTCAGGCTTCACCTGGAATCACGCCCATCCGGATGCAGGTTCATTCGTGCTGTTCCACGCGGGCAAACCCATAATCATCGACTCCGGCAATTGCTCGTACAGCCGACCCGAATACTCCGGCTATTACCGCCAAAGCCGGGCGCACAACGTGGTCCTGATCGATGGCGAGGCCCAGAATCCGGAAGCATGCAGTCGGGGCGACCGCGGCGTAAGCATACCGGGGCGCCTCCATCATCTACTCGATTCGGCGGACCTCAAGTATGTTCTCGCCGACGCCACCGGGCCGACCTCATGGAAGTTCTCACGCAACTATCGTCACTTCCTATGGATCGATGAGCTTATTCTGATCATCGACGATGTTCGGACCCATGAGCCGGGGCAACTGGAATGGCTGCTGCACTATGAGGGCACTGCCCGGCAAGAAGGCTCGATTCTGACTCTTTCGAACGAAGAGGCGAAGGTCACCGTGCATTCGCTGTTCCCGGAAGATGCCGGATTCACTGAGAAAATGGGATTGAAGGACCATGACCCGGACACCCGGGTGCCCTACCTGGCGATTGCACCTGAAGGCGCCAGGCGAGAGGCGAAGTTCATCACGGCGGTAGTCCCGGCGCCGCAGGGCAACGACAACGGCGTGCCTCGTATCGAGTCACTGAAGGCGGAGAATGCCCTCGGCGTTCGCATCCATCGCAGTCGGACAGTCACGGACGTTTGGCTGAACCTGATGGCCGATGGCCGGCGCATGCACCGGAACAGCAACAATGTGATTGATGGCTGGGATACGGACGCATACTTGATCGCTGTGACTCGGTCGGCCGACGCGGCGGAGACCGATCCCGATTCCCTTACCCGCTGCTTCATAGCGTGCGGCAGCTACTTGCGTAAGGATGAGAAGGTCGTTCTGCAGTCGCTTTCAAAAGTCTATACTGTATTCACGTGGCAAGACCGGGAAATGCAGGTGGCGCTGCAAGGCCAGCCTCTCCTCCGAGCACGCTTTCGAGCGGTGGAAAAGCCTCACACGCTTTGCCTGAACGACAGACCTGCCGCCTTTCTCTACGACCCGGAGAAGCAGATGCTTCGACTGCAACTGCGTGATACATCTGAAACCATAGGCTCAAGCCACTGACATGTCAGTGTACGCGTCGGCCGGGTGATCTGCGCTGCGTCGCGCATATCCGGTAGAACCATCGGTTATGGTAAGGACGGGCCATGGAGAAGCAGGCCATGAGAGCCACCGTTGTCCAATACGAGATCCTCGCATTCGCTACCGGCATCCTCTTGCTTGGCGGTCCCGCGGCATGGGCCGCGAAGAGGCAGAAGGTGCAGCCCGCCCCGAAATCACTTCCGGGTTCGCGAGCCGAGATCTACAAGAGGATTGGGGACGTCGAACTGCCCATCCACATCTTTGAGCCTGCCAATCACCGGACGGGAGACAAGCGGCCTGCTATCGTATTCTTCTTTGGAGGTGGCTGGCGCAGCGGTTCGCCCGCACAGTTTGAACACCACTGCCGGTACCTGGCCGCCCGTGGCATGGTGGCGATGACGGCCGAATATCGAGTGCTGAGTCGGCACGGGGTCAAGGCGGTTTCATGCTTTCGCGATGCGAAATCGGCCATGCGCTGGGTCCGGGCAAACGCCGAGCGACTGGGAATAGACCCGGATCGTCTGGCGGCCGGCGGCGGTTCCGCGGGCGGACATCTCGCGGGCGCCTTGGGGACGATTCAGGGATTCGACGAGGAAGGAGAGGATACCTCCGTCTCGGCGGTCCCCAATGCCTTGGTCCTCTTTAATCCGGCGCTGGTGCTGGCGCCCATCGAAGGACAGGCCGACAAGGACTGGGGCAGACTCGACTCGCTCGAAGAGCGGATGGGTGTCCCAGCGGAACAACTCTCCCCCTATCACCACGTACGCCGAGGCCAGCCACCGACCATCATCTTCCACGGCCGCGAGGACACCACCGTGCCCTATTTCACCTCTGCACGGTTCGCCGAGAAGATGAACGAGAAGGGAAACCGTTGTGAGCTCATCGGATATCCGGGCCAGGCACATGGTTTCTTCAACTACGTACGCGCCCGAAACCAGTACTTTGTCGACACCGTCAAGAAGATGGATACATTCCTCGCCAGCCTCGGGTACCTTCACGGACCAGACCGGGTGGAGACCTTTCTGCGTCAAGAGTCCCCGTAATCTCCACAAACCAGCGGTGGGGACCCATCATCTCCTCTGTGATTCGCAGGGAATCTTCACCGCCAAAGTCGATCGGAACGACGAAGCCGTATGGGGACTATACGATCGTTACCTTCTCCCCGAACCAGGAGACCACGCTTTCGAGATAGCCATCTTCGAGGAGGGGAACAACAACCCTCTACGGGAAAGCACGATCAGATTCCGGATGGAGCGTATGCCAATCGACGAGTTACCCATGTAGCTCCCCCATCCTTTGCCGACACCGGTTCGCAGAGGAGATTCCGAACCAGCCACCGCCCGAAACGTCACCGTCTGAGAACCGTACATTTGGCCATCCCCTCCATCAGGCGGCCCTCCGATGGGACTTCAAGAGTCCGCCAAGCCACTCCCGGCAAACGATCTCTCCCTGGCCTTACAGAGGCGGTTCCAATCCCGCGACTGCTTGACAAGCCCCGGCGCGATGGATGCGACCTTTGGGTCAGGAACATTTACTCCAGGCGGCTTCCCGGAATAACCCGCGATAGCTCCCTCTACCGCCCGATCTCTGCCGGGGAGTTCAACGTCAACTCCCTCGAGCTGTTTGCGCTGAATCCGGATCGCTTGGTGTACGCTACGCGGTCCTCGTTCAGAATCTCACCATCCACGCTGAAATGCCGGAAGGTCAGCGTGGGTTTATCCTGCAACCGCTCAACGGCAACGGCGAGGAATCCGCCCGTCACATTCAGGTACTGATGTTCGGGGTACCTTTTGTCATCGCTCCAGCCACCGGCATGTTCGTTGCTGGCCGGCCCGCACGAGTACTCACGCACCCCTGTTTTTGCATCCACGGAGACGTATTGCCAGTGACGGTCGCCGCAGATGACATACATGTTTTCCTGTTTCGCGATAAACTGCCTCAGCTCATCACCTTCATGTGTGAATCCGGCGTTGGCGTGGTTGTCGTTCTTGTTGGTTCTATCGGGCCCGACCAGCGGAGTGGGGCTTATCAGGATGCGGAATGTAGCGTCAGATTGCTCCACCGTTCGCTTGAACCATGCCCTCTGCTCGGCGCCCCAGATGGTTTTGTCGGGCCCGTCGGGCATGGTATTGGGACTGCGGAAGTCACGCCCCTCGACCAGCCATATTTGCAGGTCCCTGCCCCAGCGAAACGTCCGATAAGTGCGATTGCCCATGGGCACCTGCTCCAGGAACACGGCCTGGCCCTGCGTGAAGGTAAAATCGCCCATGAACTTGGTTTCCATGCTCGGCCAGCAATCGTTCATCCACGTGTCGTGGTCGTCCTTGATGAAATAGCTTCCGACCCGGCGATGAAACTCGACATTGGTGGGCAGACTGTACATCCTCCGCCAATGCCAGCGAGCCAGTTCCAGGGTCTTGGCCAGCTTGTCGTAGTAGACGATGTCGCCGGTGTGGACAAAAAAGCTTGGATCGAGCTTGAGCATTTGCGCGTAGATTTTGTAGCCACCGTCGGCAACGTCCTGATCCGGATACGCCTGCCCCGTCGAAACGGTGAAGACCACCCTTTCGGCCTGATTCGGACGCGGCGCCGTGCGGAAGGTTCCTTCGACCGCCTGCCCCTCTTGCCGGTCCTCCCCCCTGCCCTCGACGCGCAGTTGATAGGGCGTGTTCGCAGCCAGGCCGCTGAGCTTGAAATGACGCGTGAAGTCGCGTTTCGGATCGACGGCGCGCCAGGCTGTGGCGACCCAGTCGGACGCCCCCGCCGCCCGGTACAGAACCCGGACCTGTCCCGGAGCTCCCGGGACGGCGCCTTCGATGGTTTCTGTGGTCGAACCGGCCGGGAACGTCACGACCGGCGTTCGGTCGGGCCGCCCCTTGCCTCTGCCGCCCGGATTCTCGGTCTTCGGATCGAGATACCGCACTTCCGGCATGGGGGCTTCCGCGCCAACACGTTGCGCCACGCGCGTCAGACGGGTCCAGACGATTGCCGCATCGTGTGTCACCTCACCGATCTTGATGCCGGTGGCCTGATGCGGAGTGACGGAAAAGCTGCGGCCGCAACCACAAGCCAAAACAATGGCACCTATCAGTATCGTTCTTCCAGGCGATTCGAAAACCATAGACAATCCTTTCTCCAAATCAATCGTTCCGCCAAGTCACATGGGACAAGGCCTCTGCGTTGGAAGGCGACGAACCCGGGGCGTGGGCCCGGAGCCTCAATCGCCTTGTGGCTCGGCCCGGGCCGGGTAGAGACGCACGTCATCGATGTAGATCAGGCCGCTGCTGCCGGCCGTTGCGCCACCCACACCGATGGCCAGCGCCTTGACGCTCGACAAGTCCACCTGACCGGTAAGGGCCGTCAGATCGGCCACGCCTTCGTTCCATTGGTTATCTGCCGTGCCGACAGCGGCAAATACATGTAACGGACTTCGCTCAGACCGCACTGGTCCAGACAGTGGCTCTGACGACGCTACTATTGCCGATCATACCCAGCACCAAAAGCAGAGAGAAGACCTTACCGTTCATGATGTTCGTCCTTTTCAGAAGCGGAGGATAGCACGTTCGGCCGCACATGCCTTGGGCCCCACGGATGGCGCGTGCTGAGAACCACACGGGAATGATCCATCACCTGCTCTCCAGCAGATCCCGGTAGGTGACAGCGCACGACACGGGACACTTCAAACAGACGACTATACAAGTAAAGATACCACAGCGGCGCCCTCGGTGTCAAGCCGAAATGACCACGCCGGGACTGCAGGCTACGGACGCGGCGTAAGTCCCGCGAGGGCCCCGGACGAAGTGTCGGCTCCGCGAGAATTCACTTACACCCCGAGGAATTCCTCGTCGCTCTTGTACGGTTTTCGGTCCTTCGGTACAATGACAGCCGCTGCGGCCTTCGAGAACCCGGAACAGCGCGGACCAGGACAGGATATGGCCGTGAGCCCGCAAAGGGGATGGGTGCGAATGGGACTCTTGGTCGTAATCACCCTCATTGCGGTTCTCACGGCGATATGGGAGTTACTACAGTGAACTATTGTGCAGCCGAAACACGATACGAGAATATGACCTACCGCCGTTGTGGGCGAAGCGGTCTGAAACTGCCTGCGATTACATTGGGACTGTGGTACAACTTCGGTGGCATCGATTCATTCGAGAATGCCCGGGCTATGGTTCGTCGTGCCTTTGATCTGGGCATCACCCACTTCGACCTGGCCAATAATTACGGCCCGCCACCCGGTTCGGCCGAGGAGAACTTCGGCAAACTTCTCTCTCAAGATTTGGGGCCCTACCGAGATGAGCTGATTATCTCTTCAAAAGCCGGCTATCTGATGTGGCCGGGACCGTATGGAGAATGGGGCTCGCGAAAATATCTCGTAGCAAGTCTGGACCAGAGTTTGAAGCGGATGGGCCTGGAATACGTCGACATTTTCTACAGTCACAGACCGGACCCGGAAACACCGCTGGAAGAAACCATGGGCGCACTCGATTTCATTGTGAGAAGTGGCAGAGCCCTGTACGTAGGCATATCGTCCTACAATCCCGAGCAGACCCGGCAGGCCGCGACAATCTTAAAGGATCTGGGTACGCCCTGCATCATTCACCAGCCTCGTTACAACATGTTCGATCGTTGGATCGAAGACGGTTTACTGGATGTTCTTTCAGAACAGAAGATCGGCTGCATCGGATTCTCGCCGTTATGTCAGGGCATTTTAACGGACAAGTATCTCGCAGATATCCCCAAAGATTCGCGTGCCGGCAAGTGGAAGGACCAATTGACCTGGGGTGACATTGTCAGCCAGGGACGCATTGCCAAGGTTGCAAAGCTCAATGAGCTGGCCAAGACTCGCCGTCAGACGATGGCCCAAATGGCAATCGCGTGGGTGTTGCGGCACAAGGGGATGAGCAGTGCGCTCGTTGGCGCCAGTTGTGTGAAGCACGTAGAGGAGGCCGTAACTGCTTTGAACAATCTGGAGTTCACCACTGAAGAGCTTACGGCAATTGATTCGATCCTGGAGTAATCCTCCGGACCACATGTCCTCCTCCACACGCTCAGGGTTTCGTAACGAAGCATACACCTGGCAGATGCAACATCTGCCAATGGCACGCGGTCCAGGAAGATGGCATCGGGGTCTTCGATCTGACGATGGCGTCAGGCGTTTGAGCAACCGGCCTCGGCGTGGGCGCGGCGGACTTCCTCGGCGATGATGCGGAGGCCGGCAGCGACGGTGCGGTCGTCCTGGGCGTAGCTGACGCGGATGCACTCGTCGGTGTGGCGCCAGGGCTCGGTCAGGCCCGGGAAGAAGTAGTGGCCCGTGACAACCAGGACGTTTCGCTCTTTGACTCGCTCATACAACTGCCGATTCGTGATGGGCAGGCCCGGGAACCACAGCCATATGAAGAAGGCCCCTTCCGGCTTATGGACGTGACACGGCACGTCCCGGAAGCACTCGCGGACCTGCGCCAGTGCATGCTCGGCTTTGGCCTGATAGAAGGGCCTGATCACGTCGCGGCTGAGGCGAATGATCTCGCCCGAGCGGACCAACTCGGTTACCAGCGCGGTCCCGACGCCGCCCGGCGCCAGGCTCATGACCGCGTTGAGGCGCGCGACCTTCTCGACGATCTCTTCGCGCGCGACGACGATCCCCGTCCGCGTCGCGGGCAGCCCCAGCTTCGAGAGACTCATGCAAACGATGGTGTTCTTGTTCCAGAGCGGCTCGACCTCGGTAAAAACGATATGCGGAAACGGCATCCCGTAGGCGCTGTCGACGATCAGCGGGACGTCCCCGGCGCGGGCGATGTCACTGAGCCGGGCCAGCTCGGCGTCGGTGAGCACGTTGCCCGTGGGGTTGGTCGGCCGGGAGACGCAAACGGCGCCGATGTCATCGGTGATCTCGAGCGCGTCGAAATCGATGTGATACTTGAAGACGCGCTCGTCGAGGTGCTCGATCCTGGGTTTGTTGGCGACGAACAGATCGTCGGTGAGTCCCACGTCGCGGTAGCCGATGTACTCGGGCAAGACCGGCAGGAGGATTCGCTTCTTCGTCCCGTCGGGATAGTCGCCCGCGAACAGGTTGAACAGGATGAAGAAGGCCGACTGGCTGCCGTTGGTCAGGACAACGTTTCGCGGCCCAACGGGCCAGTCGAGTTCGCGGCGCAGCAGACCGGAGATCGCCTCGATGAATTCGAGGTTCCCCTGCGGCGGGTCGTAGTTGCCGAAAGCCCTCTCGAAGCGGTCGCCGTCGGCCAGCATGGCGGTCATGCTGCGGCGCCAGTGACGCTCGATATCGGGAATGTGGGCGGGATTGCCGCCGCCGAGCATGAAGACGTCGCGATTCTTCGCCAGGGCCGCACCGAGATCGTCCATAAGCCGGCCGATGCCCGACTCCACTTCCGCCTTCCGGCCGAATTTGGATACTCTCATGATTCACCCCGGCAATTACGTACATCGTGACGCCCATATGTACGTCCGCTCGCCGGACGTGTCAACCCCATTCGCCGGCCGGACGAACACGACTGTCTGTGCAGACTCTAAAACACCGTTGTTTTGGGCTCTGCACTGCTACGGGTGGCAGCGTCAAGTCCGAAGGAATTGGCGATGGGGCAACGCCGGAGGAACCGTTATCGCCATGCGAAACTGTAGTCCCGGCGCGCCGGGATTGCCCCACGCGTTTGTGCACGCGAGCCCTTTCGCGTGGGTTGAGAACCCACCTTACCGATCGCTCGCAATGACAAACCAGACCGAGACATGTCATTGCGAGGAGTGAAACGACGAAGCAATCTCACCTCGGCGTGCCGGCCAGATCCGCGAGACGGCATGCTACACCTGGACGGCTTGTCGGGGCGCGAGGAAGTACAGCCATCGGGCGGCGACGTCGCATTTGAGAATCGCTCCGGCGGCCTGGGCGTACCACTGCAACTGGGCTCGGTAGAGCTCGGCGCGACGGGCGACCTCGGCTCCGCTAACGCGGTCGGTCTTGAAATCGATCACGACCAGACCGGCCGGCGTCCGCACCAGAACGTCGATGATGCCCTGCACAACGACGAGCTCGCCGGCACTGGTGTCACTCGCTTGCGACCCGGAGGTCGCCTCGCCACTCAATTCGGGAGCAGGCGTTGCGAAGGTGAAGGGCCATTCACGCCGGACGTCGTTGCTCCGGTCGAGAACCATCGCGCCCAGCTTGCTCTCGAAGAACGCCAGGATTCCGTCGGTGTCGATGGCGTCGGCGACGGTCGGCGTCATCGCACCTTCCTCGACGAGGCGGTCCCTCGTCTCCTGAATACGGCCGCGCGTCACCGGCTCGCTCAGATCGATCCGCGAAAACACCAGATGGGCGGCGGTGCCGATCAGCCGGGCGTCTCGCGGTTGCGCCGGCGGCTCGGAGACCGCCAGAACCGTCGGCCGGCGTTCCAGAGCCCGCGAGAAATCGAACGGCGCGAACTCGTCCCCGGCGTGCGTCAGCGCCGTGACCGAGCGTTTGGCCGGCACCTGCGTCGCCTCGACGAACGGGTAACACCAGTTGAGCCGGTGCTTCAATTCGACGAGCAGTTCTTTGCCCCCGGCCGAAGGCTTGGGCTTGCCCCGCACGGACTCAGGCGGCCCGGCCTTGCGATTTCGCAGAGTCACCACCCATTGTGACAGGGCCAGCAGGTCCTCCCAACCGTGCAGGGTGAAATCAAACAGGCCGGCGTCAGCGGCGTCGGCGGATAGCTCCGTATCGAAGGCCTCGTGCAGAATGCGCTGGTCGGCCAGGCCGTACAGGAGCCACTCCAGCGAGCTCTTGCAGCCCTTCAGCAGCCAATCGGGCACGGTCCCGCCGCTGAGCACGAGGCCCTTTGCCAGCAGTCTGCCACAGTCGGTCCGTTTCTGCGAGGCCGTCATAACCAGCCTCTCCTTGGCCCGCGTCGTGGCGACGTACAGGATGCGCATCTCCTCGGCCAGACCGGCGGCGGACTTCTTCTCGCCGATCACCTGATGGGCCAGCGACCGCAGCTTGCTGTTGGAGGGCCCATCGACGATTTGCAGGCCCAGGGTCGCCTGCGCGTCGAGAACCATCTCCGCCTGGATGTCACGCTTGTTGAACTCGGTCTCCAGCTCCGCCAGGAAGACGACGGGGAACTCCAGGCCTTTGCTCTTGTGCACGCTGAGGATGCGGACGGCGTTGCCGGCGGCGCTTCCCGGCTGGGCGGGGGCCCAGTCCTGCCCGGCGTCCTGGAGCCGCTCGACGAAGGCGACGAAGCGCGTCAGCGAGGCGATGCCGGCGTGTCCGGCGAACCCCTCGAACTGGACGGCGCGATCGTGCAGCTTGAGGAGATTGGCCTTGCGCGCCTGGCCGTTGGGCAGGGCCGAGACGAACGCGACATAGTTCGTCTCGCGGTAGATGCGCCAGAGCAGACCGGCCAGATGGCCCCGCCGGGCCGCCTCCCGCCACCGCTGGAGCGTCCCCAAGGCGGCGCCCAGCTTGCCCTGCAACGCCGCGTCCGGGCCGCAGCGCCGGTAGCCCGTGACGCAGGCGTGGAAATCGGCGCCCCGGGAGGTGCCTCGGCCGTGGAGTCTGACCTGCGCCAGCTCGGAGTCGCTGAAACCGAAGAACGGGCTGCGCAGAACCGCGGCCAGCTCGATGTCACGCTGGGGATTGTCGAGCACCTTCAAGAGGCAAAGCACGTCGCTGATCTCGGTGGCCTCGAAGTATCCCGCCGTGGCGTCGCAATTGACGGGGATGCCCGCCAGACGAAAGATCTCCACGTACTCGTTGGCCTTCTTCGCCAGCGACCGCATGAGCACGACAATGTCACGATACTCGACGCCGCGCGGAGATCCGGCCTGCTCGTCATAGATTTCGAATTCCGGCTCGCCCGTCTCGACGCCGACCATCTGCTGAATCCGCCGGGCGATCAGCGCCGCTTGCCGCTGGCGCGGATCGACGCGATCGACAGCGTCACGGTCACCGGCGCTTTCGATACTCTCGTCCTGGCCGTCTCCCTCTTCGGCCCTCTCGTCGAGAATGTGCAGCTCGACGAGGCGTCCCTCGTCGGCGGACGCCGGCCTCTTGTCCTCCGCGTCCGGCGCCGGCCGCAGTCGCGCGGCCTCGTCGTAATCGATGTGGGCCACTTCCCTGGTCATCACGCGGGCGAACACCTGGTTGACGAAATCGAGAATGCGTTCGGCCGAGCGGAAGTTGCAGTTCAAGTCCACCCGAAGGCCGGCGGGCGCGTCGGAGGCCGGAGCGATGCGCTGCAGGAAGATCGTCGGCTCGGCCCCGCGGAAACCGTAGATGCTCTGCTTGATGTCACCGACGCCGAACACGTTGTCGCCCGAGCTCAGCGCGTCGAGAATCGCCTGCTGGACCGCGTTGATGTCCTGGTATTCGTCGACGAAGATATGCCGGTATCGCTCGCGCAGGGCTAAGGCCGTCGCGGTCGGCTCCGGCGTCTCGCCGGCGGTCTCTTCGGTCAGCAATTCCAGCGCGTATCGCTCCAGATCGGCAAAATCCAGGCCGCCCAGCGCGCGTTTCTTCTCGGCATACAAACGGCCGAACTTGCGCACCAGCTCCACGAGGACGTGCGTCTGGGCACCGGCGGCCCGGCCGACCACGTCCATGTAATCCGGATTCACCACCGCCAGGTCACGGAGGCCGACGAACTCAGCCAGGGCTTTCGTTCGCAGGTCCTTGATGAGATCGGCGCGCTGTGGCGGCACGCCCTTGAGGGCCGGCGCCCGCGGCTTCTCGAAATCGCGGATCATCTGCGCGCAGCCCTGCCAGTCACCGGCTTCGAGCTTCTCCAGACAGGCGGCGACCGGATCGGTAAGCTGCTCGGCCAGTTTCTCCGCCCACGTGCCTTCGGGTTCTTCGCTCTCGTAGAGAGCGCCCGCGCAGCGCAACTGCGCCAGGACGGCCGCCAGACGCTGCGCGACCATCTCCTTCTGCGCTATACCAAGCTCGGTGGCGAGAGGATCGTCGGCGGCCGCCAACCGAGAGGTAAGATCGCACCAGCGCTGCGGCGAGACCAGGCCCTCGAGAAAGCTGTGCAGCCGAATCACGCCGGCGAGAAAGCCCCCGTTCTCACGCAGGTCGCGACGCCGCAGCAGCGCCCGCATCGGCGGAACTAAGTCGCCCTGCTGCCAGGCCCATTCCACGGTGCGCTCCAGCATCTCGGCCTTCAACAGCATGGCCTCGTCGGCATCGATGACCCGAAACGAAGGGTCGAGCGAAATCTCGTGAAAGTGCTCGGTGATGAGCCGCTTGCAGAAGGAGTGGATCGTGCTGATGTCGGCGCCCTGGAGCAGGATCAGTTGCCGGGCCAGGCGGGCGTCGCGCGTCTGTTGGAAAGCCTCGCGAAGCCGGCGGGCGATGCGGGAGCGCATCTGCTCGGACGCCGCTTCGGTGAAGGTCAGCACCAGCATGTTCAGGACATTGGGACAGGCGGATTCATCCGAGACGAGGCTGACGCAGCGACCCGACAGCACCGCCGTCTTGCCCGTGCCCGCCGAGGCGGCGACAAAGACGTTGCGTCCCCGCGCCCCGATCGCCTGCGCCTGCTGCTGTGTCCACTGGATCTTTCGCTCGCTCGTCATTCGGCCCGCCCCTCCCCCACGACGTCAAGCTTGTCCTTCGACTCCAGGAGGTGATACTCGTTGACCTGCCAGTCGAAGCGGCAGACGGCCCTGTAGTCACAGTACGCACAGGCCGCCTGCCTGGCCAGACGATATGGATGCACATCCACACGGCCTGCGACCATCTCGCCGGCCAGCGCGAGCATCTTGGCCCGTGCAAACTCCAGGACCGCCTGGAAATCCTCCGGCTTGAGGGCCCCACTGATGCCATAGCGGCCGTACTGCGCGTCGCCCTTGGTAACCGTGAAATTGTAGAACTGACTCCAACCGGTGTCCACGTGCGGATCGAGCTGCTGAGAATACCCCCCGTCGAAGAAGCCGCTGGCCTTGCGACCGAAGCGGTCGGCCTGTTTGGCGAGCCCCTCGAACGAAACGCTCTCGGGCGAGTGCTCGATGGGCATACAGAAGGCCCCCGCCGCGCGATCGGCGTAGGAACCGCCCGAACCACAGACGGCCAGCACGTATATGGGCAACTGCATGTCCAGGCCGTGATACAGTTTCGGCCAGTCCAAATGGGCGGCGCTGCGGGTCCGCTTGTAATCGAAGATCAGCGCCGCTTTCTTGCCGTCGATCTCGGCGACGTCCAGGCGGTCGATCTTGCCGTTGAACACCAGCACGCGTCCTTCCGGCAGCGCCAGCTCGAACGTGCCGAGGTTCTGCTCGGCCTCGCGGACGTCCCCGAAGCCCACTTCCGAAACGACGGGGCGAAACGCGCCGGCCCGGACCATCTGCGCGATCTCGCGGACGCAGTCCTCCAGGACCTCGGCGGCGCTGCTGATGACAAAGGCGTTGTGATCGGAGTGGGCGATGAAGTGCGCCATGAACGCGTTGCGGCCAGTGAGATCGGCGATCTGCGCCCGCAGCAGCTCCAGCAGGCGGCCTTCCTCGACCGTCGCAAAGTTGTGCCCGTCGGCGGCAAGCCGCTTGTGCAGAGCGTCCAGGACCTCGTGATAGAACCGGCCCAGGTCCAGCGGTTCGAGCTTGAATTCCCGTCGGGGCCTCAGGTCCAGCGTGTACCGCGCGAAATGCTTGTAGGGGCAGGCCGCAAATGTCCCGAGCCGCGTGGCCGAGCCCTTCAGACGCGGGCCGAAAAGCTCCGTCACGACGCCCGGGGCAAGTGACGCCCGGTTGTCGTAGGTCAGGGCGGTTGCAACCGTCTGCGTCGTCGGCGCGTAGCTGCCGTCGGCCCGCAGCGCGTGCCACAACTGCGCGAGCGCGTCGGCGGCGCCGTCATCGGACGAGAACACGTCCCGACCCAGACAGCGACAGAGCAGTTCGGCCAGCTCCGGCTCGTTGCGGACCTCGGAAACCCCCGCCTGCTCGTCTTCGATGGAAACCGTTTCCAGATCGGCGAAGAGCGATTGCAGCTCGTCGACGAAGTGCGAACGCACCACGGGACTGCCCTTCTCGTCCACAGCCGGACAACTGACGCAGAGAAACTCCGACGGCCGGGTAAAGGCGATATAGGCTAAGTACTGCCGCTCCGTCAGCGACTGAGTCGTCGTCGGCGCCAGGCGAAACTGCGCGGCCTCGGCGGCGTCGCGGTCCTCGTCGGTGAGCAGGCCCGCCGTCGGCAGCGGGACCGGAAACTGTCGCTGCGTCGCGCCGACCAGGAAGACCGCCTTGAGATTCGGATGCCGGCTCCGCTCGATGGAGCCGACGAGCACCTGATCCAGGCTGGGCGGAATGAACGCCAGCGTCATCTGCGAGAAGGCGGCGTGCAAAATGCCCAGGTAGTCCGCCGCGGCCATCTCGTCGCGCTCGAAGACCTCGGTTAGCTCGTCGAAGATATCCACCAACTTGTCGTAAAACTGGCGATGCTCGGCGGCGGCGGTCAGGTCGCCGGCTTCGTGGGCCTCCTGCACCCAGCGGGCCAGCGTCTCGCGCACGCCCAGGGTCTCCAGCAGATCGAAGACGGCGCGCGTGAAGGCCGAGGCCGTCAGCGCAGGCTCGGTGTCACCGTCGCACCCCACGGCCCGGCGCAACGCAAACAAAGGTCCCGCCGCTTCCGCACGGACGCGTTCGATCTGCTTCTCGTCGAACGTCCCGTCGTCGCCGGCCTGAAACTGCCAGGGTTTCTCATCGGTCCAGTCGCGCCCGTCGATGCCGAAGGCCAGGCAGTAATTCTCAAGCGTATCGATGCGTTCGGGGGCGATGGGAACCAGGCCCGTCTTGAGATACGCAAAAACGTCGGCGTGGGAGAAACCGCCGGTGACGATCTGCAGCGCCGTGGCGATCAGCTCGACGACCGGATGCTGGTTCAACGCCTTGCGCTTGTCGATGAAGTAGGGAATGTCGTTGTCGTCGAAATAGGCCCGCACGTAGTGCTCGTACTGGTTCAGGTCCGAGGCCACCACGGCGATGTCACGGTAGCGCAGCCCGCGCTGCCCGACCAGGTCGAGAATCTGCCGCGTGACGAACTGAATCTCCGCGCGCAGATTGGCCGCCGCGATCAGGCGGATGTGCTCGCCCGCGTGGGCCCGGGCGGCGCCGGGGCGGAAAACGCCGGCCTCGACGTGCGCCAGCGCCGGACACCCGGCAAAACGCACCGCCTCGCCCAGCACAACCGGCTTGCCGACTTTGACCTTCGCTTTCTCGGCCCAATCGAGCAGATCGAGATACGTCCGCTCGGTCGGCTCGAAGAGGCCGTCGCTGCCCGACGGTTTGCCGCTGCGCCGGTTGGACCGGGCCGGATCGATACAGAGGGCGATGCAGGTGTGGTCGGCGGCCTTGAGAAGCTCGGTCAGCAGCGTCAGCTCGGCGCCCGTAAAGCCGGCGAAGCCATCGACCCAGATGCGGGCCCCACGAATGAACTCGGCGTTGGCGACGACCCGGCACGCGTCGTTGACCCGGGCCTCGGGATCGGTGAACTTCTCCTCCAGCAGCTCGCAATAGCGGCGAAAGACCAGGCCGATATCGGCGAACTTCAGCTCGGCCAGCCGGCTGCTCCGATCCTCGCCCGCCTGGGCGACGAGGTCCGCGACGTCCTCGGGCTCGTGAGCGTAGCGATGCAATTCCGTGACCGTCTCGACCATCTGCCGCGCGAAGCCGGGCAACAGCGCCGACGACCGGAAGACCTGCAATTCGTCCTGCACCTCGCGGAGGATCTCGTGCACCAGCATCTGCCGGCCGAGTCGCGAGAGGCGCTGCCTCGCCACGTCCTTGCCCAGCAGCAGAAACTGCAGCCGGTCGAAGGAAAGAATGTGGAGCCGGTGGTAGCCGGCGATGCGGTCGTCGCTCAGGATCGCCCGCTCGGCCTGGTACGTCGCCTGCTCGGGCACCAGGAAGATCAGCGGCTGCTCGGACCCTTCGGCCAGCGCATCGGCAATCGCCCGAACGCAATAGCTCGTCTTGCCCGTCCCGCTCCTGCCCAGTATAAACTGTACCGCCATAACGTCGTCCATGCCCAAAGTCACAACTCGCGCCACCGGTTCTATCAGAACGCCCCGACATTATCAACCCTGAGCTGTCCTTGCAAACATCCCGGCCCACGCGTGGCAGCGTCAGGCGCAGCCTGGCGACGGCGGACCTCTCCACTTCGTATGCCAGTAAGCGTTTCCCGGGCGTTGCCCCATCGCCAAGGCCAGCGGCCTTGACGCTGCCACCCCGGGGGCTGCCGGGAGACGGCATCCAAGTGCCGCGAGGCTTTCACACAGACAGCACAAGGGATTGTGCAACAAACGGAAGCGGAGGCGGCGCGGCGCGAGGGGGGCGGGCAGGACGCAGCGGCGGTTACGCCACGCCGATGAGGCTGAGGCCCGCGGCGGGTTCCCGGTTGCCCAGGTGCGCCACGTCGGCTAAGCGCCGGGCGTAGGAGTAGTCCTTGTCGCCGACGGTATCGCGGACGGTCTCGTCGGCGGCCTCGTCGCGGAGCCGGCGAATCGCCGCGTTGGCGAGCCACAGGAAAGGATTGTAGAAATACAGCACCTGGATCAGGTTCTGGGCGAGGTTGATCCAGACGTCATGGCGTTTGACGTGGGCCAGCTCGTGGAACAGCACGTCGCGCAGGTGCCGCGAGCCCAGCGCGGGCACCAGGTTGCGGGGCACGACGATCACCGGTCGAAACAACCCACACACCACCGGCCGGCTCCCTTCGGCGGAGATCTTCAGGCGGATGTCATCCCGAATCCCCATGCGCTTGCGGCAGTAGGCGAGGATGTCGGCCATGAGGAAGTTCGCCGCCGGCGAGGCCTGAACGCCCCGGCACGCCAGCGCGGCCCGTCGCACGAGCACGCCCCCCATCGAAAGAAGGCCGGCCAGCCACACCAGAAATACGGTGCCCTGCCACGTCAGATACCGTGGCCGCTCCCCCGCCTCAACCATGGTGGTCTGGGACTGTCCGGTGGCGTGTTGAGGCGGGAGAGCGCTGGTGTGCCGTGCTGCCGTGGGTGTGGTCGTGTCTGCGTAGGCAGCGTTGCCGGCCGGCCAACGGGGTGAAGGAGGACTCAGTGTGAGTATAGGGGCAAGAAGAAGATACGCCAGGACCAGCGTTACCAGCCAGCACCGAAGGGCCGCTCGCACTTTCTTGCGCAAAACCACCTCGACGAGCAGGACCGCCCCGATCAGGACCGCTGATTCCGCCAGCAGCCGCAGGGCGAACCCCACGAAGCCCTGGCCTACCGTATTCACTTGTTCAAGTGTCCATTCCATAAGCTATTCCTCATCCCATAAGACGCCCGAAATCAGAATCTATTACAAAGAAAACTCGAAATTCTCGCCGACACTTTCAGCCGCACCCGCTGACGCCGGATGCGGAACGCACCGGGAGCGCGGTTTGTTACGATTGTGTTACGATTTGCCCGAAGCGCGAACCGGCGCCGGATGTTCAGAATCGCAGATGTTCAGAGTTCCAGAGGGACAGAGGATCAGAGAATCAAAAAATTATGACTGGGAGCAGACCACCCGAAAACCAATAACGTTGTCGCGGTAGCCGGGATAGTCGAAGAAACGGGCCGAGCAACGCAGATAGTTATCGACGCAGAGCCACGAGCCGCCACGCAACGAGCGGGAACTCTTGCGCTCGAAGTCGTCCATCCACTCCCAGACGTTGCCCGCCATATCCATCAGGCCCTCCGGCGTGGCGCCATCAGGATACTGCCCCACGGGCGTGGTGGCGCCGACGTTGCCGCCATAATTGGCGCGTTTGTCATCGGGGGGATCGTCGCCCCACGGGTACTCGCGAGTGCCACCCGAGGCGGCCCATTCCCACTCGATCTCCGTCGGGAGTCTGTACTCGCTCTTGCCATCTGCGTTTGCGTCCCGTGCCGCTGATTCCAGTTCGGACAGCCACAGGCAGTACGCCCGCGCCGCGTACCACGAGACACTCACCACGGGCTGGTCCTCGCCCCGGAAGCGCTTGTCGTCGTCGAAAGCGGAGCGCAGCTTCTCCCCCCACGTCTCGGCGTCGCTTTCCAGGTAACCCGCAAAGCCCTCGACTTCGAAGCCTCGCGCCAGCGTCAGCAACCGCTCGCCAAAGACCTTGCGTGGCAGCGCATCCTCCAACTGCTTCTCCTGGCCCTGGAGATAGCGTATGAAGCGCCGGTACCGACGGTTGGTCACAGGGTACTTTGCAAAATACAGATCCCCAACCTCGCGGCGCCGCTTTTCCACCGAGTACGTAAAGGAACCCCCGGGAATCAGGATGTACTCGGCATTGAGCTCGAACGGATTCCGGAAGGATTTCGCCCCTTTCGCAAACGGTTTCTCTGTGATTGGGGCCCTTACGGTAGCTGTCAGCTTCAGAGGTTCGTGCACCGCTACAATTTCCTCGGCACGTTCGGCCGAGGCGCCGGGTGCGGCCTGCGCCAGGTAGTCTCGTACCGCCGCCAGGGCCTGCTCGGTCCCAATCGCGTTGAGACAGTCCAGGGCGTAGCGTTTCTTGCTCTCGCCAAACCGACGGTCATTAAGGCACTTGACCAGAGAATCGGTCTTGCGCTGGCGGGCATCGCCAATGAGCGTTCGCAACAGGGCTTGCTGCTTGGGGTCCAGGTCCTTGCTGATTTCGTCGTGGAACAGGGCATCCATGAAGGCATCGAACGTCTGGTCGTCGGCTTCGGCCATGAAGAAGCGCAGCGTTTCCTCCCACCAGTCGTCGCCGACGTGGGGCACGATCTCTTTGAGGAGTTCAGGATCGCGCGCGACGTCCTGTGCCAGTTGCACGCCGGCCAGATATTCGCGAAATGACTTGTGGCGGAAGATGTAGTGCTTGCTCCCGTAGTCCGCAATCAGGCCAGCCCGGTCGCGCACGTTCTCACAAAAAGCCCTGGCCTCGACGCGTTGCGGGAGGGTATCAAGGATCGGCTGCATGCGCTCGTGCATCGCATCCCGGCTCACTTCGTCGGTATCCTGATCCTGCTGCATCCACAGCGACACGGGCGTCAGGACGCGCAGGGCGTCTCCGGCCGGAAGCAGCGGATCGAGGTTCCTCTTGCGATCCCGGAAATCCAGCAAATACTTGATGGCCGCCTGGTACAAGTCGCTGCGGACTTCAAGCAATATGTTCCGCTCCTTCCAGATCACCGCAATGATGTGCAGGAGCATGGGCACGGCGGCAAGCTGACGGATGGCGGCGTTCTTCTCGTCGGCGAGAAATTCGATGACCGCCTTAGCATGCGTTTCGGCTGCGCCCGTCTGTTCGGCGATCCACTCTCGCTCATCGCGGCCTTCCGGACGCGTCTCCCTGAGATAGGCCGCACGGAACCATTTCCGGAGGAACTCGGCCTGCTGCTCGGGAGTAAAGTCCTGGATATCGGCGCGCAGGTGCTCGCATCCCAGCTCGATGCCTTCGGTCTTGCGATAGCCGGTCCAGCGGGACGTCACCACGATCGAGGCGTTCGGCAGCCCTGCCGCCAATCCGTCGATCCAGGCACAGACCGCCCTGCGCTTGGCCAGATCGCTGATCTCATCGAGTCCGTCCAGCAACAGCAGGATCGGTTCGTCGTCGAGCCAGCGCCGGAACGTCTCGGCGGAAACATGGAGCGGATAGTTCTCGGCCCATAACGCGAGCTGCTCGTGAAGGTCCCTGGGTTTTTCGGGCTCCTCCTCGCGCATCGCGATCTTTCGCAAGGGAAGGTACATGGGCATGGGAGGCACTTCGAATCCCAGCCTGGCCCAGTCTGCGGACAGGGAGGACATGGCATAGTATTTCAGGAGCGTCGTCTTGCCCGATCCCGGATCGCCGACGATCAGGAGCACGCGGTCTTTGAGCGAACGCTGCATCACCGTATCGGGACTGAGGCTGCGCTCCATATCCGGCATGGCCGCCTCGCAGTCCGGGCCAAAACGCCTATCCGTACGCCACGACGGGGAAATATCGAGAGACACGAAGGTATCCAGCAAGGCGACCGGAATGTTGGGAATATCCGGCGAGCCCAGCATCCGCACGGAACCCAACTCCTGCCTCAGCACCCCCTCAAATCGCTCCCGATCCGTCTGACGTTCTTGATCGTGCTTTCGCTGTTCAAAAGCGGCCTTGCCCTCCTGCTCACCCTCCGCCTCGTCTCGGCTGTGTTTCCTGGTCCGGGCCATATCCCAACGCCCTGCCAGAAAAGCCAGGACGATCATGACAAGACCACCGATCTTGACCCATGCCGGCGTGCCTTCGCGACCCTGATCCGGCGTAGTCTTGGTCGACGCTGAATCGGCGACTTGTGCAGATTGTGCGTTGTTTGGGCTCGGTGAGGGCGGGTTGGGGTCTTGTGCGCGCGCGGCGGCGGCGATGAGGATCAGAAGTACGACGACGAATTCGCGTCTGCCCATGTTGGCCTCCCTCGCAGTAACTATGGAAACACCCGCGGTTTCCTTGAGTATATCGCCTACCCGGGCGGGGGACAAGGTTGAAATGGGAGGGCCCGCGTCGCAAGAGGCGACGCCGGCGGGCCTGGATTCTTCCGCGATGCCGGCGGAACCGGATGAATGGTCTGGCTATTGGGCGATGCTTGTGGTTAAATGGCGGTGCGGCCCGGTGCTCCGTCGCTTGTTGCATGATGACTGTCATCCTGAGCGAAGCGAAGGATCTGGCCATCGCACGTGCCTTCTGGTGCGATGCCGGCTTCTCTTTCTCGGCCCAGATGCTTCACTGCGTTCAGCATGACAAGCTTCGAATGAGCTGAAGCAGAGCACTGCGGGAACAGGCGATATGTTGTGGATTGCCTGGATTGCAGGACAAGATGTTGTATGGAGTTTGATTCGATATGCTCGGCGTGCTGATGAGTCCTCGTGAAGTGATGGTCATCGTGGTGATCACGGCGGTGATTGTGTATTTCGCGGCGCGCAAGCGCAAGACAAAAAAGTCCAAGTGACCCGGTTGGGGGAGGCGGGCGGTCATTCGTCCCACTTCTGTTTCCAGTCCTTCTTCGCTCGTTCCTGTTTCAGGCGGGCGCGTTGCTTTTTCTCTTTGAGGCGTCGCTCGTTGACCCCGGCGGGGATTTTCGTCTTCTTGCGCGCGGGCCTGCGGCGCAGGGCCTCGGCCAGAAGCTCTTGCAGCCGCTCGGTGGCGGTCCGGCGGTTCGCCTCCTGCGTGCGGTGTTTCTGCGAGACGACTCGAAGCACGCCCTGCTTGTCGATGCGCGTGGCCAATTTGGCGCCGATGCGTTTCTTCTGTTCGGCCGACAGGCTCGGCGAGCCGGCCACGTCGAAGAGCACCGTGATGCGCGTGTTGAGCTTGTTGACGTTTTGCCCGCCGGGACCGCTGCTGCGCGAAGCCCGGAACGTCAGCTCCTCATCACCGAGCGAAATGTCTGCCGTGATCTCGATCATCCTGCCTTTGCCGTCAGTGGTTCACGTCGCATGTACCGTTGTACCGGTCCCATCATAGACCATCGTCGCGACAGGAACAAGCTGATTGGCGGGCCGGGAGCAGCGACGTCAGGAATTCTGCACTTTTTTTGCGCGCGCGAGCGCGCCGGCGGCGCGCGTTATCGGGGCTAAATCAGGCAGACCATTGAGCCTGGGGGAGACAACGCGCGGCGGTCGGCGACGGGATGGGAGAAGCGGAGAATCGCTGGAAGGAGTCTCGGGCACCGGCGCGGTTTGCAGTCTTGCCCGCGGCGGGCGGCCCAGGATCGCGCGAGCAAAAAAGACTCAAGGACAATGAGCGCGTTTGCCGATGGTTACGAGTGGTCAAACGAAAATGGGGTTATCAGTACTAATACACGTGATTGAAAAGGACGTATCGAAAGGACCAAACTGAGAGTCAAACCGCTTCGACGGTCGCCCCTGGATTGAGCAGTCGCCGAGTATTTCAAACATTACACTTAGCTGGGTTATGGGAATATCCTCGCACCGCTCCACAGGGGCTTTTTTTCTGCGCTCTCGGGGCCGGTTGTTCCCGGCCGACTTCGTTGGGCCGATAAAGTGGCGGCCGGCCTGGATCACTTCTTGCGTTTGCGTTCGGCCGCGAGCAGCGCTTTCTGCGCCCAGTCGGCCAGCTCGCTCCTGCTCTCAAGGACATCGGCGGGGACTTCGTAATAGCTCATGACGGTGGCCTTGTCCGGGTACGGCCGGAACGGCTCCGTGCCCGCCGCCTCGAAATCGCCCCGGTTGGAGTCGTCCACCTTCAGATAGAGCACGTCATCGGCGACGAGCGCGAACATCACCCCGCGGCAGTAGATTCCCGCCCCGCCGAACATACGCCGCGACTCGACCGGCCCCAGCGAATCGAGCTGGTCGAGCACGTAGATCAGGTATTCTTCACTGACGCCCATCCGGCATCTCCTCTCCAGCGGCGGACCGCCCTGCCCGGCCCCGCCTGCATCTTCATCTGCACGCGCACTGGCGTCGCAGTGCCGCTCACGCATCACGGACAACCCGAAGCGCGATCGTGGGCGCACCTATTGTCCTGCATTCGACGCCCGCCGGCAACATCATATCCGGCCCGGCATTCAGCCCCGGAGTGAGGTTCCTGGTACCCCGTGGCTCGTCATCTGACAATTGTCATCCTGAACGAAGCGAAGGATCCGGCCTTCGCATGTTCCTTCCGCTGCGACGTCGAGTTCTCTTTCTTGGCCCAGATGCTTCACTTCGTTCAGCATGACAATTCTCTGATGAGTTGAGACAAGTCGGCGGCATGTTTTTGCTTTGCCCGTCCGGTGCCAGGGCGTATAGTACTTCGCGGAATGGCAGCACGCGCGGTTGGACCGGACCCGCCCGTTCGGGTCGCATGAAGGAGACAGAAAGATGGCATGCCACAAGAGAATGAGAATCTCACTTTCGTTGATAGTCACCATCGCGCTCGTCGCGATCTTGTGCACGCTGGTACCCGGCCGGGGCGCCGGCTCGGCCCGTGCACAGCAGAACCGCACGCCGGACGACGAGCTGCGCGCGGGCAAGAACTTCCTCGCGACAAAGGTCTACAGCGAGCAGCAGGACCAGCACATCCTGAGGCTCTTCGACGGGCTCCGCGTGGCCGACGTCTCGGACGGGATGGACAAGGTCGGACTGGCCAACGTCGGGTTGATGGACCCGGAGATCCACCCGTCCTGGAAGGACACCAAGCACTACAAGCATCGCTTCATCGGCATCGCGGTGACCGCCCGCTACGTCCCGACGAACCAGCCGCCGGCGCCGCCAATGGAGACCGAGGCGTTCGACCAATGGGTGGGCAAGACGTACAGCGAGGTGACGCCCGAGCCGTTCGTGCCGCTGATCCGCCCGGGCACCGCGCTGGTCATCGACGACGCGCCCGATTCCGACGTCGGCACCATCGGCTCGAACAACATCATGGGCTGGAAGGTGCGGGGCTGCGTGGGCGTGGTCACGAACGCCGGCGGCCGCGACACCGACGAGGTCGCCACCGAGCAGGTGCCGCTGTACCTGCGCCGCGTGGCGCGCGGCATTCGCCCGGGGCGCAACGAGATCGAGTCGGTCAATCGCCCCATCGAGTGCGGCGGCGTCCTCGTGCAACCCGGTGACGTCATCGTCGCCGACGGCGACGGCGTCATCTGCGTCCCGCGCGAAAAGGCCGAAGAAGTCGCCGCCTACGCCCAGGCCACCATGAAAGGCGACAAGGCCGGCCGACGCAACCTCTACAAAAGACTCGGCCTGCCCGAAGACGACTCGGTGCGCTGAAACGCCAGCCGGGCGACGGGCGGTGACGGCCTTTCCCTCGCGATGGGCTGGGGCGTCGAGGAGGAATTCAGCGCGCGAGCGTCGCGAGAGCGGTCGTTCGCAGGCATGTCCAGGGCAACATATACGGGCCGGACAAGGCCACCAGAGGCTCACTTGCCAGCGCCGCGAAGATGCCGCGCAGGTCCACCGCGTTCGGCCAGAATCCTCCGGTCAGCGCATAGAGACCGCCGGCACAGGAAGCCGCTTCGGGCTGGCCGATGGTTCCGTGCAGGACGTACGGTCCTCCGCTGCTGGTGCCCCCGCCGCAGTCGATGGTCGACCAGGTCAGCTCGTAGGACAAACCCGGCTGCGGCCGGGCGACCAGCAACAACGCAGCAACGCAAGCAACCCGCGCCAAACAGGGAAAAGTCACAACCGTCTTGAGGGACTTGCGCCTACCGTTCATGGGTCAGCTCCTTCGCAACCGTTGCCCGGCTGTCACTGGCTCGCTCCAGGGATGCGATACGCCGCTCCAGAAAATCGTATTTCTGCGACTCGCTTTCCAGCGCGTCGATCCGCTCCTGCTGGGAACGTATGACCGAAAGCAGATAGAGCGACAGTTTGTTGTACTTGACGCCCTCGGGCCGGCCCTCGGCGTCGTAGATGACGAGGTCGCTCGCCAGTTGGGCCACCTCTTCGGCAATCAGGCCGATCTCTTCCCGGCCCGTCGTCTTCCACTGGAAACGCACGGGGCGAAGCGCCAGAACCGCCTCCGAAGCCGGCTCCAAATCTCTCACGTTGTCCTTGTACCGCCGGCTGGAGGATTCCTTCCAGAGCTTGCCGCTCCCGTCGGCGACTACCGGCGTTCCCGAGCCCTGCCCGAGGCTTCTCAGGCGCGCGGTGCCGCTGATGTCCAGAGCCTCCGTGGGGTTGCTGACCTTGACTCCGAGACCGCCGGACCTGACGCTTAGCATCTTGACCCCGTTCGCCCAAACGTCCAACTCTCCGGCGCGCGCCGCGTCCAGCCCCGTGTCGGGGTCGCGAATGGCCACACCGATCTCCGGGGAGTCCGTAGCGATGCCCACACGGCCTGCGGTTGTCACCAGGAGAACGTCACCGCCCAGCCTGTTCAAGAAAAGGGGCGAAGCAGCGTCGGCATACCGGGCCTGAATCTCGTCTGCGTCGAGTGTCAGGCGGGTGGCGGTAGCCGGAGAGTGAATATTGACGATTCCGTCGTTCTTCGCTGCGATACGCGCATTGCCCCGGACGTCGAGCTTCACGTCCGCCGTGCGCGTGCCGACGCCCACGTTTCCACCATCCCGCACCCAGACACCGTCTCGGCCTATCCGGTCCACCAAACCGATACCGTCGGTGTCACGGGCAAAAATCTCCCCGTCGAAACGGCCCTGACCGGCTACATCCAGCTCTTCCTGCGGCGTGGTGGTCCGAACGCCCACGTTCCCCCCATCTCGGACCCAGAGGCCCAAATCGCCATCCTGGTCCACGAAGCCGATCCCGGTCGTGTCGCGGGCGAAGATGGAGCCGTCGAATCGGCCCTGGCCGTTCACGTCCAGTTCCTGCACAGGGTCGTTCGTGCAGACGCCCACGTTGCCTCCGGTCTCCACCCAAAGCCCGAGGGCCCCCGCGGCGTCCTTGAATCCGATCCCGGTGCCGTCGCGCGCGAGAAGCGCGCCGTCAAAACACGCCTGACCGGCCACGTCCAGAGCCTGCGTCGGCTGATCGGTCAGAATTCCAACCCGACCGAACAGCCGGTAGACATTGTCGCCGTCGATGATCCAGTCGGAGTCGTCCATGGCGTCGAGATTGATGCAGGGCCCCCAGCATTTGTCGGTAGTGCTGCCGTCCGGGCACGGGATCTGAAATTGCAGGCACCGTGTGTCCGGATCCCACAGGTGATCGGGAACGGGGCCCGGAGGACCCGCGGTCCCCCGGGGCGCGTAGAGCCACGAACCCCACGAGCCATCGGGATTCTCGAAGCGTATGCGACCCTGATTCGTGTAGATCTCGTGATCCGGCATATCCCCCTTCGGACCGGGCGGTCCCTGTTTGCCCTCCGGCCCGACAGGCTTATGGGCGTGCACCGCGTAGGGCGCCGGCGTGATGCGCTGACGCGGCTCCAACAGGGTATACGCTTCCTGCGGCTCAGAGCTGGGCTTGACGGCCATCTCCAGCCAGCGAGCCTCGCCGTTGAAGATGTCCGGGCCCCCTCCGAAGAACACCACGGTCGCCAGATACCCATCGACGATGTCCAGTTCGCTGGCGTCGTAGGTAGCGCCGATCTGCCGCCCCCCCACGGGCGCGTCATACAACTTGAACTGCAAATCGTGCAGCCCATTGACCGGCGTGCCCTGATCCATGAGATAGCCCTGATAGGTCATCGCGGTGCCGGCCGGGATGGTCACGTTGACGTGGTCGAATACCGCGCGGCAGAGTTTGCTGCTGTCGTGAGACGTGACAAACAAGCCGACGAGCACATCGTACTCCATGTCGATCACGGCGCAATTGTGAGGATCCGGCTGAGGCCACGACTTCTCCAGCAAAATCCAGTTCTCGCCATCCGACGAGTAGTACCCCGTGAAGGTATTGCGCTCCCGGACCAGCCGGACCCATCGCGGCGCTTCGGCGCTGGGCGCCAGCGCGT
>JAFGCA010000766.1 GCA_016932895.1 Sedimentisphaerales bacterium | reverse complement strand
TCTGAGCCTGGTGGATGAAGCGTCGGCTCTTGGCGGCGGCGGTGTGGGTGACGCAGCACGTGTTGACGATGATGAGTCGCGGCCGGTCGGTGACATCGACCTGCGCAAATCCATAGCTTTCGAGAAGCTGGCGAATCTGCTGAGTCTCGTACTGATTGACCTTGCACCCCAGTGTGAAGATGGAAAAAGTTGTAGGCATGTGCTATAATCTATGTCTGTCGAGAGCTGATTGCAAGCCCGGCAGAGGTGTTGAGTCCCAAGAGCGGGAGGTACGTCATGGCAGTAGCATCGGATGCGATTTGGGCGGTTGACCTGGGGAACAATTCCCTCAAGGCCATCCATCTGGTGGCCGCGGGGGAGGCGGTGCAGGTCATCGGCTTCGATCATATCCCTCACGGCAAGATCCTTTCGAGCAGCGGCGTCAGCCCGGATGAGCGCGAGGAGCTGGTCGCCATCTCGCTGCGGCAGTTCGTCCAGCGCAACGAGGTCGAGTACGACCCGCTGATTATCTCGGTGCCCAGCCAGAACAGCTTCGCCAAGTTCGTCACCCTGCCGCCCGTCGAGGCCAAAAAGGTCCCCGAGATCGTCCAGTTCGAAGCCGCCCAGCAAATCCCCTTCGGCCTCAATGAGGTGCAATGGGACTGGCAGCTGCTGAGCGAGGAGGGGAGCTCGGAGAGACGGGTGGGGATTTTTGCGATCAAGAACGAGGTGGTGAGCTCGGCGTTGGAGCGATTCGAGCGTGAGGATTTGCAGGTCAGCTATGTGCAAATGGCACCGATGGCGTTGTACAATTATCTGTTGTTCGACCGGCCGGACTTAGTCAATTCCGACAAGAAAGCCATCGCGATCCTGAACATCGGGGCCGACAGCACCGACCTGGTGATCTGCACCGCCTCGAACGTCTGGCAGCGATGCATCATGATGGGCGGCAACGCTTTCACGCAGGGCATCGCCGATGCCTTCAAACTCAGCTTCGAAAAGGCTGAGAAACTCAAACGCACCGCTCCCGTCAGCAAATACGCCCGCCAGATCTTCCAGGCCATGCGTCCCGTCTTCACCGACTGGACCGCCGAGGTCCAGAGGTCGCTCGGCTTCTACACCAGCTCCAACCCGGACGTGAGAATCACGCGGGTGGTGGCGATGGGCGGCGGCACAAAGCTGCGGGGCCTGCTCAAATACGCCCAGCAGACCCTCCAAATCCCCGTCGAGAAGCCCGACGCCTTCAAACGGCTGGGCATCGCCCAGGGCCTCTCCAGCGCCAAATTCCACGAGAACGTCTCCGACTTCGGCGTGGTCTACGGCCTCGGCCTCCAGGGCCTGGGCCTGGCCCGCATCGAGAGCAACCTGCTGCCGACCAACGTCGCCCGCTCGATGGCCTGGGCCAGCAAGAACACCTATTTCATCAGCGCCGCCGTCCTGCTGTTGGCCGTCCAGTTGATGTGCCTCGGCCGCGTCGGGTGGGAACGTCTCAGTTACGCGCACCAGGAAAGGACCCGGGCGACGATCAAGAGGATCGCCGCCGAAGGCCAGGAACTCGTCGCCAGCATGGACAACGTCACCCAGCAGCAGACCGGGCTCCAGGACCGCGTCCGAAAACAATTCGAGCGATTCGAGTACCGCGACGTCGTACCCAAAGTGTACTCGCTGCTGCTCTCGGCCCTGCCCAACGCCAAGAACAACCCAGAGCAGCGGGAGCTCTACGAGGCCTTCGCCGTCGGCGACGTCAAACGCGTGCTCGAAACGCCTCGCAAGCAGCGAAAGCAACTTTTCATCACGCACCTGTCCATGTACTTCTCCGACGACCTGGCGACCGCCCAGTTCAACAAGAGTGCCCTGATGCGAAAGAGCGAGCTGGCCATGGCGGACAGCGAAGAGATCGGCGGTATCTATGACGAGGCCACGATGGCCGAGCTGACCTCCATGTACGACGCCGCCACCCTACAGGCAATGGGCATCACCACGGGCAACGAGGTCAAAGAGGCCGGCTTCGTCGTGACCATCGCCGGCTACAGCCCTTACGAGCGGTACGACAGCCTCCTCGACCCCGTGGACGCCGGAACCGACCCGGCCCAATGGGGATTCATCACCCGACTGGAGCGCCTGCCCCAGTTCCTGGGCACAGACCCCAACGACACCTCGTTCGAGCTATATAGCCACAGCGCCGAGCATTTCATCCTCGAAAAAGGCGTGGTCGAGGCCGAACGGACCGACCTGCCGGCGGGCATCGGCGAAGAAGAATTCATCCCGGACCCCGCCACCGGCAAGCCCGGCGCCGTCGGAGGCTTCGGCGTTACGACGATGGGAACCAAGATCCTGGTCGACCCGATGACCCACGAGACGATCAGCGCCAAGCAGATCATGGATCAGTACGACCGCCCGCTGCTCGACGCGACGGGCAAACCCAGCCTCCAGGAAAACGACCACTGGTTCACCCTGCAGTTCAAGCTGAAATGGAAACATGCTCCCACGAGTGAATCCGGCGTCTGACGAATCCAGACAAGCAGGAGAGCAGGTAGAACGACATGAACAAACCGAACATCAACATCAAGGAAATCCTCAAGAAACTCAGCTTCTTGAAGAACAACATCTCCCTGCTGGTGTCTATCCTCATCGCGGTGGTGGCGCTGCTGCTGTTCATTCCCACGAAGATACTCGGCAGCCGGCTGCGCAAGACCGTGGAAACCCAGAGCGTTCAGACCGGCAGGACCATCGCCAATCTGATCGACCAGGTCCCGCAAGCCGCGCAGGCCAAGCAGATGGAATCCTATATCAACAGCTATGCCCGCGACGTCAACGAGATCGAGAGGCTGATGAGAGAGACGACACTGCGCAATCTGCTCAGCTATCGGCTCTTCCCGGACACCAACGAGCGCACGACCCTGCTATATGAGGATTTCGGCCGGCGCTATCTGGGCGGAATCGACGCAATGCTGCAGGGCCTGAACGCCGGCGGGCCTCCGGTCAAAACGGAAATCGACGCGGAGCTGAAAAATGCCCCGCAACCCGTCACGGGCGCCGAATACGGGGGGGGCCTTTACACACAGACCCCTGGCATCACGATGGGGCGGTCTGTGTACGGCCAGAGCATGGGGGGATATGACACCTCGACCATGAGCGAGCCGCAGCGCAAGATCTTCGAGACGATCTGCCGGGAGAAGGCCATGAATGCCAACGTGTACGCCAGCCCGGCCGACGTGGCCGGATACTTATACTGGGCGGACTGGACATTCGAGAATCGCGACGCCGCCTACCGGGACTGCTGGTACTGGCAGATCGGCTACTGGATCGTCGAGGACGTCATAGCCACCATCGACGAAATGAACAAAGGGACGGTCAACGTGATGGACGCCCCTGTCAAACGGCTGATGAACCTCGACTTCGTCCTGGGCCGGACGGCCGGACGGTCTACCCGCCGGTCCGCGCGGAACTCGCGAAGCGGGAGCCAGGGTGAAAACCCAATCTACGTCACCAGCGCCAAGAACGCCATGACCACGCCCTGCACCGGGAGATACACCAACGCCGACATCGACGTCGTGCACTTCAACGTCCGCGTTGTGGTGCAGGCCAAGGACACGATGGCGTTCATGAAGCAACTGTGCAGCGCCAAGGAACACCAGTTCCGCGGCTGGAAGGGCGACCAGCCGCCCCAGACGTTCGCCCATAACCAGATCTCGATCCTCGAAAGCGGCACGTCTCCCGTCGTCCTCGAGACCGTCGACCATTCTTTGTACCGCTATGGCGACGCGCCCGTGGTCGAGCTGGACCTGATTTGCGAGTATCTCTTCAACAAGTCCGCTTACGACGACGTCAAGCCGCAACTGGTGAAAGATGACACCGCCGGCACCGGCTGATCGACGAGCAGACTATGATCCGAGACCCGAAAAACGTTACTGAAAGACGACATGGATAGGACCAATGTTGTGGCCGCGGAGTGAAACATGCAGGACCTGATCAAGAAAATCGGACATTTCTTCGAAAGCCACGTGGAGAAGATCGTACTGGTCGTTGTAGGCCTCGCGTGCGCGGTGCTGTTCTTCAAGTACGTGATCTTCAGCCCCAACCTCGTGACGGTGGACGGCAAAAAGCTGTCTCCCGGCCGGGTCGACGCGGTCATCCTGCAAAAGGCCGAGGAGCTGAAAAGCGCTATCGGCAACGCCGAGGCGCCAACGGCGCCGTCCTACACGTCGGTGCTCAAAGGCCGGCTCGGTGCCGATGACCCGCTCGTCGCCGGCCTCTTCGATCGGCCGCTGCCGCAGGGATTCATGGGGCTGTTTCAGTCACCCTTGAATTTCATCAGCGGCGGCACGACGGTGATTGCGCCGATCCGCAGAACGGTCGAAGGTTTCCGCAAGTACAAACTGCCCCCGCGCATCGGCGATGTCACCGACGTGGCGATCAATTATATCCGGGCCGCCGCCTGGGTCCCCGTCGAGGAGGTGACGCCGAAGCTCGGATATGACAAGGTGGACGTGGAGCCCAACGACGTCGACCTGGTGACGGTCGAGGCCAAGTTCGACCTTGCCTCGCTGTACCACCAGTTCCGCGCGTATTTCGACGGGGAGGAGGTCTCCCGGCCGGAATGGCGCGACCCCTGCCTGGCCCAGCCGGTCTTCGCCGCCGTACAACTGCAGCGGCGAAAGCTCGACGGCAGCGCCTGGAGCGACTGGCAGGACGTGCCGCGCTGCCGGGCCGAGACCTACGCCCAGATGTTCCAGATCGTCGAGCGGGTCGAGGACCTGCCCCCGGGCGGCATGGACGTCCGCCTCATGCAGTTCAAGCAGAAACCGATCGTCATGGACCTGCTCCAGCCGTCCCCCTACCAGATCGCTTCAGCCGAGGAAGATTGGTTCCCGCCGAGCTTTTATGACCAGTACAAGGACCTGCAGCGGAAGGTGGACCTGCAGGAAAGGCGGGACGAGAGAGACAAGAACCGTACCGACCTGGGCCGCGCCGACGGGCGGGGACGCACCGGTGTGGGCGGGCAGACCACCGGCGCCGGCGGAAGATACCGGTCCAACACCGCAGGAGGCGCGGGCGGCAACACCATGTACGGCGGTCGCGACCGCCGGGGAGGCCGGGGCCAGACCCAGGACGGCATGTACGGCGGCGATGCGACCGGCCGGCGAAGAGGGACCCGCGCGAGAGGCGACGATACCGGCATCTACGGCGGCGACACACTCTACGGCGGCGTGCCGGGAGCTACGGATAAACCCACACTGGATGAAGTCTACAACGATTTTGCCGACGTCCTGATCACCTATCGCACGGACCTGTCCACCGTGCAGGAGCCGCTGCTCTTCTGGGCGTTCGACGATTCGCCCCAGCCCGGTGCCACGTACGAATACCGCATTCGTCTGGGCGTCTTCAACCCCGTGGCCGGCACCAGCCAGTTAGCCGACCAGGACATGAGCAAGAAGGACCAGGCCATTCTCTGGAGCAATTTCTCGCAGATTACCGAGCCGGTGCAGATCCCGGAGCGCATGTATTTCTTCGCCAAAGACGTGCAGGACCCGAAGAGAAGCGCCACCGTCGAGGTCGCACGCTACTGCCTGGGGTATTGGCGCAGCGAGGACTTCGAGGTCAAGCCGGGCGAAACCATCGGTAAGAAGCTCAAGCCCAAAGTGGAGGACAAGGACAGGGACAGAGGACGCGCCGGCGGACCAGGCGGCCGCATTACCGACGGTCTTTATGCAGGTCCCAACGCCACCCCGCGCGGCCTCGGTGTAACACCGGGGATGTTCGACACCACCAATACCAACGAAGTCACCCTGCCGGACATGATCGACTACCGCACCGGCAATATGCTTGTCGATCTCGTGCAGG
>JAFGCA010000765.1 GCA_016932895.1 Sedimentisphaerales bacterium | reverse complement strand
GCCGACGGCCAGGGCTCCTCTCTGACCCGCATCGACCCAACCGCCTACGGCAACGACCCGGCCAACTGGCAGGCGACCCCGCCGTCACCCGGTCGTTCCGCACCGTAGTGCTTCGTTACTCGTCAAATGATGAGTATCGTCCAGACGTTCTGTGTGGCAGCGTCAAGCGCAGCTTGCCGATGGCGCCTCTCGAATCCGAACGAACCATCGCCAAGGCCTGCGGCCTTGACGCTGCCACACCGTGTCTAACCCATCATACAAGGTGTAACAGAGCAGTAGCTTCGCTACGACCCGGGAGGTACAGGCTGTGGTTTCTATCATCGCTGTTGACCGCCTCTGGCGCAGCCGCCTCGCCATAAGATCGGCGTCGACGTCCGGTTAGCCGAACGTGTTGCCGTTCCAGGCCCAGTTTGTGGGGGCGAGTTCTTCGAAGGTCAAATAGACGCGTTCTTTCGGAACGGCCAGTTCGTCTTGGAGCGCCTGGGTGATCCGGCCGGCCAGCGCCTGGTTCACCGCTTTGCTCAGACCTCCAATCGACTTGATCGTCACCAGGGCGGCGGGACCTGCCGTGCCGCTCATGGTCATCGCCGCCTTGTCACGGATGCAAGCCATCACGTACTGCTCGGGCTTGCCGATGCCTTCGGCCGCCAGCGCCGACAGCGTCTGGGCCAGGGTCTGTCTTTTGTCCGCCTCGGACAGATCGCATGATGTGTCAAGCTCGATCAACGGCATGTTCAGCTCCTTCCAGTATGGTTCCCAAACGATCCTCTGCCTCTCGGCACACACCGGTCGCAACCGGTAACCTACCAGCAGAGGGCCGGGCCTGCAAGCGATGAGCGGCTGTTTCACCGCCTCAAGGGGACCGGATCGAAGGCCGGAGTGGAAGGGGCTGTGACGATATCCAGGTATGCGTGTGGCAGCGTCGAGCGGCCGCTTGGCGAGGGGGGACCTGCCCGCTACGGGTGGCGCTGCACGAACCCCTGGCGTTGCGCCATCGCCAAGTCCTTCGGACTTGACGCTGCCACCCGGCACTGTCCATCGTCCCAAACAGTGATGCCCGAGAGATTGCAGAGAGACCGAGTGTGTGATGTGCCATATTCCCGGTTGAAATCTACTGCGGTTTCCTGGTATGATGGACCATGTAGCAGGCGGACCTGCCATCCACGCGGTCGCAGAAGGTGTGCGGTCGCGAGAATCGGCCTGTGCAGGATTCGTGGGTGCGGCAGAAGTGAGGTCAACGGGTGCGCAATTGCAGAGAGGAGACACGTCATGGCGGCAAAACCAACGAATGTATTATCGTTTGTGCTCTTGCTGACGGTCTGCGTCGGTGTCGGCGAGGCCGGATCGCTCGTGGGATACTGGTCCTTCGATGAGGGACCGGACGCAATTGTTCCCGACCTCAGCGGCAGCGGCAACGACGGCATCGTCAACGGCACGCCTGCATGGATCGACGGGCCGTTCGGCAGCGCTCTGGAGCTGGACGGCACGGCGGATTTCGTCGATTGCGGCAACAGCGAGAGCCTCAACCTCACTGAGGCCGTATCCGTCTCGGCGTGGGTGCGCACCGTCGATGCGGGCGAATCCGGCGAGCAACTCGGCGGGCAGAACCATTACATCTCGAAGTATGACAGCTACGGCATCAAGCACCGGACCAACCTTCTGATCTTCTGGGTCTACGACGGCGGATGGTACGCCACGCGAATCTCGATCGACAACTCCTTCAACGGCGAGTGGCATCACGTCGTGGGCACCTACGACGGCAAGATTCTGAAAACGTACGTGGACGGCAGTATGGAGGGCGACCTGGCGCATGAAGGCAGCATCGCCCTCAATGCCCTCAACGTGCTTATCGGCAACAACCCGGCGAGCGAAACGGAGAAACTCCACGGTGCGATCGACGAGGCCTATATCTACAGCCGCGCCCTGTCGGATGCCCACGTGCAGGAGTTGCTGGCCGGGGTGGCTCCCTCGTTTCAGCGGGCCGAAGCACCCGACCCGGCCGACGGGGCCCGGGGCGTGCTCAACCCTCTGCTGCAATGGACGCCGGGCGAGGATGCCGTTCTGCACAAGCTCTACGTGGGGACCTCTCCGGAGCTGAGTGAGGCCGAGTATCAGGGACAGCTACAGACGGCGTTGTACTGGTACGCGGCGGGCCTGGCGCCGGGCGAGACCTACTACTGGCGCGTCGACGAAGTCCTGGGCGATGGCACGACCACCACCGGCCACGTGTGGAGCTTTACGTCCGCCTCGCCCCAGGCATATGACCCACGGCCTCACGACGGAGACGATTGGGTCGATCCCAACGGCGTGACACTGAGGTGGGAGGCCGGCACGAACGCTCAGAGCCACGAGCTTTGCTTTGGCACGGACCGGGCGGCCGTCGAGGCGGGCAATGCGAACGCGTACGTCATTTTCCAGCCGATGAACAGCTACGAATTCGTCGCGCTGGAAAAGGACACGACGTATTACTGGCGCGTCGACGAGCATTCCAGCGGCGGAGGGACCACCCCGGGGGCGGTCTGGACGTTCACCACCGCGGGCGGCCCGTACGAGGGCGTCAAGGCCGAATACTTTGCCAATGCCGATCTGCTGGGCGCGCCGGCCGTGGTGCGCAGCGAATCCCGAATCGATTTCCTCTGGCCCGATGGCGACGTGGAGGGGACCAACTCTCCGGCTGAGGGCATCCCCACGAACGACTACTCGGCGCGCTGGTCGGCCGAGTTGCACGTCGTCCACAGCGGCGAGTATCGATTTGTCATCAACGTCAACAACAGCGGGCGGCTCTGGCTCGACGGCAAAGTGCTCATCGACCGCTGGCCCAACGACGGCGCCATTCCCGAATACACCACCAAGCGCGTGAGCCTGGAGGCCGGCCGCGTCTATTCGCTCGTGATGGAATGGAACAAGTACAATCCGACCGGCCTGGCCCGGCTGGAGTGGATCGATCCCTTCGGCGATCGCTCGGTCATCCCGCCCGGCCATCTGCAACTGCCCTTGCGCGCGAATCAGCCCACGCCCGGCGCCGGACAGGAGGACGTGACGCACGAGATCGAACTCGCCTGGCATTCGGGCTATCAGGCGGCCCAGCATGACGTGTACTTCGGCACCGACGGCGACGCGGTCGCCGCAGCCGACCCCGCGACGGGCGGCATCTATCGGGGCCGTCAGGACCTGGAGGATGTCACGTTCGATCCGGGGACGCTGGATTGGGCCACGACGTACTACTGGCGCGTCGACGAGGTCAATACAGCCGAGGCCGACAGCCCGTGGCGGGGACACGTGTGGAGCTTCACCACTGCCGACTTCCTCGTCGTTGACGATTTCGAGAGCTACAGCAACGAAGTGGGCGAGCGGCCCTTCGAGGTCTGGGTCGATGGCTTCGGCTTCAGCCTGCCCGAGCCGGGAGACCCGGGCAACGGAAGCAACGCCATGGTGGGACACGATGTCTGGAGTCCGTCAAGTCCGTACTATAACGGCTTGATTATGGAGACCAGCATCGTCTACACGGGCCGGCAGTCGCTGCCTGTGGACTACAACAATGTCAAGACGCCGTACTACTCCGAGATCGAGCGGACCTGGAAGGTGCCGCAGGATTGGACGGTCAACGACGTGGCTGTCTTGACGTTGCATTTCCGGGCCGCCGCGGGTAATACGGGCGACGACTTCTACGTGGGCCTCGAAGACGGCGCGGGAAACGTCGGCGTCGTGACGCATCCCGATCCCAACGCGATGCTGGCGACTCAGTGGACCGAGTGGCAGATCCCGCTGAGCGAATTCGGCGACGCCGGCGTCAATGTCGCCGCCGTCAAGAAGATGGTCATCGGCCTCGGCGACCGGGACGCCCCGGTCCCCGGCGGCGCCGGCTCCTTCTACCTCGACGACATCCGAGTCACCCGCCCGGAAGAAGCCGTCCTGGAACCACCCGACGAATCGAAGCTGTGATATCTACGATCCCGTTGGTTCTTGCGAGTTTGTACCGCCGGGATCGAGCGCGACGCTCTTGTCCGTCTCATCTGTCGGTTGCCGGGCGGTGAGAATTGACATTTACGGGGAGATTCCCCATACTGACGATTGCGCGGACCGTTCCGCATCAGTCGCCGTCGGTTTGTGGAGACCGCGCTGGACACACGAGCAGAGGCCTTCGTCGAAGGGCACGAGAGATGATCGAGAAGCTGAGAGTCAGGAACTTCAAGGCGCTGCGAGACGTCGAAATCGAGCTGACGCCGATTCACGTTCTGATCGGACCCAACGACACGGGCAAAACCAGCATACTCGATGCCCTCGCCGCCCTGTGCCGTAGTGTGGATCATCTCCTGGAGGAAGCGTTTCTGGGATCGTGGAAGAATAGCGAATTGGTTTGGCGTGCAGAGCCTGGAACGCCGGTGACAATCGAGGCCGACTTCCGGAGCAGCAGTGTTGCAGGTTACGGTGTCAGTGTTGGATTCGGAGCCGATCGCAGGGACATCGTTGTGGAAAGCGAATATATAATTGATGGAGAGAACCGCGTCAGTCTCGGTGAGCTAAAGATCGTGCCAAGGCGAACATATGTAGGGCAGGTGTCACTTGATCCGCGGTTTGTTGCCGAACGCATGGAGGATGCCCGGAGCATCCAGAAACTGTTGGGGGGGCTGCATTGCTATCGCTGGAATCCCCAGTTTCTGGCGTTGCCGGTGGCGCCTGATGCGAAGCGACAATTCCGGATGGAAGCTAACGGTTTTGGACTTGCGTTGTGTTTGGATGAGATACTTAGCTACAATCGGGATCGATTCATTCAGTTGGAGTCACGCTTCACGGAGTTCTTTCCTCAGATCGAGTCGATTGTTCTCCAACAGGAGCCGGCGTATCGCGCTCCGGTGGATGATCCGCAGCGGGTAACCATGCTGCAACAGGCGGACGGCAAGGGATTGTACTTTCGACTGAGAGACAGCGGTCAGTTGGTGCCGGCGGCGCAGGCGTCGGATGGGACGCTTCTGGTTTTGGCCTACCTTTCGGTGCTGTACCTTCCGCAGCCGCCCCGGCTGTTGTTGGTGGAAGAACCGGAGAACGGCATTCACCCCAAGCGGTTGCGTGACATCCTCACGGTGCTGCGCGAGCTGGTGGGGGAGCAGTCGCACACTCAGATCGTCATGACGACGCATTCACCCTACGTGGTGGACCTGTTCGAGCCCGAGGAAGTCACGCTCTGCACCAAGCTGGACAACGGGGAGATCAAGACCACCCGCCTGTCGGACAGTCCTGCAGTGAGGCGGCAGCTTGAAGTCTTCACGCTGGGAGAGATATGGACATCCGAAGGGGACGAGCGCATTGCGGAGCCTGAGAAACCGGTCGAGAGGAAGAGCGAATGAGAGTCTTGGTGGTCGCGGAGGGCAAGCACGAGCGTGGGGGCGCATTGGAGAATTTTCTGAAGAGGCTCGGTGGAGACACGGCGACTTTCGAGTTCGATCGGGCGTGTAACAAAGAGATTCATACATTCCACGGCAAAGGCCCGGGCCATTTCAAGAGGGCTGTACGTTGGCTCCGGGAGGCGGAGAACAGAGGATTCGATGCGCTGGTGTTCCTTATCGACGAAGATGGGCAGCGGGAGCGGATCGCGCAGATTGGAGAGGCGCAGGATTCTTCATTGTCCCAGCTTTCGCGGGCGATGGGTGTGGCGATCCGAACGTTCGATGCCTGGTTGCTTGCCGACGAAGGCACCCTCACCAAGGTTTTGGGTTATCAGGTCAATAAGCAGCCCGATCCGGAAAGGATCCGCGGTCCCAAAGCGATCTGTGCCGATCTACTCACGTGCAGTCCCAATCGTATGACTCAAACTGAGATGTACGCACGAGTGGCGAATCAAATTGACATAACCGTCTTGTCGGCGCGATGCCCGTCGGGATTCGCACCGTTTGCTGCCCGCGCTGGACGGATTTTCGAGTAGAGCAGACGGGTAGCAGAAGCATGTCTGAGGCAGAGGATTCCCGTGCCCTCGGACGCAGGCTATCACAGAAGGAGATTCTTATGCTTCGTCGATGTGTGCTGATAACGGTGGTGTTGCTTGCGGTTTTGAGTTTGCCTGTTGGGGCTTATCCGGGGAAGGTGGTTCGGACGGTTTCGGCGCCGGGGGAGTTTTGTACGGGGGTGGCGTTTGACGGGGCCTCGCTGTGGGTGGCGGATCATAAGGCGGACCGGTTGTTCAAGATCGACGCCGGGACGGGTAAGGTCGTCGGGAGCATTCCGTCTCCGGGCTTTTGGCCGATGGGTCTGGCGTGGGACGGCAAGCACCTGTGGAACGCGGACCGCACCAGCCGCAAGATCTTCCAGGTCGATCCGGCGGACGGGACGATCCTGAAGGCCCTCGACGCGCCGTCGCGCAGCCCCGACGGCCTGGCATGGGACGGCGCGACCCTCTGGGTCAGTGACAACAAGGACCGGGAGATCATGAAGATCGATCTGAGTGACGGGACGGCGGTCAAGACCCTCACCGCGCCCGCCCGCTCGCCCAACGGGCTGGCTTTCGACGGCACCTACCTCTGGTGCTCCGACCGGCTGACCGACGAGCTCTACATGATCGAGCCCGAGAGCGGGGACGTGCTCATGGTGCTCGACGCGCCGGGCCCGCACGCACGCGGCCTGGCGTGGGACGGACAGCAGCTCTGGAACGTGGATTACCAGACCGACGAGCTGTACCGTCTCGTACGGCAGGACGACGAGCTGTACCGGCTCAAGGACACCCGCCGGGCGACCGTGACATTTACGCACGAGGTCAAGGTCTATGGCGAGGGCGGGCTGAAGGATTTGCAGGTGTACCTGGCGGTGCCGCGAGAGATGCCGCAGCAGAAGGTGAGCTCGGTTTCGTTTTCGCCGGCCGGGCACGTGTTGGAGAAGGACCGCTGGCAGCAGCCGGTCGCGGTCTTCCGGTACGAGGACGTTGCCAGCGAATCGACCGTCGAATCGGTCATGGAGGTCGAAACGGAGATCTCCGACATTCGCTACTTCATCTTCCCCGACCGCTGCGGGACCCTGGACGACATCCCGCCCGAGATTCGCGCGCCCTATACGGCCAACGGCAGCAAGTACATGACGAACGATCCCTACATCCGCAAGCTCGCCAGGGAGATCGCCGGAGACGAAAAGAATCCCTACTACCTCGCGCGCAAAATGTTCGACTACGTGCGCAAGCACCTGGAATACAAGCTCGAGGGCGGCTGGAACGTTGCGCCCGTCGTCCTCAAGCGCGGTACGGGATCGTGCTCGGAGTATTCGTTCAGCTTCATCGCACTGTGCCGGGCGGCGGGTCTGCCCGCGCGCTACGTCGGCGCCCTCGTCGTGCGGGGCGACGACGCCAGCATGGACGATGTGTTCCACCGCTGGCCCGAAGTGTATCTGCCCAACTATGGCTGGGTCCCCATCGACCCGCAGGGCGGGGACAAATCCTCGCCGCGCGACCGCGCCTTGAACATCGGCTGCCTCTCCAACCGCTTCCTGATCACCACGCAGGGCGGCGGCGACTCGGAGCACCTGGGCTGGTACTACAACCACAACGAAGCCTACACCGCCCACCCCCAGGTCCATGTCCACATCGAAGCCTTCGGCCAGTGGGAACCCCACGGGCAGAAATCCGACGAGTAGGGATAGGTCGGTCGTCACCCGAGCTGTGCCGGACCTTCCTGTGAATTGCGCTCATGGTGCATCCAGCGTTGCCCATTCCCAATCCCTGAGGCCCCAATGCCGTCGCCCAAGCGGGGGAAACTGCACTTGGGGCTGGTAGAATGGGCGAAATGGTGGGTCCTATAACTTTTTTCTGGTCTTTTTGTGTGAATCTGGGTATTTTCTGTTATGGCAATGACGGCACTGTGGGAGGTCTATGTCGTGGTTTTCACCGCATTTCAGCAGTTTTTTCTTGAGGAAAAGGCGTTACAAGTCGATTCCAGAGTGGAACTATAACATGGTGTGTGCGCTGCCAGAGTGTAGGTGGACCACCCGCAAATGGTTGTAATCGTTGACTTTGCGTAAAGTCGTTTTGGAGGATCATGTCATGAGTGGGCTGAAGGATCTATTCGGCAGACAAGCGGTTGTCATCGCATTGCTGACCCTTTTCGTGGGTCTTGGCTCGGCGGCGGCCGTGCAGGACTTCTTCACCGTCGAAATCGACGAAGGAGGGCAGGTCGTCGACGGAGATGGCACGGGGTTCGAGTGGGGCAGTTGGTACTATTACCCCAACACGGATTGGTGGAACCAGTGGTTCTACAACGGGTACGACCCGGACGGTACCAAGACGGTCCGTGTGTACCTGACGATTCGCGTGCTCGACCCGCAGGTGGGCACGGGCAGCAACGTGACTGTGGCGGTGAACTGGACCAGCGAGGAATGGCCGTTGGACCGGGATGGCCCGCCTCTGCCGAACAACGTTTGGACGCCGTCTCTGGAGGACCGGTACATCAAGCGCCATGTCATTGTGCCGGAGAGCGACATTCGCACGTCGATATCGTTCAACACGACGTACGAGATCACGGGTTTCTGCCCGGAGTGGGTCTCGATCGACGTTCGCGGCGCCAATGTCAGCGTGGAAGGCCGGATCGAGCATGAGTGCAGCACGGGCGGGCCGGTCGTACCGCCGCTGGCCGACGCGGACTTCGGCGACGCTCCGGAAGGGGCCCTGGCGTACCCCTCGCTGGGCATAGACGGGCTGTTCCCGACGTGCGTGGGTGTGGGGCCGGCCTCCTGGATCGAGCACGCCAGCAAGTGGCTGTACTTCGGTCCGAGCGTGGATCTGGAGCCCGACGGCAATGGCGGGACCTGCGGCCTGTTCAGTCCCAACAACTACAACCAGGACGAGAAGGTCAACGACCGCGACGCCGGTTTGCTGCTGCCGCGCTCCTTCACCATCAACGGAGACGTCGGCGCCGAGCGCGTCTGGCCCTTGACCTCGACGATTGACTGGGAACTGGCCCAGGCTTGCGAGATGGCCATCTGGGGCAGGAACATCGACATCGAGGTTCATAACGAAAGGCCCGACGGCCGGCAAGGCTACGTCAACATCCTGGTGGACTGGAACCGCGACGGCATCTGGCAAGGCGAGGTCAAGTGCGGCGACGTGAACGTTCCGGAGCACGCGGTGGTCAATTTCCCGGTGCCCGCCGGGTACGACGGTCCGCTCTCGGCTCTGAATCCTCCCGATTTTATGGCCGGATCTCTTCCCGATCTCTCTTATGTCTGGACCCGCTTTACCATTACCGAGCGCCCGATCGAGCCGGTTGGCGACAAAGAGCCCTGGTGGTGGAACGGCGACGGCGTCTTTGAGGACGGCGAAACCGAAGACTACCTGCTGCAGGTGCGCTACACGCCGGGTGTCTGCTATTGGCGCGAGGGCGAATTCCACAAAATGCACTGGCCGCAGGTGTCCGATTCCTTCGAGAAGGGATTGGCGGTCGATATGTTCTGGGGGCCTCTGGCAGACGATTTCCGCTGCTCGGAGGACGGTCCCATCACCGATATTCATTTCTGGGGCGGGTTCATGGACGATGTGCGGCCCGGGCCGACGAACAGTCTGAAATTCAGCGTCAGCATCTACTCCAACCTGCCGGCGGATCAATCCGTGGGCTGGAACCGCCCCGGAGAGTTGCTCTGGAAACGGACAATTCAGCCGTACTCCTACAACTTCCATCTGCAAAGCAACGGGAATCGCCAGGACTGGTTCGATCCCGCCAGCAAGGCCTACGAGCCCGAAAATCACGAGCGGATCTACCAGTTCGATATCTGCTTCGATGAAGACGACCCGAATCTCTTCATTCAAAGAGAAGGTTCGGTTTACTGGATCGAGATCAAAGAGGTCCCGCCCGAGGACGTCGAGCCCGTCTACACCTTCGGGTGGAAGTCGACGAAGCAAGAGTTGCACTTCGGCGGCAACGCCGTCTGGTTCCATCCGGTGCTGGAGTGGATGCCGATTTCGTTTCCGGTGGGACATGAGAATGAGAATCGTCCTCTCGATCTGGCGTTCGTCATCACGGGCGGCGGGGCCGTGCCGACGGAGGATTTCGGTGATGCACCGGATCCGACGTACGCGACTCTGCTCGTCAGCGATGGGGCGCGCCACACGATCGTCCCGGGCGTCCAGCTCGGCACGAAGATCGACGGCGAGATCGACGGTCAGCCCACTCCTTCGGCCACCGGTGACGACTATGCCGGGGCCGATGATGAAGATGGCGTGCTGTTCCCGGCGACGTTGACACCGGGCAACCCCGCCACGATTGAAGTAACGGCTTCGGTGAAGGGTATCTTGAACGCCTGGATCGATTGGAACGGCGACGGGGACTGGGAAGACGCCGACGAGCACGTGTTCCTCAACGAGTCCCTCAACCCCGGCGTCAATTCCCTGGTGCTGACGGTCCCCGGCAAGGCGGCGGCGGGAAAGACGTTTGCCCGCTTCCGCTTCAGCACGTTCCGCTGGCTGGACTACGTCGGTCTGGCGCCGGACGGCGAGGTCGAGGACTACCAGATCAGCATCACCGACATCGTGATTCCGAGCAAGCCTCCGGTTGAGCACCTGAAGTGGTCGCAGCCGCCGGTGGAAACCGCCCCCGGTTCGGGGACGCCGGTGTATTGCGGCTGGGACGAGGCGGCGTATACGTACAAGCCGTTCTGGTTCAGCACGCCGACGTGGAAGCTGGTGGCGGACGATTTCCGCTGTGCCGGGGAGATGCCGGTGACGTCGGTTCACTGGTGGGGTTCGTACACGGCCTGGGACGGCGTTGAAGCGCCGGACGTGGCCCCGGATTCGTGGCGCATCGGGTTCTGGAGCAACGAGCCGGCGGACAACCGCTATCCGTTCAGCCGGCCCGGCGCACTGTTGTGGCTGGTCGACGTCGACGGCGCCCGGGTGGAAGAGGAGGTCGTCGGGATCGATCGGTTCCCGCAGATGCCGTCGGACACCTGCTTCCAGTACAACGTGACGTTTCGGCAGCAGGAGTACTTCTGGCAGCGGGAGTTCGCGGATTCGGATACGAAGGACGAGGTGTTCTGGATCAGCATCACGGCGTACTACAGCGGGTATTCCGAGCCCCGGTATCCGTGGGGCTGGAAGACCCGCCCGCAGCCGTGGATGGATGGCGCCGTAACGGCCGAATTCCAGCGTTCCAGCCTGAACCCGGGATACTCCCTGGACGCGGCGAACGCCCAACCCATCACCAACTCGCTCGTGTGCGAGCGGCTGGACATGTATGACATGGCCTTCGAGCTCGACACCGATCCTGACTATATCAAGTGGGAACAGGCCTTCACGGGTCTTCGTCACTGGGCCCACTACGAAGACGAACAATCCCTCGCCGTCGGCGGTGGCGGTGGTGGTCCGAGCACGGACGCCAAGTGGCTCCAGTCCCCGGACACGAGCAGCACGGGCGTCGATGTGGACGTCACGGTAGACCTGCCTCCCACGTGGCCCGAGCAGATTTGTGCCGACGACTTCGAGTGTACGACCACCGGTCCGATTACCGGGATCACGCTCTGGGGGTCGTGGTACCACGACATCCTGCCCAGCGGCAGCGCCGAGAACGTGACGTTTACGCTGAGCATCCGCGCGGACATCCCCGCCAACCGCAGCGGGACCGGCTACAGCATGCCGGGCGAAGTTCTATGGCGTCAGGATTTCGAGCGCGGCGAGTTTGACGTCGAGCCGATCGAGGGAGAGGCCGAGAGCTATTACAGTCCGGCCAATCAGGCCTTCGAGCGCAACAATCACCTGATGGTGTACCGATATACTTTCGATATCGATCCGAGCGCGGCGTTCGTGCAGAGCGGCTCGGACAAAGAGCCCGTCGTGTACTGGCTGGTGGTCCAGGCCCAGATCGTGCACGCCCCGGGGAGCGTGGCCACGCGCTTCGGGTGGAAGACGTCGCTGGATCACTGGAACGACGACGCCGTCTGGGTCGAGGCCGACGAGCCGTATGCGGGTGATGCCTGGCAGGAGTTGACGTATCCGAAAGCCCACTCCATGTCGCCGCAGTCGATGGACCTGGCTTTTGCCATCGAGACGACCGGGCAGAGCGGCACCGGCACCGGCACCGGCACGACCTTCCACAGGGTCGTTGCCGATGACTGGCGCTGCGTCAGCGATCTGCCGGTTACGGGTATGGTCTGGTGGGGCTCCTATATCGGCTACGGATATCTGCCGTGCGAGTGCCAGCAGATGCCCACGCCCAAGAAGCCCGATTACTTCCTGCTTTCGATATGGACCGATGTTCCCAATGTCGGTTCGAAGAACTCCAGCTTGCCGGGCGAGAAGATCTGGGAGTATCGCGCCGATGAGTTCGACGAAGTGATGGTCGGCTTCGACAAGCACCCCGAGGCCGGCGACCATGACATGGCCGGTTTTGAGCCGGTGTACCGTTACACCGTACGGTTGCCCGAGCAGGACTGGTTCTGCCAGGAAAGGGGCGACAACGTCTACTGGCTCAGCGTCGTGGCGGTGTATGAAGACGGCAAGTCTGTCGTCTATCCGTGGGGCTGGACCAACCATGAGTCCGTCTCGTGGGCAGACGGCCCCGGCCAGGAGGAGTTCGACGCTCTGGGCCACTGGAAGCTCGATGAGAGCAGCGGTCTCGTGGCCGCGGACAGCTCGGGCAACGGAAACGATGGGAACCTGCGCGGCAATCCCCTCTGGCGACCCTTCGACGGCTGGGCCGGCGGCGCGATCGACCTCGACGGCGACGGCGACTACATCAAGGTCAGCAAGCCCGTCGGCTTCAACTTCGCTCCGAACTCGTTCGCCGTTTCGGCCTGGATCAACTCGCGCAACCCGCGCGATCTGTACCGCACGATCCTGGAATACGACCGCTTCGGGCTCAACACCAACCGCTTCGGAATCTGGCTCGACAGCTATGGTCGATTCCACTTCCGCGTCGGCTGGGACACGGTCACCGCACCGCAGTCTTTGAACGCCAATCAGTGGTATCACCTGGTCGCCACCTTCGACAGCGTGAGCGGTGAAATCAAGCTCTACATCGATGGATCGCTCGAAACGACGGCGAAACACGGTTTTGGCTTCGCCGCACCGTACGTTTCGAACCTGACAATTGGTACCCGCGGCTCGGAAGACGGGGAATACTTTGATGGATTGCTGGACGACGTTCGGGTCTTCGGCTTCGCGTTGAGCGAAGAGGATGTGTTGACCCTGACCGGTGGGGGCGGGAGCTCCGGTGGCGGCAGGAACAATGATGCCGTCGCGGCCGACTTCACCGTGCCCAGCAGCAAAGACTGGCCGTGGCAGGAACTGTACGACCAGACCGGCGCCAGCGAGGACATGTCTTTCATGCTCCTGACCGACCCGGACGGCTGTCCGGACGGCAAGAGTTCCGGTGTGAGCATTTCCTCCGGTCCGGCCAAAGAGGACGTCGTCGAGGCCAAGTCCAAAGAAAAGATCTGACGACGGATCGGCAGATACCTTCAGCACCACGAAGGGCGTGATCGAATGGATCGATCACGCCCTTTTTCGATGGGCCCGCGGCCACGACAGGCGGCGGTGCTTCGGTGCTTGTCATACGATAGCTGTCATCCTGAGCGGCAGCGAAGG
>JAFGCA010000764.1 GCA_016932895.1 Sedimentisphaerales bacterium | reverse complement strand
GCAACGCGCGCGAGCCCGAATGACGATCTGTCGACGTCACGAAGGAGCGAACGTGATTGCCGAGGATGCGCCAGGAGGATTCGCCGCTCTCGAACGTGCCGTTGCTGAGACGGTTGGTGCCGTTGATGACGAGGTGCAGGTCATCGAGGAGGACCTCGCCCCGATTCAGAAGGAGCACGTCGAAAATCCGGGCCTGGTCGCGGGTGTAGCGGCTGTCACTTCCATCGATGGTGAAGGAGAACGGCTGCCAGGTGGTCTTGCCGCTCTCGTCGCTGTCGGCCCAGGCGTCCGGGGTGTCGTTGTGGCTGCGGGGATCGCGGAGCTCCAGGCTCGCGCCTTGCCCGTCGGCCCAGGTGGGCCAGCGGCCGCCGTCGTAATAGGTCACTTCGTCTGCGGTGACCATATAGGTTTTCAGTTCGCCGGTATTGGGATCGGCCTGCTCGAAGGGGCGGGACAAGCGGATGCGCTCGCTGTGATCGTCCAGGCGCCCGTCGTAGGGCCCGACCAGATTGGAACCGACGACGAGGTTGTCATACACGGCCTCGAGGAGGCCGGGGTCCTGGGCCACCACCAGATAGGCGCCGGCCGGCAGAAGAGTGCCGTCTTCAAACTCATAGTCGATGCCGTCGGTGAAGGCCCACCGGCCCAGGGCAATGTCCTGGTTGCTACGGTTGTACAGCTCGACGTACTCGTAGCCGTCGTCGCGGGTGGCGTGGTGGTACATGATTTCGTTGATCACGATGTCACCGATCCGCGGCTGGGCGTTGGGCGCTTCGGCCGTCGGCAGTGACAGACAATCCAGAAAGTCGGACCCGTCAGGGAATCGCCCGTAGGTGACGTCCGGCTCCATGACGTCGTACCGCACCGCGTCCAGGACGCGCAACGGCTGCGGCTCGGCGCCGGTCGCAGCGGCGGTTACGTAGACGGTCTCGCCCGAGAAGTCCAGGGCAAAAGGAAACCCCAGGGGCGCGCTGCCTTCGTAGACCGTCAGGAAGTCACCCGGTGCCAATACGGCGCCATCGGGCAGTTTGTACTTGAGCAAATCGGTCCGGTCGTCGCTGAGATACACGTGGTCCAGCTCGACGGGGACGGGACCGGGGTTGTACAGCTCAATCCAGTCGGTTCCGGGGTCGGCATCGCTGTTGGCCAGCAGCTCGTTGATCAGGAGCCGGGCTCGCGGGTCTTCGCCGCCTCCGGCCGGCTGGATCACCGCCCCGAGAACCGGGCTGGCCATGCAGTCCGAACTGCCGGAGATGTTTGCGTTGTGCGCCTGGATGGCCAGCACGTTGGTGCCGGGCACCAGCAGATTCAGGTGGCCCGTCAGGTCCACGTTCATCGCCGGTGGGTCCCAGGCGGTGCCCCCGTTCTGGTCAAAGGTCGGCGGGTTGCCGGGCAGATCCCCGGAATCGGCCACACGCGTGCCGTTGAGGTACAGTACGAAGGCGTCGTCGTAGTGGACCTCGGCCCGCAGCTCGGAAAACGAGGCGATCTCCTCACGGCTGACCGTGAACGGCAGACGGGCATAGACGGAGATGTACCCGCCGTTCATGTCGTTGAGCCGGGTCCCGATGTACTGCAGTTCGGCGGAGCTGTTGCTGTATCCGTACCCGCTGGGGCCCTCGGACCAGGCGGTGGTGGCCGGGTTGTCGTTGAAGGCGATCTCGGTCCAGGCGGTCGTGGCCTGGCCGCCGGCGCCCGGCGACGGCTCCTGGGTGCCCTTGAAATAACGTCCCGGGTGGCCCAGATCCACGAGAACCACCAGCGTCGGGTCTTCGGGTTGTGCCTGGACCTGGTCGGGGGCGCCGGGCGTACCGCCGATGAGGGTGCTGGGCGACCACGTCGTCGGTTGTTCCGCGTCGCCGCCGAGTTTCGCCCGCACGAGCGAGTGGCCCGTTCCGTCGGCCGCGGCCGGCCAGGGAGGGGCGTCGTTGTAGCGCACAGACAGGATGATTTCGCCGTTTTCGTTGGATAGATCGACGCGCTCGCCGTCGTTGCTCAGTCGTCCGGTGAAGGGGCCATAGACGCCGGTGATGCCGTAGGCGGCCGCCAGGGCGTTCGGATCGCGCGCCACCACCAGATACTGCTTGGCAGCCAGCGTCGTGCCCGGGGGAAATACGTAGTCGATCCCGTCCGTAAAAGCATAGCCGCCCAGGTCCTCAAAGACGGCCCGGTTGTTGTAGAGTTCAATGAATTCGAGATTCTCCTCCGCGTCGATGGGGTGATACATCAGTTCGCTGATCACCAGCGCCAGACCCGGGCGAGGGGCCGATAAAACCGCCGCACAAACCACCACTAACAGAGTGCACCAACGTTGCCTCGGGTACTTCATGGTCGCATCATCCTTTCCACAACACGATTTGTCCCATCCGCCGAACCGGCAGAACTGTCTGTCACTGGCACTTCTACGTCAGACGTTTTCGGACGGTTTGTTATTGCCCGGGACCGGGGCGCGGCCGCGAAGCAACGAGGCCTTCCGCACGCCGCAGGCAAAGCTACCGCCGCCTCTCCAGAAAGTGGCTGGATACGCCGAAACTGACCGCGTAGCCACCCAATCCGCAGTGCCCCGCCCGGCTCACCGGATAACATCCCTAAAGCCTTTCGATGCACCATTTTAACAAATCGGCGACGCAATTTTTACCGTTTTTCCCATTTTTACGCTGTTTTCCCAGCGTTATGCCCTGATTTTGGTGGTCGGCAGGTCCAAAGGACTTCGGTGACGAAGGGGAGGCGTTCGGAGAATAGTCACGTGGAGGTTCGGTGCTCAGTCGGGTCCGGCAGCCGGAGTTGCAGTGCATTTATCGGAACATGTGCGCCCGTCGATGCGAGTGGGAGTTCCCGGGAATGCGGCAGGCGGGGTAGAGTAAGGTCTCTTGCGACAGGCGTACGCGAGGGGAGGGCCTTGCGCGGGAATCTCTCGCGACGTGCAATATGCCGCTGATACGGCGCTGCCGGTTCACTACCGGCGCGCCCGGGTATGCTGCGCCTGAGCCGAGGGCACGGACGCCTACGTGAAGACGAAACAACCGCAAAGGGACGTGGCCAACAAGGCCAGGATTGCCAACAGAATCACTTTCTTCAGCATGGTTTGGTACTCCCCTGAGCCGATAGGCGGTATATTCGGGGTGTCTGATGTTGTGCTGCCGGGTAAGTTCTCGGGCGCTGCCCCGGCTGGGCCGGCGACCTGGACGCTTACGGGAAGACGAAACATCCGCAAAGCGATGTAGTCAGCAAAGCCAGAATTGCCAGGAGAATCATCTTCTTCAACATGGTCAGGTACTCCCCTAAGTCCATAGTGTGCGGGTCCAACCGGACCCAATCAAGTCAGCAACGACGGCACTGTCCAGGCAAAGGCCTTTTCGGCGCACCACAATCAATCCTTGCGCAACGTCCCGTCCTTCGCCCGCGGTTCAAGATAACAGAGTCCTGTCACGCAATAATCTGTCCTGATTCACACGGCTTCGGCGCGGTTGCGGACAGCCAGGGCAGGTTGAATCTTACCCCTTTGCCTAAGGCATCGCCTCCTCGCCTGCCTCACCGACGTTCTTGATGTCTTCCCCTATACCCTGGACCGTCTTGCAGCCGTACAGGGACGCAGCCATCATCGCCAGGGCCAACAGCAGAATTACTTTTTTCAGCATTGTGGGGTCTCCCCTAAGCAAATTGTGTGTCGACAAAACCCAGTTTAGAAAGCTACACACGATTGTAGCCTTTGCCGATGCTTTTGACAACCATCATTATCGTGTGTCCCTCAGTGCTTCTCTCATTTGATCCGACACCGGCCGGGATCAAAGCCCTTTCCGCAATCGCAGACTCTCATTTCGCAGGCGCTGGCGATGAAGGTCAGGCACCGTATCAGGTCGGCACGCTCGCTGTCCTCATTCTCGGAGACAAGCGTATCGATGAAGAGGTCCAAACATTGGCAGGTCTCCCGGGTGGCCTCAACGGTCCATCTTTCGTCCTGATAGTCCTTGTTCAAGCCGAGCAGAGAAAGACCGAACTGGATGTCGTTCTTGTATTCGACGCAATGCTCGGCGTCCCTGTGAGCCCGGCCGTAGGCTTCGATGTGATTCAGCAGCTTGTGCAGGAGCTGTTTCTCCTGATCCGCGGCGGCATCGAAAAGGGGAATTTCACGGAACTGGACGTATTCATCGACCTTCCTGACGTGGGGATCGAGGGCTGCGTGACGCCTGGAAAACCCTTCGATGACGGCCACGTGGGCCCGATAGTCGGTGGTCGATCCGATATTCACGCTGCGAAACGAGTCATCGGTCAGGATTTCCACAATGCCGCCGACGTGGACCTTGCCCTGGCCCGGACGCATCATGCTCTTTCGGTGCGTGTGAGCGGACAGCCAGTAGTTCTCTCGGCCATCGGATAGCCAGTCCTTGAGATGCTGGTTGGCGTAATCGTGACCGAAGAACAGGGTGCCGACGGTTTCCCAAAAGCCGTGTCCGGCATTGGCCATCTCAAAGAGCCAGCTTTCCGGTATGCCGTCGCGTTTTCTATCGAGGTTGTCGGGATGGTAATGCGAGGCGACGAACCGAAAATCAGCAGGCGGAGACACGGCCCGTTCTTTGAAGTACGTGATTTGGGAAGGGATTGGGGCCCCCGACTCGTCGGTCCTGTCCCGGGAGGAAATGGAGCCTTGCACGCCGTAGAAGTCCCATTGGGGAATGAAGGGGTCCCAGAGGGTCAATTCGGGGCTGAACCAGGTGTCGATGTAGTCTGAGGTGTCCGCCAGGAACATCTCCACGGTTTTTTTCCCGTGCTTGGGATACAGGAGATGGCCGGCGAGGTACAAGCCGGTGTCGTGGTCCAGGGCCGGATCCAGTACGTCGTTGTTGTCGGCATAGAGGAACATCGTATTGGTGGCCAGATCGTTGCTGTCACGGTTGAACGCGCTGATCCGGCACAGGACCTCGTATTTGGAGAGGGCCCGGTTGTACGTTTCCGGCAGGGGCGGGTCTTGCTCGGGCTGAAGATGGTTGAGCAGGAGAAATCGCGCCACCGGGTCCGTGGTATTGCCGGCGCCGAGATAGTCATGGTTGCCGATGACGACGAATATGGGCGTGCCGCTGTCGCTCCTGTGATCCTCGAGGGCGCGGAAGAGCTTCTCTATCTCATCTGTCCCGCCACTGTTGGCGCCGTCGCCCAGATACAGAATGACGTCGACGTCCGGCGGGAACGTGTCGAG
>JAFGCA010000763.1 GCA_016932895.1 Sedimentisphaerales bacterium | reverse complement strand
TTTCCAACTCCACCATCGTCGAGAATCGGCGCGCCGGCATCGATACCGCCGTGGTGACCGTCGCCAACTCGATCGTGTTCTTCAACGACCGGGACCAGGACGCGGTGCAGATCAGCGGCAGCACGGCTACCGTGACATATAGCGACGTCCAAGGGGGCTGGCCGGGAGAGGGCAACATCGATGCGGATCCCTACTTCGTCGCGCCGGGGCAGTGGATGAGCACCGGGTGGGTTGCCGGGGACTATCATCTACGGAGCGCGGGCCGTCGCTGGGACCCGGCGAGCGGGGCCTGGGTCTCCGACGCGGCCACCAGTCCCTGTATCGACGCGGGCGATCCGGCCGCCGACCTTCTCGCCGAACTACGGACGATGGAGGGCCTCGCTGCCAACCAGCGTATCAACATGGGCGCCTACGGCGGCACCGTCGAGGCGAGTCTGGCGCCGTAGGGGCGTGATTGGCCTACGCCGAGCGGTCCTGGAGAAGGTCGTTGAGCCGTTGCAGCTCACCGGTCTTCATGTGATAGCTGTGTGACGCGTCGGGAAAGGCGCCGGCCTTGACCTCGTCGACGTACTCTCGGAACGCGGCCACCGACGCACCGGCCAGGTCCGCATAGGCCTTGGCGAATTTGGGCAGTTGTCCACCCGAAAGCCCCAGAATGTCGGGTGCGATGAGGATCTGGCCGTCGCAGCCGGCTCCGGAGCCACAACTGATCACCGGGACCTCCGACCGCTCGGTGATGACCGCGGCGACCTCGGTCGCCGTGCCTTCGAGCAGCAGGGCGCCGGCGCCGGCGCCGACCATTTGCCCGGCGAGGCTGATCAACTCCATGGCCATTTCCGCGGTGGTGGCCTCGGCGCGGAAGCGGCCCACGGTGCTGATGCGTTGGGGCCGAATGCCGATGTGAGCCATCACCGCGATGCCGGCGTTGCCGACGGCGCGGATCGTGCTCAGGTGCGCTTCCGTCGCCTCGATCTTGACCATCTGGGCGCCCGCCTCCGTAAGGAAACGCCCGGCGTTGCGAATCGCCTCGGCCGCACTGACGTGGTACGACAAGAAGGGCATGTCCGCCACGAGGTACACCTCCGGCGCGCCCCGGCGGACCGCCGCCGTGAGGGTCACCATGAAGTCCATCGTCGCCGGCAACGTCGAATCGTGACCCAGCATCAGCTGCGCTGCCGAGTCACCCACGAGAATCATGTCCGCGGAGGTCTGAGCAACCAGACGAGCGGTCGTGTAGTCGTAGCAGGCGACCGCCGCTACCGTCCGCTTGTCGCGCTTCGCCCGCCACAGATCTGCTATTGTGATTCGACCGTTCATGTGTATCCAGTTTCAAGAAGTAACACGTTTTCCGTTACAATACGCGAACAGTGAACCGTCCGCAAGCGTAAAATATTTTGGTTACGGGTCGAGAATGACACCATTTTGTGAGGACGGTGACGAAAAAACTGACAAAATGGCAATTTAGTTCTTGATTTTTGCGGAAGAAAGCGTATTTTTACGGTATCTTTGACATTTCATTAAAGAAATTCCACGACGTTCTACGATGAACAGTGTAGTGGATGATCGTGGATGTGAGTAAGGCCTTTCGGAAGGCTAACAAATAGCTTTTCATCACCCTCCTCCGAAGCCAGATTCTGTTACATTGGAATCTGGCTTTTTGACGGCGACCCATGTTAATTTAGAGCGAGGTGTGTTGCGTTGCTTTGGGCGGTATGGGTTGCGCAAAATTTTTAGGTTATTTTCATCCGGTCGCTACCCTTTCGCTTGCATCTATGTCTTACCGTGTTTGGGCTGCGGGTCTAAGATGATGCGCGGTTCGTCGGGGATTCTCCACCGGTAGTTGAGGGGTGCGGCATGGAAGCGAGACAGGTTACATTATCGGTCGCACTTTCTCTAAATCGCCGGGTCGCGCCGTTTTAACATGGCTCTTCTTGAGCGACGGGTGCTTTCGCCCGATGAAGATGTCTGTGAGACGAACGGTATCCTTCGGGTGAACCGGGCGTGGAGGGCGCAGATTTGCGCTTCGAAACAGGGCGCTCGCAAGCACGGGAGCAGCGTAATGAAGACGATTGCGGTAGTCAACCAGAAGGGCGGCTGCGGCAAGACCACCACGGCGGTGAATTTGGCCGTGGCCCTTGCCGAATCGAGGCAGCGCGTACTGCTGGTGGATCTGGATCCGCAGGGCCATGCGACGATGGGTATGGGGCGGGACCCGGACGAGTTTGGAACGACGATGTACGATGCCCTGATGTGTCCGCGGATTCCGGTTTCGGCCGGTATCGTGCCGACGGAGCACGAGTGGCTCGATCTGGCTCCGAGCAACGTCCGGCTGGCCGGCGCGGAGATGGAGTTGCGCGGTGCGGCGGGCAGGGAACTGATCCTGGGCGAGCAGCTTCGGCAGGTGTCGGACCACTACGACATGTGCATCATTGACTGTGCCCCGGCCCTGGGCCTGCTCATGCTCAACGCCCTGGTGGCCAGCACGGACGTGATCATCCCGGTCCAGGTGCATTTTTACGCTTTTGAAGGGCTCAAGCGCCTGTTGGAGACCATCCGGTTGCTCAAAGCGCGGTTCCATCCGTGTGCGGCGCGAACCCTCGGTCTGCTGCTGACCTTCGTGGAAGACCGCCCGCTCTACACCCGCAAAATCCAACTCCGATTGCGCGACCTTTTCGGCGACCTGGTGTTCGAGACGGTCATTCACAAGACCGTGCGATTGGTCGAGGCCCCGGACTCGGGAGAATCGATCTTCGCGTTTGCCCCGGACAGCAAAGCGGCGCGGGAGTACCGGGCCCTGGCCGACGAAATTCTGGCCCGTCTGCACGTGGCCGTGCCCGTTTTCGTCGGCACGTAGACCACCGACCTGTCTCTTGCCTTCTTCCGTCGATTTCCGCGCCGAAGCGGCGCCGCGGTTGTGTTGCGGACGCAGGCAGAGTACCATGACGCGGGCGCAGCGGTCTGCGGTTTGAAACGGCCTGAGAATTCCTGGAGTGACACACGATGGTTCCGGCGATCAAGTTGAGTGAGAACGGCCCGTCCTTTTCGCGCCTCGTCCACGGTTTCTGGCGTCTGGCGGGCTGGGGCAAGGACAAGACGCAGATTCGCGCGTTGATCGACTGCAGCCTGGAGCGCGGCATCACGACCTTCGATCACGCGGACATTTACGGCGACTATACCTGCGAGCAGCTTTTTGGCGAGGCCCTGGCCGAGGCGGCGATCGACCGCTCGCGCATTCAGTTCGTGACCAAGTGCGGGATCAGGTTGATCTCGCGGAACCGGCCGAACCACCGCACGAAATCCTACGATACCAGCGCCGCCCACATCACCGCCTCCGTGGAGAACTCTCTCAAGAGCCTGCGTACGGATTACATCGACTTGCTGCTGATTCATCGTCCCGATCCGCTGATGGACCCGGCACAGATCAACGAGGCCTTCGTCGCCCTGAAGGCCGCGGGCAAGGTGCGCCACTTCGGCGTCTCGAATTTTCTGCCCTCGCAGTTCGAGCTGCTGGCGGCCCGGCTGGACGTACCGCTGGTGACGAATCAGATCGAGTACTCGGTGATGTGCCTCGCAGCGCACGCCGACGGGACGCTGGACCAGTGCCAGAGGCTCGACGTGCGGCCGATGGCGTGGTCGCCCTTGGGCGGCGGCCGCCTGTTCCACGAGGATTCCGAGAAGGCCGACCGGCTGCGCGAGACTCTCGCTCGCATCGGCCATCAGATCGGCGGGGCGTCGATAGACCAGGTTGCGCTGGCCTGGGTCCTGATGCACCCGGCGCGGTTCCTGCCGGTCCTGGGTACGGGCAGCGTCTCTCGCATCAAGAAGGCCGTTGCAGCGCTTGAGATCGAGCTGTCCCGCGAGCAGTGGTTCGAGATATGGATCGCCTCCACCGGCCGCGACGTCCCGTGACCGGTGCCGGGACATCAAGGGAGAAGACGCTCGCCCGGCGGCCTTCCGGCGATCTGCCTCGAAGCCGGCTTGGGTGTTCCCTTCCGTTTTCGGCGTTGATCGCCGAAGTTGTGAGCCCGCCGATATCCCCCCCAGGGCCGCAGGGAAAATCTTTACCGAAACGGGTCGTTTTTTGCAGGCGATGGTTGCAACGCATCGACAGCGGGCGTAGGATTCCGGAAACGCCGGGTACCCGGCCGAATGTCGTGGCTTGAAAAGGGACGAGAAGACAATGGAGGCGCTGATATGCGAGGCGGCGGCCACAGAGCTGGCGGGCCCCGTAGCTCTCGTAATCCGACACAGTCTGCTGTTGCTGGCCGTGGTGAACCCGATCGGAAACCTGCCGGTGTACGCCGACCTGACGCGCGAGCTGGAGAAACGCGAACGCGGGCACGTGATGAACCTGGCGGTTCTCACGTCCCTTCTGATCGTGGTGGTTTTTTCGCTGGCGGGGAACTGGAGCCTGACGCATCTGTTCAATGTGACGCTGACCGAGTTGAAGATCGCCGGCGGCATCCTGCTGTTCATCGTCGCGCTGCGAGGTGTCATACCGCGGGGCAAACCCTATCATCATTCGAAGGACAAGCTTATGCTGGCCGTTTTCCCGATCTCGTTCCCCATGATGGTCGGTCCGGGCGCGATTACGGTGACCATCATCGCGACGCAGTCGATCGGGCACGTGCTGATGATTGTTACTGCGGTGATTACCTTCGTCTTCGTATTCCTCGTGGCGCGGAACGCGCACCTGCTGATGCGTCTGGTAGGGCCCTATGCCGGGACCATCATCGCCCGACTGCTCTACATTTTTCTCGCGGCCAAGGCGGTGGCCATGATCCTCGACGGGATAGGCGAGTTCCTGAGCCGGTTTCTCCCCGTGGCTCCGCACGCGACGGCCTCGTTATAGCTGGTGGGCTCCCCTGCCCGACCAATACGCATTCTGATTTACTCGTGCACGGAATGTTTCCCCTTCGTTCATCCTCAGGGCGAGCTCTGAACGCGGGGCAGCGGAGTGAAGGATCCAAGCTGCGGCTTAGAAATACCTCGCACTTGGCGGGCGGGTCCCCGTGGGCTGCCGTTGTCGTCATGCCTGGACGGTCGGGCTGGAGAGGATGTAGTCGAGGATGTCGCTGATTTTGGCGGTGGCCACGGCGATGGTGCAGTCGGCGGCTCCGTAGTACAAGTGCAGCTCGTCGGTCTCCTTGCAGACGATGGCGCCGGTGGGAAAGACGACGTCGCCGACGTCGCCGACGCGCTCGTAGAAGGCGTTCGGTCCGAGGACCCATTCGTCGCTGCGGCGCAGGAGCTTCCAGGGCTGGTTCAGGTCCAGCAAGGCCAGGCCGACGCGGTAGATTTGTCCGGCGGTGGTCGAGCGGACGCCGTGGTAGAAGATCAGCCAGCCTTCGGAGGTCTCAATCGGCTGGCAGGCCAGACCGACGCGGTGACAGTCCCAGTAGGCCGGCCGGGTGGGGATCAGCAGTTGATGGTCGCCCCAGTGTTTCAGATCCGGTGAGAAGCTCAGCCAGATGTGGGCCTCCCCGCGCACGATCGGGCGGTGAATCAGGGCAAACCGCCCGTCGAAGCGGCGGGGGAACAGGCACGCGTCCTTGTCCTCGGGCGGCAGCAGGCCCCCCAGGCGCGCGAACGTGCGGAAGTTCTTGGTGATGGCCAGAGACACGATCGGGCCGCCTTCGCTGAACGAAACGTAGGTTACGGCGAATTGCTTCTGCTCTTCCAGCCAGACGATGCGCGGATCTTCCAGGCCCCAACGCTCTTCATGCGAATGGGGATCGGCGGTGAGGGTCGGCGCGGGGTCGATTTGCCAGTCCGTGAATCCATTGGGACTGCGGGCCACGGTCAGGTGCGAGAAGCCGCGCATGTCCTCCACGCGGACCAGCAGCAGGGTCTCATCGTTGAGTCTGGCGGCGCCGGGGTTGAAAACGGCATTGGCCGGGTACGGCCACTGATCCGGCGACAGCACGGGATTCCCGTCAAATCTCCGGAACAAGTCGTGTGCTTTCTTCTCTGTTACGCGCTGCGGCATCTTCCACATCCCACCAAATGCGTTCCATTCCTATCGGCCAGGGCTACCGTCCGGGGCCCTGAAACGCGCGACGCGTTTGTCGTCACGCTTTGACCAATTGCGTTTCATAGAGTCCCTGATACACCGCGGACTTTTGCATGAGTTCGTCGTGGTGTCCCTGAGCGATGATGCGACCGCCGTCCATGACGACGATCATATCGGCGGCGACCACCGTGCTGAAGCGATGCGCGATGATGAAGGTGGTGCGATCGCGCATGATTTCTTCGATGGCCCGATGGATCTTGGCCTCGCTTTCGGCGTCGACCTGGCTGGTGGCCTCATCGAAGATCAGCACGGTCGGATTCTTCAGGATGGCCCGGGCGATGACGATCCTTTGCAGTTGTCCCCCGCTGAGTCCGACACCGTGCTCGCCGATAACGGTTTCGTAGCCCTCGGGCAAGCGGTCGATAAACTCGTGGGCGAAGGCGCGTTTGGCCGCGGCCACGATCTCGTCGCGTGTCGCGCCGATGCGCCCGTAGCCGATATTGGCCGCGATGGTGTCGTTGAACGTAATCAGATCCTGCGTCACCATGCCGATCTGGTCGCGCAGGCTCTTCAGCGTGACGTCGCGAATGTCGTGGCCGTCGATGAAGATCTGCCCGGAATCGGGATCGTGAAAACGCGGCAGCAGGTTGGCCAGCGTGGTCTTGCCGGAGCCGTTGGGTCCGACCACGGCGACGTTGTGGCCCGCCGAGACGCTCAGGTTCACGGCCCGCAGGGCCGGATGATCGGCGTTGGGATAGGTGAAGACAACGTCGCGAAAGATGACGTCGCCTTTGGCCGGTGGGAGGGTGATGGCGTTGGGTTTCTCCCCCTCCACCGGCTGATCCATCACGGCGAAGACGCGTTCGGCTGCGGCGTTGGCCTGTTGGATCTTGTTCCAGATGTCGCCGGTCTTTCGCACGGCTTCGGCCGAGGCGCCCAGCAGGGCCAGGAGAGCGATAAACTCGGGTCCCTCCAGATCGCCGCTCGCTACCCATCTCATGCCGACGATGATCGCCGCCGCGGCGGCCAGGATGCCCAGCACTTCCAGCACGGGGTGCGTGGCCGCATCCACTCTCGATATGCGCAGCAATTGTTTGAGCAACCGATTGTTGATGGCCTCGAATTGTTCCCGCTCGTTTTGCTGCTGGTTGTAGACCTTGACGATTCTCAGCCCCGCTACCGTCTCCTGGAGCTTGGCCAGCATCTGGGAACTGGCCACCAGCGAGCGGCGGGTGGCTTTTTTCATTTTCGCTCCGAACGCACCGAGCAGAGCCACGATGAAGGGCCCGCCGCAGAGGAAAACGAGTGTCAGTTGCCAGTTGATGAACATGGCCGCAGCGAGCATGAACAACGCATTCATCGGTTCTCGAAGCGCCTTGCCGAGCATGACCTTGATCGTCGTTCCCATTATGGTAGTATCACGCACGATTCGACTGACGGTGTCGCTGGGGCGTTCGCTGAGAAACGAAGCGATGGGCATCTGGGTCACCCGGGCAAAAACGTCCTCGCGCAGGCGATTGGTAGCCACCTGAACGACCTTCTCCCCGAGATATCCCTGGTAGAACTTGGCGATACAGCGAATGATGGTGATGACAACGATGACCAGCATAATGGCCACGACCGCCGTGTTGGTCTGGCCTCGGGGCAGGAACGCGACGGTCCATTGCGCGAGCCCCAGGCCCACCAGATGCGCGTCGTATCGAAACCGCTTGAACACGCTCCAATCCAGGCTTTCGAGGTAGGCCTGGTCATGGGGTGTGCTCAGGTTGATGGAAGTGCTGCTGCCGTTCGGTCGGATGATCTCAACGGGGATGACGTCCTGGTCGGTCGCGGCCAGCTCCTGCAGCAGGCGCGCCTGCGACATGGGTGAATCCTGCTGTGCGGCGAGGTTCCCCACATTGGTAATTCGGTCTTTCGTTCGCAGACCTGCCTTCTCGGCAAGGCTGTTCTCGTCGACGCTCAGGATCTCCAGGCCGGGGCGTAACACAAGACCCGACGGGTCGGTCTGTTCGCCGGTCTTCGGAACGGGAAAGTCGAGACCGTAGTAATGCTCGCACGTTTTTCTGTCCACCCAGCCGTGCAGACCCTCGCTGCCGGTCATGACCTTCAGGAGCGGAATGATGGTCATGAAGCTGACGGAAATCAGTGCAGCGACAACCATTGCCGTGAAGACAACGACGATAAGGCGCGGCCACTGGGGCCAGACGTACTTGAATATGCGACCAAAGGCTTTCATGTCGAAAGAGCTTCTCCTGCGATTGTTGCGTGCCCCCGGATGGCCGGGCCGGGGCTCCGACGCGGCCGCTCGGGACACAAGAAACGGAGGGCCCGAGGCCCTCAAACGCCGGCGCAAACTAACAAACTCGCAACAAACGGTCAAGCGCAAAGAGGCCGTCGGCCCCGACGGGTGTCTGAAGGGTCGGCGCGACCGGAATCCAGTCTTTCGCCGGCTTTCCGGGTGGCAGCGTCAAGGCCGCAGGCCTAATAGCGCTTGCGAAAGCGGGCGGTGGGGATGTTCATCAGCTTGCGATATTTGGCGACGGTGCGCCGGGCCAGACTGGGGATGCCCGCGGCGGCGAGCTGCTCGCGAATCTGGTCGTCGTTCAAAGGCTTGGCCTTGTCTTCTTCGTCGATGATCTGCTGGAGCTTGACGCGAATGGCTTCCCAGCTATGGGCCTGTCCGTTGGTGTCCTCCATGCCTCCGCTGAAGAACTTGCGCAGGGGCAGAATGCCCCAGGCGCACTGGAGGTATTTGCCCGAAACGGCGCGGGAGACCGTAGCCAGGTGCACGCCCACCTCGTCGGCCACCTTCGACATGGGCAGGGGCCGCAGATGAAGTGGGCCGTGGGCGAAGAAATCGTGCTGGTGCTTGACGATCGCTTGGGAGACGTTCAGAAGCGTGTTTCTCCGCTGCTCGATCGCGTCCATGATCCAGTTGGCCGAGCGAATGTTGTTTTGCAGGAATTTTCGTGTGTTTTCGGCGACCTTCTTGTCTTTGGCCATCCGCAGGTAGTGGCGATTGAGCCGGAGGCTCGGCAAGTTGGTGTCGGCGAGGCGGACGACGAATTCGTCGAAACCGTTGGGGGAGTCGACGATCACGTCCGGCGTAATGGGGATGTTGTCGCTGCGCCCGACTTGCAGGCCGGGAGAGGTGTCCAGTTTGCTCAGACGCTCGATGGCGTGGTTGATCTGCTCGACGCTGCACTTCATCTTCTTGGCGATCTCGGGCAGGCGGTTCTCCAGCAGGGCGTCCATGTGGTCGGCGACGAGGCGATACTCGAAGGTCGTGTCGTCGCCGCTCTGCGCCAGTTGAATGAGCAGGCACTCGCGGACGTCGCGGGCACCGACGCCCGGGGGGTCCAGCTCCTGCACTCCCCGCAACGCCTCGTGCAGGTGATCGACGGTGAAATCGTCCCGGTCCTTGCGGTGCAACTGTTCGAGGGGGACCGACAGGTAACCGCGGCGGTCGATGTAGTCGATGATGGCCTCGCCGGCCCGCTTGACCGGTTCGGCGGCGTCCACCAGACGCCATTGATCGCTGAGATAGTCGTGCAGAGATTGCGGCGGGGCCGCCGTATTCTTGATCGCCTCCAGTTTGCGGTCCTCTTCTTCCGCGTGGCGGCGGCGGAACGGACCGGACTGGTCGATGAAGTCCTTGAAGTCGTCGTCCATACGGTCCAGACGCTCGAAATCATCCGCCTTGTTGTCGTCCGTATTGACGACCAGATCCTTCTCGGCGAAGTCGTCGTCCTGGGACGGTTCCTCCGGCGCCTGGGTTTCGTCCGACCGGTCGACATCTTCCAGTTCGAGGACGGGATTGTTGTTGAGCTCTTGTTCGAGGCGTTCCTGCAGGGCCAGCAGCGGAAGCTGGAGGATCTCCATCGACTGGATCATATGCGGGGCCAGCTTCATCCGCTGCTCCATCCGCATCTGTCCTGTCATTTCCAGTTTCATGGTGGCACCTTCGTACACTCCAATTTGCGCTGTCCGTTACGATATGGAATCCATGATAGCGGCGCGGCGGGTTTCGTCAATACGGGCCGCTCCATTTCGGTCAATAGTTTTGTCCACGCGCCGCCGTCGGGGGCCTTGCGCGGTGCCGGGCTCGATCTCACAGCGTCCACGACGTGCGGTAGGGGTAGTGCAGGCAGGCGTTGGCCTGGGGCGAATTTATGACTCTCATGCGCTCGCTGTCCCAGAGGAGCTTGCGACCGCCCGTGCGGACGGCAACGGTCCCGAGCAGAACCGCTTCGGTCATCGGACCGGCGAACGCGAAACTCGATTCCGTCGGTGTCCCCTCCTTGCACGCCTTGATCCACTCAGCGTAGTGGCCGATGGAACGGGGGAGGCTTTTGGGCGGTAGTTTGTAGGCTTTCATTCTGGCCTCGGGGATCAGGCGGGGGCTGTTGCCGCCCCAGCCGGTGACCAGCATCTTGCCGCGGTCGCCCACGAAGATCAGGCCGTCCTCGCGGGGCAGCTCTCTGCTGTCCTCCAGTTCGGGCGGGCGCGCCGCGATGAGTCCGCCGTCGTACCAGTGCAGCGTCACGCCCGGCATGTCGCCGCGCGGAGGGAACTCGTAATGAACGGTGCAGGCCAGCGGCAGCGTTTCTTCATAGACCGGCGTGCTGCTGGCGTGAACGCTCGTGGGCGCCCCGAGCTTCAGCGCCGTAAAGACCGGCGCGAGGTTGTGAATCCCCATATCGCCCAGGCCGCCCGAGCCAAAATCCCACCAGCCGCGCCACCGGAACGGCACATACGCCGGGTGATAGGGCCGATACGGCGCCGGCCCCAGCCACAAGTCCCAATCCAGATGGTCCGGTACCGGCGGCGTGTCCTTCGGTCGCTCGATCCCCTGCGCCCACCACAGCGGCAGCTTGCCCTGATGCGTGGGCCGGTCCGACCAGACGTGGACCTCGCGCACGTCTCCGATCGCGCCGTCCCGGAGCCATTCCTTGATCAGCCGGTTGCCTTCGAAGGCCATCCCCTGGTTGCCCATCTGCGTGGCGACGTTCGCGTCGCGCGCCGCTTCTGCCAGCGCCCGGGCCTCGTGGACGGTGCGCGTCAGCGGCTTCTCGCAATAGACGTGCTTGCCGCGCTTGATCGCGGCCATCGAGGCCACGGCGTGAACGTGATCGGGCGTGGCCACCACGACGGCATCGATCGCGTCGCCCTCCTTGTCCAGCATCTCGCGGAAGTCGCGGTACTGTTTGGCATCGGGATAGCGCCGGAACGTGCCGGCCGCGCTTCGCCAGTCCACGTCGCACAACGCCACAATTTTCTCGCTTTCCACGCCGCGCAGATCGTCGGCGCCGCGTCCGCCCACACCGATGCCGGCGATGTTGAGCTTCTCGCTGGGAGCGACGTTCCGGGGGCCGCCCAGGACGTGACGGGGCACAATACTGAACGCCGCGGTGGCTGCGGCACTCCCGACGAAACGCCGCCGCGACAGGGTGGGGCTCTTTTCGTTCTTCGTGCTATCTTGCTCTCTCATGTTCGTGTCTCCTCAATATCCGCGCGCTTCACGCAGCGTGATGCTCGCTCTGTTCCGGTTTGCCGCACAAGGATGATTCTGCCCTGGCGGCGCCGACGGGTTCACTCCGAGTCGGTTGTCTTATCGTTCTGAGGGAAGGGGAAACCCCATGTCTCCGTACACTCGCAGACGTCGTCGACCCATTTCCAGAAACCGCCGGCCACGTACAACTTGTCGTCCATTACGCCGGCGGCGCCGCAGCAGCGCCCGTTCGGCATCGGCGCGACCTCGCCGAAGGTCTCCGTCGCCATATCGAAGTAGGTTGCCCTGTTGCTGCGCGAGCTGGTGACCTTGCTCCAGCCGCCGAGGATGAACAGTTTCGATCCGATGGCCACGTGGGTGGAATGTTGACTCAAGTACCACTTTCTCTGTTCGATTCGGGGCACGTCCAGCTTGACCCACTTATCCTGAGCCACGATGTATTTCAGGACGCCGTCGGCATACGTTTCCCGGTCGGTCTCTCCGTGAACGGCATAGATGCAGTTGTTATAGCTGCCGTGCACGATAAAGCGCGCCCCTTCGGGCAGATCGGCGGTTCGTTTGTAGGTGTTGTTTTTCGGGTCGTAGCGAAACGTGGTGCGGTCGGCGCGGCCGTCCGAGCGCAGCGTTCGAGCCCCGAAGATGTAGATGTACTTGCCGACGGTGACGCCGTGACAATAGGATCGCGCGTGCGGCAGGGGGGCGATGGTTTCGTACGTGTCCGTCTCGGGATCGTAGACCCGCACGCTGTGCTTGTGGCTGAGCTCGTCCTTGCCGGCCACCACGTAGAACTTGCCGTTCAGCGCCGCTCCGCCGGGGTCGAGCAGGGGCTCGGGCAGCG
>JAFGCA010000762.1 GCA_016932895.1 Sedimentisphaerales bacterium | reverse complement strand
TCGCCGGGTCGATGTCGATGTGGATGATTTTGGCCTTCGGGGCGAAGGTTGCGACCGTTCCCGTGACGCGGTCGTCGAATCGCGCCCCGACGGCGACGAGCAGGTCGCACTGCTGAATCGCATAGTTGGCCTGGGCCGTCCCGTGCATGCCGAGCATACCGAGCGAGGCCGGCTCCCGTCCGTCGAAGCTGCCCAGGCCCATCAGCGTCATCGCGACGGGCAGATTGGCCTTGTGGGCGAGGGCCCGCAGCTCCTGCGAGGCGTTGGCCGTGATGACGCCGCCGCCGGCGAGCAGGACGGGCCTCTCGGCCCGATTGATGGTCTCAACCGCCTCGGCGATCTGCCGGGCGTGCCCGTTGCGCGGCACCTTGTAGCCGGGCAGGTTCAAATGCAGCGAGCCGTTGCCGCCATATTCGCGGAATTCCAGGTCCACGGGAATATCGACCAGGACCGGCCCCGGCCGGCCCGTCGAGGCGATGTGAAACGCCTCGTGAATCGTCCTGCCGAGATCCTTGACGTCCATGACGATCGAGCAGTGCTTGGTCAGCCCCCGCGTGATGCCGGTGGTGGGGGCCTCCTGGAAGGCGTCGTTGCCGATCAGGTCGGTGCGGACCTGCCCCGTCAGGGCGACCAGCGGGATCGAATCCATCATCGCCGTGGCCAGCCCCGTGACGAGATTGCACGCCCCCGGCCCGCTGGTGGCGATAATAACGCCCGTCCTGCCACTGGCGCGGGCGTATGCGTCGGCCATGTGGCAGCCGCCCTGCTCGTGAACGGGCACGACGACGCGGATGGGCGTCTCGGAAAGCCTGTCGAATAAAGGGATTACCGACGCGCCCGTGTAGCCGAAAACAGTCTGGACGTTGTGCGCCAGCAGGGCGTCAACGATGATTTGTGCGCCGGTTTTGGGGATCGAGCGTTCGGCCGGATCGGCCGGAGGCGAAAAATGAGTTGCCATGTCCTTCCTTTCCTGATCAACACGGCGGGCCCCTACCCAAAGGGACCCTGGGTTATTCCGGCGGCTTTGCAGCGTTTCGGGCTATTCCGATCCGACCCATCGCCCCTGCTCATGAAGGACGACCGATCCGGCCGGAGATAAACGCCCAGCCGCAACGCCGTAATCATCCCCACAAAGGGATGAACCAGGTTGCGCCCCCGCGTCTACGCGGGAACACTTAAAGTATGACATACACCCCCGGCCTTTGTCAAGTTCATTTCAGCGGCAATCTCGGGAAGAAAGCATACCGCAGAGGACGCAGGGGTACATTGCGCCACACCCGTCACTTCTCTTTTGTTATCGTCAAAGTGTCAGATCAAATCTCAGCTATTCCACCTCAGGAAGCGCTCCGGCTTCATTTCGCGATCAGTTGCCCCCACCGAAACACTGGTTGATGATGCCCAGGATGTCCTGCCCAAGCTCATCTTCGCAGTTCCCGGCTTGCAGGATTTGTGACATGATTGCCAATTCACGGCCAAACTGATTCTGGAGTTGTATCATATTCACAATCTCTGCGGGCGTCAGGTCTCTACCCCAATAGACGATGACCTTGGCAAGGAAGTCATTGATTATGAGGCATAGGTGATCTCTCGCCTCTGTGCAACTGATACAAGGACTCATGCCTGTGTCTGCCAGAGGATTCGCAACATGTCCGTCGGGGCAATCCCACTCAGGGAGCGGCTCCAGCTCGTCATCGGGGTTCTCAAACTCGCCCGGATCGATTCCAATGATGTCAGTGGGATCAATACCGGGAGGAAGCGTTGGTGTTGGTAGGTCTGGAACAGGGTCGAAAGGCATTCCCGTATTATCGTCTGAACCGCCGGAGCTGTCGGAACCGCCTCCGGCGTGCCCATCACAGGGGGGCACTCGTGTTATTTTGAATGCCTTGCTCACATTGACATTGTAGAACGAGGAATGCTGCTGTTCCCTCACCAATCCAACTGCCTCGTACCATGCGATCACTCCCAGGAGTGGCTTCGAGATGGAACCGAGCCAGTCATCACCACCTAGGTTGGCATCAGGCCAGAAATCCAGAGAATCTATGACTTGCACGCCAAAAAAGACGTCAATCTCGACCTCGTCTGAATATGTATCGAGATGTCCAACGATATCAGGACCGATGAGCGCTCTGGCTTCCTGTTGATCGCCGTGTCCCATGAATCCAACGCCGCCGATGAATATGGACGGTATCGTGAATTGACTCTCCTTGCAGGCATAGCAGGAATATTTTGACGCGTCAATCCCGAGCTCTTCCAACGTATAACGTTTTGAGAATTCCTCGCCACATTTCCATTGCCTGTCCCAGACACTGTCTCGCGTGACAGCAGCGACAATGGTGTCACACAACTCCGCATAGGGGCTCGTTCGTTCCGGATGATCGTAGCTCTTTCTCCAGACCCAGCGATCGGTCTTTCGGTAAATCTCAGTATTCGGACCGGCCCATGACTCATACGGATCGAGTGGTTTGTACCCTCCTTGATTGACGAGTCTGGTCGCCAGGGCGTGAGCTCCTCCCAATGGCGGATTGAGGATCCGAGCTGTGTTGTATTCCTCCAAGTACGGGAAATACGTGTTGACTAAGGCGAATTCAAGGTTGCCGCTAATCTCCAAGGCGGCGGCAGTCATCATTCCCAGGTAGGCTTCACTGTAGAGTGACAACAGTGACATTTTGCCAATGATACTTTGGATCTCATCCAGGGTCGATTGACTGGACACGTCAGCCGAGGCACTGTGAAGGTCGTTCCTGGTTATGTCCCCGTCCGGCCCAATGAGCACGGATTCGCCCCCTCCTACGACAACGCCCGCCTGAACGAGACTGATCGTCCATAGACCCGGATAGAGCCCAACGATCTCATAGGCGCCATCGGGCAGGATGTCACCCAGAATCACGTCCTCCACATCATCGCCCGAAGGGGACAATCGGCTCATGCTGACCATGCACTGCTCGAGATCGATGTCCTCGCCGGAAACATCAAACGTTCCTCGTATGACGACGCCGAGGGAAAGTGCCAATTCCAGGTGTGCGACATCTTCTGCGACCGTGCCGATCGATTCGTCGAGGGAGGGATACCCATGAGCGTGCACGTGCAGGCTGTAGTCTTCTCCCCGACACTCGCTCACCTGCCACGAGCCTGCTGCATCGGTGATGGCCAGACGAGTCCCGGACTCGCCGTGCACGGCCAGGATCGCTCCGGCAATTGCCTGGCCGGACATCTCATCCACGACGGTGCCAGCAAGGGTGTACCCGCGCAGCAGATGAAGAGCAACCAATTGTGCATCATCATCAACGACGGATAAGTGGATTGGTGCGTGACAATGTCCCGGCGCCTGCAGTTCATAATCCCCCGACTGCAGACCATAGAAGAAGAAGCGTCCGTCATTGAGGGACAGGGAGTGATGCACGTTGCCGGTGGTTACGTTGCGTGCAGTGACATCGATTCTCGCCACATCGAATGAGGGTTCTTCTGCATCGATGAGGCCTATAATCGAGTTGCCCATTTCAGCGGCGGTCTGTGTGACCTCTATCGCGATCAGCTCTCGTATGGCATAGTCGCCGTCCGTTGTAGGGGGCAGCAAGGAAGCATTCCTGGAAAGCATCGCCAGATAATCTTCATTTCGCGTTCCTACCCCCGGCATCATGTTGTGAAATACATCCTCAAAGTCAGCCTCGTTCATGTCCAGAGGTTTGGCATCGTCCCTGATTGACTCCCAGTCAAACGGCGCCTGGGGATCCTTGTAGAGACGGTCTACATCGTACGTAACGTCCTGCTTTATCCCCTCCGGCAGCGGTTTCGGATTGATGTAGAACATTTTCGAACCGGCCTTTCCCGGCCTGAGGATTCCCGGAGGTCCATCACCAGAGGCAGCGCCATAGAAGACCTGACTGTTGCGCCCCTGTCCCTCCAACAGCTCATTGGGATCATCACTGAACGCTTCATTGGACCGCAATTCAATCACCGGGGCCAGGGCGTCATTCGTTCCGGTGTTGAGCCAGTACACCTGAAAACTACGGATCTGTCCCGAATCTCGGCGAATGGAAGAAGGCAGGTTGATGAAGAATGGCCTGTTCGTGCCGCCACCCCCTGTGATAACGGTCAATGCCTCCGGCACCGTGACGCTTTCTCCCCGGCCAGGTTTCTCCACGACGACGTTATAGACGCCAGGTTGAACTCTCGTCAGGTCGAAAGTGGCATAGAGCTTCTCCGTGTTCGGGCGGAAGTACTGATCAGCCGGCAATGAAAATCCCTTCCAATCTGTCAGCTTCGCGATGACCGTTCCGTCGAACGAAGCACCATTGATCTCGATCGTATAGTCCCCGGCGGTGCCGCCCGTTCCATAGCTGGTGTCCGAGACTGCCAAGTCGCCGGCGGATTGACTGCCCGCCATGGCGTGTTGTGCGCGACCTATCGAAATCAGCAGTCCGACCACCGCAACCCACCAGAGGATCTTCTTGGCTGAATCGTGCGGTGCATTCTGACCGGTTTCAGTTGACCTGTGCATGACGAGTGTCCTCCGGAACGTGAGAAGCCCAGACGCATCCTATGACGTCGTTTCGATGAACTGGCTCTTGGAGGGCGGGGGAGCCTCGGAGCAGTTCTTCAGTGCTGAGACTTTCGTTGATGTCGGGCCGGTGAATCCGGCAGCCGCCGCCGGAGGGTTCCCAGCGGTCTCCCTGCTCTTGTGTCGCGTTGAGACGTCTCGGGTACCACGCCAGGGGCACCGTGATGGTCGGGCCGTCCATCAGATCAACGCTCAAGGTGTCGCTATCCGATCTGACGGATTTCACTCGTTCATCACGGCTCGGCGCCAAAATCCCCATGCCATGTCTCCAGCAGTTCATGCTGATGCTGCAGCACCAGTCGTTATGGACATGAGGAGGCTCGTTCGGCTCATGGCTATGCAGTACAATCCGTACGCGCCGGTTGCCAATACCGGCGGCATTCGAGACTCCTCATCGTCCTTCGCAGGCCATAATAACAGATTGCGGGCCAGAAATCAAACGGGGCATCGGAAATGCCTGGAAAAAGAAGAACGAGCGGTCCGCGTTTCACGGGATTTGAGGACGCTGCCCGCTGTAGTGCTGCGTCCGTATGTCCTTTTTGCTTTTTGGTCTTCGCCTGTTCTTTTCCGCCACTGTTCGTCGGGCTTTCGGTCCTCCGCCGCCCCTTTTCTTGCCTTCCTTCTTCGCCTCGCGCTGCCATTGGGCGTGGACTTCTCGGATGCGTTCGGGGGGCCAGTCTTCGGGGAAATTGAGGCAGGCGTACTGGCCGAAGTACTGGGCGGCCCCGCGGTCGTAGGCGCGGGCGGCATCGACTTCGTCGTCGTAAGAGCCGAGCCATATCTGCTTTCCCTCGTAGTAGATCCTCGCGCCCCATTTCTTCATATCCTTGCGGTAGATGACGCCTTTGTATCGGGAGCGGCCGTCCCTGTGCTTGCGGGCATTGTGTATATTCTGCTGGCGCGTGCAGTTGCGCAGATTGACCCGTGTGTTGTCCATCTTGTTGTGGTTGATGTGGTCGACCATCATGCCCTTGGGCGGCTTCATGATGTCGGCGTGCATGAGAACGATCTTGCCCTTGGCCCGCCGGGCGGGATAGCCGTTCTGCAGATACCAGGTGTACCGGCTGAGCCACTCGTAATCGGCGGCGTCTACGTAGGCGTACAGGCCGTCCGACAGGGGGATGCGTTTGGCGCCCTCGGCGGGGTCGGGGGGCTTGCGGCGGT
>JAFGCA010000761.1 GCA_016932895.1 Sedimentisphaerales bacterium | reverse complement strand
CTGCCGTCCCACGTCGATCGGGACGACCGCCGGGCGGTTCTCCAGATACGGCACCGGCATCGGCTCCCTCGTCAGCTTGGCAATTCTCGGGGGCCATGGGTCGGGCAGCTCGATGCCGTTGTACAGGATTTCGGCAGCCATACTCGGGACGACCGAAACCGCCAGCAGAACGCCGCACCAGACAGCTTGTTTGGACCGGTTCGCTTTCATGACGTGCCTCCTAATAATACGGATTAGGAAAAACCCTTGCGCGATAGCACCGTGTCATCCTGAGCCGAAGGCGAAGGATCTGGCCTGCGAATGAGGAGTATCTTTCATGCGCAGCCCGGATCCTTCACTGCGCTGCGCTTCGTTCAGGATGACAGACTACGCAAAGAGCATTCATAGATCGTATAGGATGTCAACGCGAAGACCTTGCCGGGAGGAGAGCAGCCTCTCCGGCCGCGCTAATCGGTCAGCCGAAACGCGCGCTTCGCGGTCCGTTCTTTGCCGTTGTGCTCAACCGTGATCTCAATCACTGGGTTTCTTTCCGACATGAAATGCGCCTGGAGGAAGTAGCCGCTGGGGCGCACGTTCTGCACGGGCCTGCCGTTGAGCGTGACCTTTGCCCCGGGCGGGACGAGGCCGCGAACGCCGATGTTTCGCGGGCCGGCCGGCACGACCGTTCCTTCCGGCGGCGACGTCTGCACGATCAGAAGAGGCTCGCTCCGCAACGCTTCGATCTCGCGTGCGACGACGGCGCGCGCGCCCAGCATCGTATCGTTATCGCGGGTGTATTCATGGAACGACCACACCACCCGCCGGCAGAGTTCCAGCGGCCTCTGACGCGGATCGAGCCAGAACGCGTCCTTGCCCACCTCGGCTTTGATCCGGGACAGCTCGTTCTCCAGGACCCAGAGATACTCGTAGTCCTGCAAGCCGTCGCGCATGGCGCTGAACCGCAGCGAGCCGAGCGGGCCTTTGGTGCCCGGGTACGCGATCGCGCGGTCCCCGAGTGGCAAACCCTGGCTGATCCCTTCCTGGCTGTAGGCGTCGTCGCCGGCGAAATGATTCAGGCCCCAGTGGAGATACCCGTCCAGGTCGTAGAGGTAGTTGATCCAATGCAGCACGCGCACCTTCAGGAGCGACTGATCCAGGAAGCGATTCGGGTAGCGCCCGACCGGATGGCAGCAGGTATAGAACCACAGTTCGGCGCCCTCGCGCTGGACGTCTCTGAAGCGCGGGTACCACAGGTTGAGATGGCTGAGCTTGGGAACGTACACGTCCAGCGCGCCTAAGTACTCGGTTTCCACCGCCTCGATACAGCGCACGCTCGGCGCGATCTCGTGCACGCGGTCCACCATGGCCGCATAGCTCTCTTCGTGGTGAATGAAAGGCTCATCGGAAATGCTGACCAGGAAGCGGTCGCGCCAATTCCGTCGCCGGAGCACCTTTTCCCAGGCGGCCAGGCGGCGCAGGTTGGACTCGTTGGGCACAATCCGGCTGCTTGGGTCCGTGATGTTCGCCGTTCGCCGGCCCACCGAATGGAGGTGGATCTGTCGAATGCCTGCGGCAAAAGCCGTCTCGGCATATTCCTCCAAGCGGCTGGTATCATACGAGTAATTCTGCTCGTCCTCGCTCGTTTCCTGGATCAGACCGAGCGAGGTCGATACATCCGTCTGGCGGTGCTCGACGAGAAAGGCGCAGAACCGCCCGAGCAGATCCCAGTATTCCGGGCTGTAGGACTTGATGTCCTTGAAGCCGAGTCCGGGGAAGCTCCACCAGTTGATGACGGACAGGTGCCGCTCGCGGGGGACCTCGAAGTCCCAGACGTGCAGCCGCACCGGCAGGGTAAAGGAGTCCGCCCCCGCGCGGACCGTCAGTGTCCCGTGATAGTCGCCCGCCGCGGCATCGGCGCCGATGCGCAGCTCGATCCAGATCGGTTGGGCCTGGTTGGCCTCCGCGGGAATCTCGGCGGCCTCCCAGAATGGATCGGGCACGCTGGCCGGCGCTTTGACCGCCAGCTCGTCATCGGGGATGCCGGCGGTATTGCGGTCGATATCGATGTATCGCACCCACCAGAGTTTGACGGCCGAGGCGGGGATGATCGCGCTGCCTTTGGCGGCGCGCAGATCGGTAAGACGCACGGAGGCAGCGTCCACGCTGCGCCGAGGTCGAAACGCGGCTTGCGCGCTGACAATCTCACCGCGAGCGCCGCTGATCGAAAGCGCACCTTCGGTGCCCGCTTGGCGCGTTTCCGAGCGCAGTACCTTGGTCAACGCGTCACTCGGCCACAGCACCGCGTCATCGACTGCCTGGGCGATCCGAGGCGGACACAGGAGGATGACAAGCAAAAGTCCGGCCCGATTCCTTACGGTTCTCATGTGCAACTCCCGAATTCAACGACGCCGAGTGTTCTTCGCCTCGGAACGTCACGGCCTGCTTACGAAACGGATGCAAACGGGTTTGGCGACGGAGATTCTGTGTCCCGTTGGCGCCAGCGCGCCGGTTTTGGGATCGATCCGGAAGACGACCACGCTGTCGGCGCCCTGGTTGGCGACGAGGCAGAACGCACCGGTCGGGTCGATGTTGAAATTGCGCGGCGTCTTGATGCCGGCTCCCTCGTGTTCGACGAAGGTCAGCGTCCCTTTGCCCGGGTCGATGCGGTACACCACAACGCTGTCGTGGCCCCGGTTGGAGCCGTAAAGAAAACTGCCGCTCGGATGCACGCGCACCTCGGCACATGCGTTGGACCCTTCAAATCCGGTTGGCAGTGTGGTGATCGTCTGGATCTCCGTCAGCGCAGCGGCAGTCGCATCGTAGGCGAAGGCGGTCATCGTGCCGTTGAGCTCGTTGATCACATAGGCGTACTTGCCGCTGGGATGAAAGGCGAAGTGTCGCGGCCCCGCGCCGGGCGCTACCTTCGCAAAGGCAGGATCGTTGGCGGTGATCGTGCCCTTCTCGGTATCCAGCCGATACGTCATGATCTTGTCGATCCCGAGATCGGCCACGAACGCAAAGCGGTCGTCCGGGCTGGCGTTGATCGAATGGGCGTGCGGGCCCTTCTGTCGCTGAGGATTTACACTGGAGCCCTTGTGCTGCACCAAGCCGGTCGGCTCGGCCAGTCTGCCGTCGGGCTCGATGGGAATCACCGAGGCGCTGCCGCTGCCGTAGTTGGCGACGAGCACGTTCCGGCCCGCGTGATCGATGCTCACGTGGCACGGGCCCGACCCGCCCGAGGGACGCCGGTTCAGAAGCGTGAGGTTTCCCGAGTCGGCATCGATCGCATAGGCGCCGACGCTTCCGGCGCGCCCGGCCTCACTGACGGCATACAGCCACTTGCTGCTGGGATGAATCTCGAGGAATGACGGATTGCCGGCTTCGGCCGCGAGAGCCGGATCGGAAAGTTCGCCCGTCTTCAGGTCGAGCGCGCTGCGGTAGATCCCCTTGCTGGCATTTCGACCCCCGGTGTACGTCCCAATGTAAACAGTGATCGATTCGGCCGAGACCGTCGAACAGGCGGCGAGCAACAATGCCGTCGCGAGAGAAATCTTCGTGCCCATACGCCAACATCTCCTTCAAGTCACATTCAACAGTCGCGCAGGCTGGGCTTTAACCCAGGCGGTTTCTATTCGCGCTGCGGTTGCAGGTGCCGGTCGAACCAGTCCGCGAACGTGCGGATGTCCCAGAGCATCGTGAGCCAGCCGTGCTTCTTTCCCGCACGAACCACCAGCTCGACATTGCGGCCGGCCTCGCGAGCGCGGGTCTGAAACCATTCGGACTGCTCCAACGGAGTCAGTGTATCGGCATCTCCGTGAACGATCAATATCGGGGGCAGGTCGGCGGAGATATGATAGATCGGCGACATCTCCCGGCCGATTCCCTTCCACACGGCCAGGTCCGTGGACTGCGGGCCGAAAGCCTTTACGAAGCTCTTGGGCGGACCGCCGTCGCCGGCATTTTCCGTCGATGCCCCGAGGTTCAGCAGGTCCGTGACGGGGAAGAAGATCGCCACGGCCTGGACCGCGCTGCTCTGGCGGTCCGCCGGGTCGTTGGCATCGGCCGGCCCGGGTCCGCCCCGCGTGGCCAGCATCAGGCTCAGATGCCCGCCTGCACTGCCGCCGGTGACGCCGAGGCGATTGGGATCGATGCGGTAGTCCCGCGCGTGGTGGCGAATGAATCGCACGGCGCGGTTTACGTCCGCCACGATTTCCATGACGGTCGCGTCGGGTTGTGACAGATGAGAGACGGCCAATACCGTGTAGCCGCGCCGCAGCAGGGGCGCGACCATCCAGGCGCGGAAGCTGTCGGGACTGGACCGCCACCCGCCGCTGACCATCAAGACGATCCCCAGGCCGTTGGGACGTTTGGGCCGCACCACGTCGAAGGTCAGGTCATGCCCGTGGCGCTGCGTGTAGACGATGCCGTCGGTGCGCTCGAAGGCCGGGTGGAAATACCACCAGAGACTTCCCGCGAAAACCGCGACGACCACCACCAGCGCCAGCAACGTCAACAGTACCGTTTTTATGATGCGACGATATTTCATCCGGAGTCTCCCACCTCTCTGCCACCGCGGGGCCGTTCAGCGCCGCACTTCGATCTTGCCCAGGTCGTACCAGCCGTCCGACCGCAGAGGCTCGATGGCCGGCTTGACCTTCGGCTCGTCGAACCGCTCGTCCAGAATGCCGATCCTCAGATCGTACGCGCCTTCGGTCGCGTCCTCGGGAACGGTTACGGCGCCGTCGTACAGATTATCGCCCGGCAGCCACGAGCGCAGGTCCGCGTCGGTAACGAGCACTGCGTCTCCCTCGGCGTCGCTCAGGCACAGCGCCAACCGAAACGGCCGATAGCACGGAGCGACGCCCCGGTTCTCCCACCACGACGTAAACGCCAGCTTGCCGCCCGCGCGCACCTGCGAGGGATACGTGAATTTGCGCAGCACGAAGCGGTAGCCCATCCTCTTGAGCCAGCGATTCACCTGCGGCCACCATGGCTCGGGTACGGGAGAGCTCTTGGCGTTGAACGACGAGATATGCCACTTGAGCGACTGGTCGATGATGTAGTCGATGTCCCAGCCCTTGTCTTTCCAGTGCTGCATCACCCAGCAGACCTCCAGCGTCACCGGCGCCTTCTTCCAGGCGTCCTTCATCCCGCAGTTGATGATGGCCTGCGGGTAGTAGTCGAGCATGTGACACCACGTGGGGCTAAAGCCGCCCATGTCACCGAGGCAATCCACGCGCCAGCCGACGTCTCGCTGCGACAGGCCGTACCGGTTGGTCTTCTCATCCGTCAGGAGCATGACCAGATGCGTCTTGCGGAACGCGTGAAGGTAGCTGTCCACCAGCGCCTTGCGGGTCCTTTCGCTCAGGCGCGCGGACCCGGCGCCTTCGCCCCAGGCGCCCACGATGGACAGATCCACGCTCTCCAGCATGGGATGTCCGTCGTACCGGGCGCCAAAGTCGCGAATCAAGTCTCCGAAATGCTCGACGTACCGCGGGTCTTCCGGATCGGTGCGCCACTTGGCTTCGGGCAGATCCTTCTCCGGCCCCATCATCTCCCGGTACCAGTCGGGCACGTCGTTGTCGGCGCCGGTGCCGTAGGGCGCGATGCGCAGCAGGAGGGTCTGGCCCCGCAGCCCGGCCGTCTCCAGGGCCTGGTCGAAGAGGTCCCATCGATACTCGCCTCGCGCCGGCTCCACGAACCGCCAGTACACGCGGAAATAGGCCAGAGACGTCATCGGGTGACCGACGTTTTCCAGGACGCCGTCGTGCTCCTGGTACGCGATGGGATAGCCTTCGGTCCAGCCTTTTCCCTCGTTCAGCGTGTCGCCGTTGAATCGCTGAAACGTCATGAAGCCGATGCCGGGGTTGACCAGGACCTCGTCACTGGCCTTCGGCCTGACCACCACGGTCTCCTGCGACCGCGCGACAGCCGCCGTGAGCGATATCAGAACCACGCAGAAGCAATACACAATACGCATAGGATCATCCTCTGCCCCCCGTGACATCATGTGGGCTCCTACGGCCTGCGGTCGAGCACCGTGCGCGACTCGACGTGTTTCGCCAAATCCTGCGGCAGCCACCACGTGGGCTTGAGCTTCCGGGGGCTGAACGCCTTTTCGGCCTGGTCGCGATAATGCTTGGAGTCGGGACGGTCGCTCTGACCGATGGGCACGTAGGTCCAGCTTCGTACGGGCTTGCTGAGCACGACGATCTGCGTCGAGGTCTGGCCGCGATTTCCCCAGCGTGTGTGGTCGTCTTGCTCGCGCCCATAGCCTACGTTGCGCAAGGTGGTCAGCCCGTAATCACCGCCTCCCCCGCACGGCCAGGAGACATCGTCGCGACCGACCCGGAATGTGTCGCCGTAGGTGGCATCGAGCGAGCCGTGATCCGATTTGAGCCGGGCCATCGCCGAAGCGAATGACTCGGCGCCGATTTGCAGCTCCAGATCGCCGATACCGATTTCCGGCGCGGGCTTGCCCAGGGCGGCCAGGTGATAGTCAATGCGCTCGGCCGCATACGATACGGATTCGGCTCCGTGGTCCTCCAAAAGCTGCTTGCGCCAGTAGTAGTACTTCAGCGCCGCCGTCGAATCGTGTCGCAGTCCGCCGTCCCACGACAGCACGTCCTTCATGCCAGCGGCGTAATCGGGATCGTCCCGGTAAAGCTGGCCGAACTCGGCGTCCGCGCGCCTGAGCACTTCCAGCCAGCGTTCGACTCCATACGGATGGACGTCGGTGGCGTAGGCCAGGGCCTCTTCCACTGTCACGGAAGAATCGGCCTGTAGAAGCTGCACCGCGCGGGCCCCGCGCTGATTCGTGTGACCGCCCGAGGAGCCGTAGAGATACGACAGCGTCTTGTCCGGCGAGAACGGGCTGTCCACCATCATCACGTCCGGCGGAATATTGCAGTTCTGCATATAGCCCTGTGGTGGGTTGAGCACCTGCACGTGATCGGCGGCCAGATGCAATCCCTGCCACTGCGTCGCCGACGTCGAGCCGTCCACGGGCCTCGACCAGTCGTACCCTGCCGGCCGGCGCGGCACGCGACCGGTCCGCTGGTAGTAGATGTTGCCCGAGGTGTCGGCGACCATGACGTTTTGCGGAAAAAGCTGCCGCAGGCTCAAGGCCCGCATCGCCCCGGAGAAATCCTCGGCGACGTTGAATTCATACCACGCTTCGCCGACCCGGACCGCCTCGGCATACGAGATTCTGGCCGCGTAGGCCTTGCCCCCGCGCATCGCCACGATGGGACCGTGGTGCGAGGACCAGAGGGTGATCTTCTTCGAGCCGGCCCCCTTGATTTCGATGACGACCTCGCGTCGCGCCAGCGTTCGCCACTTCCCGTCGTAGAGATACTGGCTGGGATCATCCTCCTTGAGCGTCAGTTCGTAGACGTCGGCGGTGTCGGGCCCGCCGGTGGT
>JAFGCA010000760.1 GCA_016932895.1 Sedimentisphaerales bacterium | reverse complement strand
TCCCCGGGTAATGCACACTTGCCTTCACACTTATGCCCGCCGCATCTACGACCCTGCCTTCCGGGCAGCTATTGGACTTTGAAGATAATTGCCTTCTCATCCGACAGTGTCGCCTCCTATGCGATTCCTGTTCGTCGAGCCAGTGCTTTGCCTGCGGCCCCGCCTCACGGCGGCAGCCCTTGCCGTCCGGCTAATGGTTCCCGCTGCCAGGCCCATAGAGGACTTACACCTCCAAGCAAGTGTGCCCTGCCGGGCACACAAAGAAGAAGGGCCGCCTCAGCAGGCGGCCCTTCGATGGTGTCGCGATAATGCGATTCGACCGGGCGATTCTACAAGTTGCCGTTGCCCCCGAGATCGTCATACGGCGCGTATACATCTTCTTCATACTGCTCTCTCGGATGCGCGCCGTCGTAGACTTCTTTGAGCTTCTTAGTCGTCAGATGCGTGTAGACCTGCGTGGTCGAAAGCGACTGATGTCCCAGCAGTTCCTGAACGCTCCGCAGGTCGGCGCCGTTGTTGAGCATGTGCGTGGCGAAACTGTGCCGCAGCGTGTGCGGGCTGATCGCCGGATCGAGCCCCGCCATCTTCAGATACTTGTCCATCTTCCGCCGAACGCTTCGCGTGCTGAGCCGCTGCCCGTGCTTGTTGACGAACAACACCTTCGAGCTAAAGTTGGTGTTGCTCTGGGCCCGCTTGTTGCGGAACTCCATGTAATGCTGGATCGACTGTAGAGCCGAAGAGCTGATCGGCGCGATCCGTTCCTTCTTGCCCTTACCGCGAATGTGGATCACCTCGCCCAGGAAGTCGATGTCGTCCATGTTCAGCGCGACAAGCTCACTGACTCGTATCCCGGTGCTGTACAACGTCTCCAGGATCGCCCGGTCCCGCGCGCCCAGCCAGGTATCGACCGGGGGCGTCTCCAGCAACCGCTTGACCTCCTCGTACTCGAGGAAGCGCGGCAGCTTCTTTTCCTGCTTCGGCGTCCGCACCGCCACCAGCGGGTTCGTGGTGCAGCGGTTCGTCCGCACCAGGAATTTGTAGAAACTGCGCAGGGTCGCCAGCTTCCGCGCGATCGTCGCCTTGGAATAGCCTTTGTCATTCAGGTGCGCCAGATACGAACGCGCCTCGTTGACATCGACCGTCAGCAGCAGTTGGTCGACGTTCTGTTCGGTTCGCACGGCCACGGCCGTCGCCACGGCCCCGTGCCCGTGGTCGAGCGACAGATCATCGGTCGAGGAGCCATGCACCGGATGCGTCGCCGACAGAAAACCACCGAACTGAACCAGGTCGGCACCATAGCATTTGGCGGTGTGCTCGGAGAATCGCTTCTCGTACTTGAGATAATTCAGAAACTGTTGGATTACTGCGCTGCCTTCTTCCATAGTCCACCTACCCACTTCATCTATCGGCATCATCTGTCACCTATCGATTCCCTATCGTCGAAAACGTACACCAACTTCCCTGTTCGCGCGAAACCCATTCCGGCTCTACGTCGCGACCGTCCGATCCGTGTCACTCTGCAGCAAGTCTTCCGCATTTCCGATCAACGTCTGGGTGAGCTTGAAACTCAGCACGGCCGCGTCAAACCAGTCAAAATCAGTCCGCTTATTTCTGACCTGCTCGATCAGCGCGTCGAGCAGCGTATCTTCGCGCCCCTGCTCATAGCGGAAGATAAACTTCTCCGCCCCCTTGTTAAGAACTAATTGTCGCTTTGACTTCTGCATGCTCACATCCCACGACGTCACCCTCGCGGCGCCGCCGTATCCAAGCTCAATGAAACGCCACAAGGCTTTTATCGGCCAATACAGCGTCCGTCTTTACAAAAACTGGAATCGAAACAGGACTCGCAAGGACCGGCAGCGCAGGCGCACCCGACCATGAATCGCCACGTCTGACTTCGCGCCGCGGGGCCCGACCGGTGTCAGCGGGCCTCGCCGGTGGCGCAAAAGTAGGCCTGCCCCCCCCGGCGCTCGGCGATCACGACCCCCGCCTCCTGCAGAAGGCTCACGTGCTTGACGGCTTCGTTGCGGGTCATGCCCAGGCCGGCACAAATGTCCGGAATCGAGCAGGGCCGCCGTTTCAGCATTGATAGGACGTCTGCCGTGGCGTGTTCGACGCGATCGTCGCAGGATGGCGGACCCGGCCCCCCGGCCACGACTTCGCAACTGGCTCCCATGCGACGGGCAATCTCGGCCAGTTGTTCCGGCGGGACCGCCTCGACGCCCTTTTCCGCCACCGGGCGAACCGCCGTATTGACGTGCACCCGGTCCGGTCGAATCCGCTCAACGAGCGATTTTATTTTTTCGATCTGGCCCCTGTCGGTGTTGACCCCCGGGATGAGAAAAACCTCCAGCCAGATCTGCCCCGAGAACTCCTCACGGAACTGAACCATGCCGGAAACCAGCTTTTCAATGCTGATATCAGCGATTGGACGGTTGACGGCGGCGAAGACTTCCGCATCGCCTGCGTCCAGGGAAGGAAGAACGACGTCGGCCCTGGCGCAATCACCGCGCACGTCGGCACGGTAGAGCAGCGTTCCGTTCGTCAGCAGCGCCACCGGGATATCGGTGAGCGTGCGGATACCGTCGATCAGATCGCCCAGCCGCGAATGCAGGGTCGGCTCGCCCGAGCCCCCCACCGTGACATAGTTCGCCTTCACACCCGCCGCCAGCTTCTCTCGAAGCTCGGCCAGCACGATTTCGATATCGAGAAAATCCCCGCGCTCCGCCGTCTTCCGGGTCGTCCGGCCCACCTGGCAATACACGCAGTCCAGCGTACATACCTTCGGCGGTATGATGTCCACCCCCAGGCTTAGGCCCAGTCTGCGCGAGGGCACCGGGCCGTAGATGTAGCTTTGCTCGTTACTCTTATTTTCCATGTACAATCCCAAAAATGTCGCGGCATACTTCCACCACTTCCTCCAGCCAGGCGAGCGGGAGCATGGAAGCGGCATCCGACTTGGCCTGATCCGGTTCGGGGTGAACTTCCAGAAACAACCCGTTGACGCCGGCAGCGACGGCGGCCCGCGCCAGGACCGGTCCCATCTCCCGTCGCCCCCCACTGGCCGTGCCCAGCCCGCCCGGTTGCTGCGTGCTGTGCGTCGCGTCGAACACCACCGGGCACCCCGTCTTTTGCATCACGTCGATCCCCGTCATATCGTTGACCAAGCGGTTGTATCCAAAGAACGTGCCGCGCTCGGTCAACACAATCTTCCTGTTCTCGCACGCGCGAATCTTCTCCACGACGTTGCCCATCTCCGCGGGCGAAACGAACTGGCCCTTCTTGACGTTGACGGGCTTGCCCGTTCGGGCGCAGGCACAGAGCAAATCGGTCTGGCGGCACAGAAAGGCCGGGACCTGCAGGCAATCGACCACGTCCCCGACGCGGGCGGCCTGGCCCGGCTCGTGCACGTCGGTCATCACGGGCAGGCCGGTCGCCCGGCGCACGCGATCCAGAATCTTCAGTCCCTTCTCCGGGCCGGGGCCCCGATAGCTGCTAATGCTGCTGCGGTTGGCCTTGTCAAAACTCGCCTTGAAAATCATGCCGACGCCCGTGCGCTGCGAGATGCGCACCATCCGCCCGGCGATTTCCAGGCAGTTCTGTTCGCTCTCGATCACGCAAGGGCCCGCCATGACAAAGAGCGGCTGCTTCACTCCGATCTCAACGTTGCCAATTCTAAAGTCCATATTTGATATCCCAGAAAACCAGTCTTGTCGTACCGTGTATGTTACCCGCAGGCCCCCGCGTACGAAACACCCGATCTAACGCAAAGCGCGGACGATGCGTCTGCGAATGCCCGCCGGCTTGGCGTCCGCCGGCACCAGGCACCGCACCGCCGCGGGAACCACATCAATCCGAATCGGCAGCGACGGTCCCGGATCGCCGTCGATCTCGGTCTTGATCCCTTTCACGTTCGACCGAACCGTGACGTGTTTCCCCTGGCGGTAAATGACATCGCGTCGATTCGCGTGATGCTTCAAGACCGTCAGTACGGAATGCTTGATCAGATGAATGCGGCCCCCACATTCATAGATGCAGATATCCAGAAGGCCGTCCCCGAAATCCGCGTAATGCAAGATTTCCAGTCCGATGGCGTACCGCGAGATGTTGCCCACAAACACCAGACCTCGCCCATCAAAAATCACCTTGCCGTCCACCTCGACCTGCATGGGCTCGAACCGATATCCCCAGAACGTCCGCCACAGCGGATGAATGTAATCGAAATGGTTAATGTGGCCCGTGCGCTGCCGCATGACAAGGTCCACCACGGCGCCGTCGAAGCCGAAGCCGGCGACCGAGGCAAAGCATTTTCCGTTGGCGGTGCCCAGGTCGAGCTTCCGGGTGAGACCGGTTTCGAAGGTTCGGATGAGCGTTTCCACGCGGCGGTCGAAGCCGAGCTCGTTGGCCAGGAGATTCTCGGTCCCGCAAGGGACGATGAGCACAGCGGTATCGCTTCCTTCCAGGCCATGCGCGACCTCGCGTATGGTCCCGTCCCCACCGGCGGCCACCACGAGGCGGCACGCTTCGTCGGCGGCCGCTCTTGTGGCCAGCTCGCGCGCGTGCTTGAGAGACACCGTGCTGTAGGCCCGCACATCGTAGCCCCGGCTCGCAAGATAGCGCTGGAACTGGCGACAGGCAAGCTTGCGGCTGCTGGCTCCCGACTTCGGATTGATAATATATGTGATATAGCCGTCAGACGGTTTCATGCCTACCCGAGCCACCACGCGACAAGAAGATTTCCGTCTGTTTCCGCCCGAGCCGGACCAGTCGCTCCGCAATCAGCGTCGCGTAACTGTCCATTACATGAGGCACGTCCGTCAGCGCGAGCCGGACTTGGACGCGCCGGATCGCGTCCGAATTCGGCCCCTCGATTTCCACAAAAACCCCAATCAGCGGCAATTCATCCAGCGCCACCTCACAACCGCCCAACTCCCAGAGACGCCGTCTCTTGTCGAAGGCAAGGGCTTTGCGATACCCCAACGCATCCAGGAAGGCTTCGGCCTGATCGGCATCCTGCACTTCGAATTCGATTTCCCTTCGTTTCTTGTAGTCGTCTGCCTCCTTCGCGCCTTTGTAGGTTATGATCAGGCGCTCGCGATCGCCCTTCTTCTCGCGGCGCAGACGCACGCATTGATCGGTCCGGGTCAACGTTCGATCGGCCGTATCGAAGTAGCAGTCCGTCTGGAGCTTTTCCGCACGAAAGGACGCACCGCACTCGGCGAGCCGCCGCTCCACCGCTTCCAGTGAATCGACTTTGAGCTTGGCTTCAATTTCCGCATGGATCGACACGGGCAGCTCCATCAGACCACGATATTCACCAGCCTGGACTTGATGACAATGACTTTCCGGGGGGCGTTGCCCGCGAGCGCCGCGGCCACCTTCTCACTGGCAAGTGCCCCGGCTTTGATTTGCTCTTCGTCCGCGTCGGCGCCGACCACGATTCGGTCCTTGATCTTGCCGTTCACCTGAACGGCCAGCTCCACTTCCTTTTCCCGGGCAACGGCGTCATCATGCTGCGGCCAGGGTTCGTACGCGAGACTCTCGGCATGGCCCAGCCGTTGCCAGAGCTCCTCGGCGATGTGCGGAGCGAACGGCGCCAGCAGCAAGACGAAAGGCTCGACAACGGCGCGAGGTTTCACTTTGAGCCGGGAAACGTGGTTGACCAGGATCATCATGGCGCTGATGGCCGTGTTGAAACCCAACGTCTCAACGTCGCCGCCGACCTTCTTGATCGTCTGGTGGAGCAAGCGCAGCGTCTCTTCATCCACCGGCGCGTCCTGGATCGCTCCGGCCACGGCGCCCGTCTCCTCGTCCACGATCAGACGCCACGCCTTCTGCAGAAAACGGTACACGCCCTGCACCCCCTGCGTGCTCCAGGGCTTCATCGCCTCCAAGGGCCCCATGAACATCTCGTACAACCGCATGGAATCGGCGCCGTAGTCGGAGATGACCTTGTCGGGATTAACCACGTTGCCGCGCGACTTGCTCATCTTCTGCCCGTCTTCGCCGAGGATCATGCCCTGGTTGATCAGCTTGCGGAAAGGCTCCTTCGTGCTGACGTAGCCCAAGTCGTAGAGGAACTTGTGCCAGAACCGGGAATACAACAGATGCAGCACCGCGTGCTCGGCGCCACCGATGTACAGGTCCACCGACATCCAGTATTTTTCCTTCTCCGGATCGCAGGCTTGTTGCGAATTGCGCGGGTCGAGGTAGCGCAGATAGTACCAGCAACTGCCGGCCCATTGCGGCATCGTATTGGTCTCGCGCCGGGCTTTGGTGCCGTCCGGAAGCGTCACGTTGACCCAATCCGTCGCCTTGGCCAGCGGCGACTCACCCGTCCCCATCGGCTTGTAGTCTTCCAGCGGAGGCAGCCGCAGGGGCAGTTCCTCCTCGGAAAGCGCCAGGATCCGCCCGTCTTCGGTATGAAGAATAGGGAACGGCTCGCCCCAGTACCGCTGCCGGCTGAAAAGCCAGTCGCGCAGCTTGTAGTTGATCGCCTTCTTTCCCAGCCCTCGTTCGGCCAGCCACGCGGTGATCTTCTCCTTAAACTCGGCCGTGGCCAATCCATCGAACGAGCCGCTGTTGACCGCTTTTCCATCCCCGACGAAACACAACTCGCCGCGATTGACCTGCTCAGCCTGGTCCGCATCCGGCGGCGCCACCACACCAACGATCGGCAGGTCGAACGTCTTGGCGAATTCAAAGTCCCGCTCGTCATGGGCCGGGACCGCCATGATCGCGCCGGTGCCGTAGCTGATCAGCACGTAGTCGCTGATCCAGATCGGCACCTTCTCATCGTTGACGGGATTGACGGCATAGGCCCCAGTGAAAACGCCCGTCTTCTCCTTAGCCAGATCGGTCCGGTCCAGGTCGCTCTTGCGGGCGGCGGCCTCGCAGTACTGCTTCACGGCGGCCTTCTGCGCGTCGGTCGTAAGTACCTCCACCAACGGATGCTCGGGCGCCATCACCATGTACGTGGCGCCAAAAAGCGTATCGGGCCGGGTCGTGAAGACCCAGATGTCGGCCTCATGTCCATCGAGGTGAAAACAAACCTCCGCGCCGACGCTCTTGCCGATCCAGTCGGCCTGCAGCTTCCTGATCGAATCGGGCCAGTCCACCTCTTTGAGATCATCGAGCAATCGCTCGGCGTATTTCGTGATGCGAAGCATCCACTGCCGCATCGGCTTGCGAATCACCGGATGCCCGCCGCGCTCGCTCAGGCCCCCGACCACTTCCTCGTTGGCCAGCACCGTGCCCAGCGCGGGACACCAATTCACCGCCACGTCGGCCTGGTAAGCCAGTCTGTGCTCGTCGATGAAATGACGTTTCTCCTCCGCGCTCAGGCCCTCCGGGATGGGCAACTCGTCAATGGGCCGGGCCTTCTGCCGGCCTTCATCGAAATAGCAATTGAAAAGCTGCACGAAGATCCACTGCGTCCACTTGTAGTACTCGTGGTCCGTCGTAGCCACTTCGCGGTCCCAATCGTAGCTGAAGCCGAGCGATTTGGTCTGCCGGCGCATGTTGGCGATATTCTTGCCGGTGGTTTCCTCCGGATTCGTTCCGGTCTTGATGGCATGCTGCTCGGCGGGCAACCCGAACGCGTCCCAGCCGAACGGATGCAGGACGTTGTATCCTCTCATACGCTTGTAGCGGGCCACGATATCGCTGGCAGTATAGCCCTCGGGATGGCCGACGTGCAGCCCCTGGCCGCTGGGATACGGAAACATATCCAGGACGTAGTACTTCGGCCGGGAGGCGTCGCAGTCCGTCGCCCGAAACGTCTTGTTCTGCGCCCAATAGTCCTGCCACTTGCTCTCAATTTCAGCAAAATCGTAACTGCCTTCTCGTGGTTCCATGCCCTTCGATAACCTTTCTGTCGTGAGACAACGCTTCGAATCTGAACTCGGCGCCGAGCTGCCGATCCCCCCACCACACCCCGAAGCCGGCCCAAGCCGTGCGGCCGGTCCGGCGCTGCCGTTGCATCCGTCCGCACATCCGGAGGCATACTATACAACATCCGGCCTCTCATGGGTAGGCGCACTTCGCAGCCGATGCTCTCCTCGATTTCATCGGATCGAAGGCCCCGAAATGTTAAGCCACACTCAGGCCGGAAGCAGACTTCGTGGGTTGTCCCGGGTCAGAAACCCGTATTCTCACGGGCCCCCGGCAGAAGGGACCCTGTCCGCCGGGCTCCTAAACCCCTGTGCCAGTCTTGATAAGCCGGTTTGGAGCCGCCCGAAGGCGGCGTTCCCTATTGCAGCCAGGATGAGGCCATCAGCGCCAAATCAAAGAAATTGACGATGCAATCGCCGGTCAGGTCGGCCGCCAGCGGGCATTGAATGATGCTAAAGACCTCAGCGCTGACGTCATGGATGCCCAGGCGCGTCGTGCTGGAAACGCGAACCAGACACTCATCTGAATCCACCGCCGGAACGAGCCACCGGTACTGCCCGCTGTTACCAACATTGGGAGGATAGACGCTCGACCACGTATCGCCGTTATCCAGGGAGAACTCGATGAGAACGGCCTCGACAACCCCCTCGCTGTCCCACCGAATCGTGGCGAAGTCGCCGGTCGCCAGAACCTCGAGGCCGTCGGGCGACGACACGGAGATCGAGGCCGGCGCAGAAGCGACCGTACGAAGATCTCTGAAATCCTGAACGCCCCAGCGATTGGGTGCGCCAAAGGTGCTGAAATCCGCCCCGTCGTCGTAATCGTTCGAGCTCGGCGTAACGGACGCGCTGGGAGTGGCCTCCAACCGGGCCACCTCGGTGGCCGAGACGCCGTTGGCGGGGCCGACGCCCTCCCCGGCCGGTCCATACACAATCGCACCCAGGGCGTCCCGAATGCGCAACTGCCAGTCATTGCTGCTGACGGGAAACGACGACGCCTCGATGTAAACTCCATCGGCATCGTCGTTGGCCTGAACGTTGATCCACCAGTCGCCGGCGGCCGGATCGTAGCTGACGTCACTGGGAACGTCTTCGGAGATCGTGATGATCGTACCGCTGCGCAGGTCCGACCATATCAGGTCATCCGTGAGGTCGAGCGTCTCATCGAGAATGCCACCACCGTAAATGTCCAGATGCCAGCGGCGCATATCCAGGTGGTCTTCGATCACCACCAGCTCGAACCAGTCTCCACCGTTGCCCTGGACACGGCCGAAATAGGTATCCGACGCCCGGCCTCCCTCTTCGTCTGCGGCGGCGTCTCCACCGTTGAGGAAATTCGTGCCGCTGACGGCATTGTATTCGTTCAAGATAACATCGGCCCCGTGGAGGCTCGCGGCCAGCGCCAGCATGACCACGAGGGCGGCCCGCATCCCCGTCAAACGCATGTTACACCTTCCTTCCGAATGTGAGTTTCTCCGGCAGTCTTCTATGCCAACCTGGATTTGCCCGTCATCGCCGCGTCACGGAAGAATCCGGCATGAACTCGGTCCGGGCCATCGGCGCGTCGCCCGCGCCGGCCTCCCACATCCCGTCCGGGCGCACCTGAAGAACGCCCGTGTCACGATAGAAGTTCAACGTAGCAATGGCATAATCGATGAGAGCATCGGTTGCCGCGTTCCGCGCGTCATACAAATCTGCGTGAGCGCCGAGCACGCGCCGACTGTCCACGCGGGCATACGTAAGCAACTCCGAGGTTCGCGCGATCCGCGTCCGCGCCGTCGCCAGACTCTCCGAAAGGACGCGGTACCTCTCGCCCGTCTCCTGGAGTTTGCGGTAGGCCTCCCGCACTTCCAGCCGCACGGTGTCGGTCGCCTGATCATAGTCGCGCCGACGCTGATCCAAAGCAATCAGCGCCTTGCGATAGACCGTTTGCTCCTCGACACGATCGAGCGGCACATCCAAAACCGGCCCCGCCGAGACCGTCCCATTGCCATGCGAGTCCACAGCGGCCGTTCCCGTCACGTCCAGGCCCGCTCGCAATGCGTCGGCCGCCACGTATGCCGCCCGTTGCGCATCAAGGACCGCGTCGGCGCGGTTGGCCATATCCAGGCGCCGGAGCAGGGCCGACTCAATCGCCGCGTCAATCGCGATCTCCGGTTCGGGGATCCCATGCTCCTTCAGCGCCGCCAGCACGCTCGTGTCGAGGCGGAACTCCGTCGTCGGCGCAACGGCCAGCGTCATCTTGAACTGGTCGAGAAACCGCTCGTATTCTCGCTGCGCCAGAATGAGCGCGTCACGAGCCCGCAGCACCTCCTGGGCAAGCCGGTCCGCCTCCAGCCTGGGAAGCCGGCCTGCGGCCGCGAGCTTGGCCACGTCGTCATGCAACTCCGTCAGGGCCTCAAGGTAGTCGCGCGTGATGGCAACGACGTCGTACAACTCAAGGACCTGAAAATACTGCGTCGCAACCGCCACGGCAAAGGACTTGCGAAACCGGTTGAACGTACGAATTTGATAGAGCGTGTTCCGCTCCGCCTGGGTCAGATTCTCCAGGACCACCGTACGGTCGCTGCCCCGAAGCAAAGGTTGAGCCACGGTGGCCGTGAAGACGGAGGCCAAACCGTGGTCCCCGGCCCCGATCAGAACCGCCAGCCAGCGGGCGGCGATCGCACTGCTGATCTGCGTGCCGGTCGCCAGCAATCGATTGAAGCCGACGTTGGCCTCGGCCGCTACGGATTCGTCGCGACCGTTGTTGCTGTAGAAAAGGCTGCCGCCGCCGAAAAGTTGATTCTCGAAACTGTGCCGCACCAGCCGCAAGTCCAACGCCGTGCTGTACAGTGTCTCCTTTTCCGTCTGGTACTCGCGGTTTTGCGCGGTTGCCAGGGCCATCGCCTGCGGAAAAGTCAGCACGCCCGAAACGGGAACCGCCGTCGCAGCCGGGATGTCGTTGGGAGACGGGGCCGTGTCACTGATTCTATAGTTCGCCTTCGAGCCGAATGCAGGGTCCCACTTCTCGTCGATGATGGTATAGACGCGTTCGTCGGCGTCCTGCTTGTAATTCTTCGGACCGCATCCGGCCAGGGCGATCAGACCGGCGACGCACAAGGCAACCAGCGCCTGCCCTTTTCGCTTGTAGGATGCATCCGTCATTTTCACGCGTCTCCGCTTCTGTATTCCCACCAAAACCGGGTCGGACAAGGGCGCCAGGCTACAGCCCCCTGATGCCGACAATCTCGCCCGAGATCACGCTCAGCCCGGGCGGCACACCGATCACCACGGGACGACCCCATTGCGGAATGGTGGGATTGCGCCACAAGCGTTGCGGCATCAGCTCAATCGTGGGACCGATCGACACGATATTCGACTGGGCGAGTTGGGCCGGCGTTGTGGCTTTGACCAACTGGACCTTCATTTTGCCTTTGAGCGCCCCGATCTGCTGCTCGCTGGCGTAGGCGACGATTTCGGTCGGCTCCTTCTCGGCCACCGCCAGAATGGGCTCGCCGGCCGTCACGACCTCTCCGGCACGCCGCATGACGTGCTCGCCCGGCCGTTGCTGCAACGCTTCGTTCGCCTGCACGTACAGCGGGATGACGACTCCGTCAATGGGCGCCGTCAATTCGACGGACCCGCGTGATTCCAACGCCTTGAGCTGCTTGAGCAAACCCTTCATCACCTCTTCCTGGACCTTGATCTCCTTGCGTATCACTTCCAGGGCATGAGGCACGGAGGGACGGGCCACTTCCTGCCGCAAGAATCGCTCCCACCGCTGCTGCGCCTCGTCCAGAGTGACCCGGGCCTGAGCCAGCAGCGTCTCGTTATCGGCAATTTTCGCCGCCAGACTTTCGTGCTGGACCTTGGCCTTTTCCAGCTCATAAGGGGCAACCGCCTCGTCGACCACGAGCTTGTCGACGATCTTGACCTCCATCGCCAAATCGTGCAGGAGAATTCGGTCGGCGGCAATGGCCGCCTGCAATTCGAGAATTCGCAGCCGGGCGTTGTCCACGTCGACCGAAAACCGCCGCAGGTCGCCCGCGCGGTTCAGCTCCAGGTTGGCGGCATCGGCCTCCATGAGATCCTGCGTCGGCAGAAGCTGAGCCACCAAGTGCTCGATCCCCGCCGAGGCACTGGCCAGTTGCGCCTCAAGCTGCGACTTGAGGGTCTGCTCGTTGTCCAGGATCGTATCCACGACGGCCAGTGTCTGCCCGGCCTGTACGGGCTCGAAAAGTCCGACGCGAACCTCCTTGATCCGGCCCGTACTGCTGACGGCAACCTGACGAACTTCGCTCCGGGCGATCCCAACGACCTCGAAACGCTGTGCCTGACGCTGGAACAGTCCGACAACGCCCCCCAAGGCCCCCAGCCAGACCACCACCGGCACCATATGATGCAGGAAGTACCGTTTCACCGTGTGACTTTTTCTGGAGGATTTCTTCTTCATTACGTAGCCTATACCTCGAGCAGCTTCTCCTGCATCGTCAGACTGATGTTCTCGATTCCTTCAACCTTCTCCAGGGCCGAGATAAACTCCTCATTCCGGGTGATATTGCGAATCATCAACTGGTACGCGTATTCGGCGGGGCCGCCGAACCCCGTATCCTGCACCGAAATCAGCGAGAAGTTCCCGCAGAAACGCCGCAGAATGCCGGGCACCGGATGCTCGGGGCCAATCGCCCCCCGCAGGCTGAAACGCAGGAATCCGTTGTGAGGTTCATGGGAGCCGAAGTTGGTAAAGTACAGGTAGATCGCAATCAGGCAGAGAAGGATCGTGCCCACGATCGCGGTGGCGTACCGATGCGAGCCCGCCGCCATTCCCACGACCAGGGCGCAAAAGATGAAGGCGATATCCCGCGTATCCTTCATCACGTTTCGAAACCGAATGATCGCCAGGGCACCCATCAGACCGACGGCGGTGATGATGTTGTTGCCGATCACCGCCATCACCATGGCCACCACCACGGTGATCAGGATCAGAGATTGCACGTACGAGCGGGAATACGACAGCCCGCTGTGCGTGAGGTAGTACACCCAGGCCAGAAGTTGACCCAGCACGAACGCCAGCAGAAGCGAAAGCAAAACGCTCTCCGGGCTGAACCCGCCCGCTTCGAGGGGCGTCTCATCGATCAATTGCCACAGCTTATCCATACTGCACGGTCCTTATGACGGGCGAGCAGAATCCCAGCCCGCACGCCTGTTCAATGGACGTCGCGTACTTTGAGATCGAACGCTGTTCCAGGTTGAAATGCGTCGCCATCCGGGCGAGCCACTCCGGGTATCGTCCGGTGAACTTGATCTCCAGAATCACGTGCCCCTGGGTTACCGAGTTGTGCTGCCACCCGGTTCCGCCCAGCCGCACCTGCGGTTTGTGCGTCACCTTGTAACAAAGCCGGCGGTCAAAAGTCACGCGGACCCGGTTCTCCGAAGTGTTCTCGAACGCCTGTCTCATGTAACGAATGAGCACCATGGGACCGGCATGAATGCTGGAGGTATAAAGCTGAAACTGGTTCAGAGCCGCCTCATCCGTGGAATAGCCCTGGGGCGGCAGCGACCGGCCGCTCAGCAAAACGGGGACGTCCCGATCCGTCACGCGGGCGCGGCTCTTGACAATCACGCGGTTGATCCGCCGCTTGATCTCGAAGAAACGGGGATATTCCGGCTCGTCGGTGTAGCTGCGAATCCGCAGCTTGAAACGGTTCTTCACGCCGGTGAGCGTTTCCCGACACAAGTGTAAATCCGGCGAATCCAGATATAGACTTACAATCGGATACATGCCCCCTCGCTGCAACTTCGAATAGCGGTCTGGCGGCAGGAAAGGCCGGATGTAACGATCGATCGCCGCCGCCTCCGATTCGGTAATGAGATACTTCAGCTCGAACCGGCACGCCAGCATCCGATCCACCGTCTTCTTCGGCTTTCGCTCCGGACGGACCTTCTGTGCCTCCTTCTTCCCCGAAGGTGCATATCCTGCCTGATGTTTCACACGGCCCGCTGAGATGCCGAGGTTCTCTTTCGATTCGCTCGGCATTGCAGGGCTTCCAAACTCCAAGTCTTCAGCACTCCTTTCACTGCCTCTTCTTGCCTGCTCCCAAACAGCCAACAGGCATCACCTGCTTGGGCGATGGTGTTCCCTCACTCCCCATATCTCACACTGGATGTGGCTGACTCCCACACAAATCTTTTCTCTATTTTAACAAAAAGTACCCTTATCAGTCAATAGTCTGTTAGGTTTCCATTAAGGAGCGTAGTTCCTCCGTCTTTGCGTCCGGTAACCCGCAACCTGCCCCCGTTGTACAGACATTCGCAGGGCCCGTCAAGACCTCTCATCGCCATCGCACGTCTTGAGCGGCCTCGTACAATGTCACGGAGGCATTGAAGCGAGCCTGCCCAAAAACTTCTTATTCTTGTGTCAGCAGGGACTTGCATACATTGCGCCGGCGAGATTCTCCATTTTTTTTCGCAAAATTCACGCAGCTTTCCCCCCATAGTGGGGGCGCGGTTTTCTGGCGGCTCTTTGACAACAGCATAGGGATTTGGCATCTGGTATTTCGTATGGGGGCTGCGAAGCCATCCTCCGGCCGCATGTCATTGCGAGTCCGGCCCAGCAGGCCGTGGCAATCTCCACCCCCCCCGGGCCCTTCACACCCTTCTCACTCTTCACACCATCGCTTCCGTTCGTGGCGGACGTTGCGAAATGCGGTGCTACCGCGCGTCCGTGCCGGGTGAGGGCG
>JAFGCA010000759.1 GCA_016932895.1 Sedimentisphaerales bacterium | reverse complement strand
TGATCACCTCCGGCGAGCACTACGGCGCCGTTCTGAACCGGGCCTTCGACACCACGCGGTATCTGGCGACGCTCCAATCGTATGAGTTCAATCTGACGCGCACGTTCAGCGGCGCCTATTGCGAGCCTCCGGGCGCGTTCAATATTGAGAGGAACACGCTGGCCCCGGCCCGGGGCGATCTGATGTGCCCCTGGGCGCGAAGCGAAACGCCCGGCTACGCCAACGGGGGCAACAAATTCGACCTGACGAAATGGGATGACGGGTATTTCCGGAGACTGACGGATTTCGTCGCCGAGGCCGGCCGCCGCGGTGTGGTCGTCGAACTGGTGTTGTTCTGCCCCTTCTACGAGGACCGGATGTGGGAGCTGAGCCCCATGAACTCCCGCAACAACGTCAACGGCGTCGGCGCGGTCGAGAGGACCGACGTCTACACACTCAAGCACAAGGATCTGCTGGCCGTCCAGGACGCGATGGTCCGTCGCATCGTCGAGGCGCTCAAGGACTTCGACAACCTCTACTACGAGATCTGCAACGAGCCCTACTTCGGCGGCGTGACCATGGAGTGGCAGAATCACATCGCCGAGACGATCGTGCAGGCCGAATCGAAACTCAAGGTCAAACATCTCATCGCCCAGAACATCGCCAACAAAACGAAGAAGATCGAAGACCCGAATCCGCACGTCTCGGTCTTCAATTTCCACTACGCCAAGCCGCCCGTGGCGGTGGCCGAAAACTATCATCTCAACCGAGTCCTCGGCGACAACGAGACGGGATTTTCCGGAGACGACCGTGTCAAGCCCTACCGGATCGAAGCGTGGGACTTCATCATCGCCGGCGGCGCCGTCTACAGCAATCTCGACTATTCCTTCGCGGTCGGCCATGAAGACGGAACGGCGCCGATCAATGCCCCGGGCGGCGGAGGCCCGAAACTCAGACGACAGCTCGAGATCCTCAAGGACTTCATGGGCGGCTTCGATTTTATCGCCATGAAACCCGACAACACCGTGATCGAGGGCGGCGTCCCGAAAGACACCACCGCGCGGGCCCTCGTCGAAAGCGGCAGAGCCTATGCCGTCTACGTCAACGGTGACAACCTCCGACAGCTTCGAATCGCCCTGCCCCAGGGTCCGTACAAGGCGGAGTGGGTCAACACCAAGACGGGAGAAGTCGATCTCGCGAAAACCTTGCGCCACGGCGGAGGAACCGCCTCCCTGGACGCGCCGCAATACAGCGACGATATCGCCCTGCGCATCGTTCGTCTCAGGAGACAGCGCAAGGGCGTGACCTTTACCAGCGATTTCGAGAATGCCCAGTTGAAGGGCTGGCGCGGCTCGGGCAACACGCCTGCGGTGACGCGCACTCGAACGCGGGCGGGCAAGTACGCCATGCAATCCACGTTGGATCGCCGCCGGGACCGGGTGGCGTACCGAACGGAAGTCAGCGGGCCCCGCGCCGAGGTCGGCAAGGAATACTGGTACGGGTTCAGCATCCTGCTGCCCGAAGAGTACGTTCCCGACCGCGTCTGGGAAATTGTCGCGCAGTGGCACGGCGTGCCCGATCAGGAAACCGGCGAGACCTGGCGCAATCCGGTGATGGCCCTGTTCACCACCGGCGGGCGCTGGAGCTGGGTGAGCCGCTGGGACGCCAAGCGAAACACGTTCGAGAGCGGCAAGCGCCAATACGGCGGCACCAAGACCTATGACCTGGGTCCCTACGAAAGAGAACGGTGGGCGGACTGGGTGGTCCACGTCAAGTGGTCCTACAAGGCCGATGGCATCCTCCAGGTATGGAAGAACGGGCGGAAGGTGGTCGATCAGACCGGCCCTAATGCGTTCAACGACGCCAAGGGCCCCTACTTCAAGATGGGGCTGTACAAAGGCTGGCGCGATCCCAAAACGCCCGACGACGCCGTGAGCAAACGCGTCCTGTATCATGACGAATTCCGGATGGGCGGCGCAGAAGCGAGCTACGAAGACGTTGCTCCGGGGCGATAGCGCCGCATCCATCCGGTTCGGCTGCGAACCCTTCGGCCTCACCCGGCGTACCAAACGGCTGTTGCGCAAATTACATTCTCAGTTTGATATGACCTCACCGGCGAAAAAAGTGGTTGTCGCGCTCAGCGGCGGTGTCGATAGCTCGGCGGCGGCCGCCCTGCTGCTCCAGGACGGATATGAATGCACAAGCGTGTTTCTGGTCACGAGCGATCACGGCCGGCACGCGCAAAAGGAAGCCTCCGACGTAGCCCGGCGGCTCGGCATCGAACTGCACGTCCTGGACGTTCGGCCTCAGTTCGAGCATATCCTGGACTATTTCTGTGACGAGTACGGCCGGGGCCGAACGCCCAATCCCTGCGTCCTCTGCAATCGACTCATCAAGTTCGGCAGACTCTGGCAATTCGCCCGGGAGACCGGCGCGGCATTCCTTGCCACCGGCCACTACGCTCGCATCGCAAAACACAACGGAAAGCCCGGCCTCTACGAAGGTGCCGACTTCGCCAAGGACCAGTCCTATGCCCTGTCGATGGTCGACCGGGACGTCCTGGATCATGTCCTGCTTCCGCTGGGCCAGCGCTGCAAATCGGAGGCTCGAGACATCGCGCGCCGGCTCGATCTGGGCACGAACGAAAAAGAGGAGTCGCAGGAAATCTGCTTCGTGCCCGACGACGCGTATGCGCCGTTCATCGAGCAGCGCCGCCCCGCGCTGGCCGGGGAGGGGCAGATCGTCGACGGCGCGGGCAAGGTCCTCGGGCGGCATGAGGGCATCCACCGCTACACCATCGGCCAGCGCCGGGGCCTGGGCGTGGCCATGGGCGAGCCTTACTACGTGACACGACTGGACCCGACCACCAATACGGTTGTCCTCGGACCCAAGCCGGAAGTGATGCACCGCACGCTCACCGCTGCCGGCGTCAACTGGCTGACCGACAGACCGCTGTCCTCGTTTTCCGCAACCGTCAAAGTCCGATATAACAGCCCCGGCAAGCCGGCAGTCGTTACTCCCGCCGAGGACGCCGCCCGGGTGGAATTCGACGAGCCGATCGCGGCCATTACCCCGGGGCAGTTGGCGGTCTTCTATCTGAGCGAAAACGACAAGCGCCGGGTTGCCGGCGCCGGTTGGATTGACAAAGTGGGAAACTGACGGTATGCTAACCGACGCCGAGAGCCCGGATGCAGGCAGCGATCTCACGGGCCGCAGAGCCGGAACGAAACGACATGATTACGAGCCGACGATGCAGACAAACGAAGACATCCTGAGTCTGTTGGAAGCGAAAGGAGCGCAGGTGGCCAAGGAAACGCAGCGCGGGGTGATTTTGCAGCCCGGAGCCCTGGGCGATTGCATCCTGACACTGCCGCTCGTCAAAGTCATGAAGGACGCCCTCGACCTGGGCGGCGTCGACATCCTCGGTCACACCGATTACATCGGCATGTTTCCCGGGCGCAGTTGTGTGGACGGCGTGCGCTGCCTGGATTCGGCGGAACTGCACCGACTCTTCGTCGAGCCGTCCAAACTCGATCTGGCCGATTGGGACCCGTTGATCCACGTGTTCGCCGATTACGCATGGATCGTTTCATTCCTGGGCGAGCCTCACAGCAATTTCGAGCAAAACCTGATCTTCACGACCAACTGCAGCCACAGCGCGGAGATCATCACTCTGCCGCTGAAACCGCCGGAGGGCAGCACACAGCACGTGACCGAATTCTACGTCCAGCAGTTCTCCCAAGAGAGCGGGTTGTCCGGTGAAAAAACCAAGGCACCGGCCGAAAACGTCCTGATACGGGTAACGGAAGGTGATCGAGACGGGGGCGTCGAGCTGCTGGATCACAACGGCATCGATCTGGCAAAGAAGTTGATCGTGATCCATCCGGGCAGCGGCGGCCGGGGAAAATGCTGGCACCTGGACAACTTTCTGGCCATCGCCGGGGAACTGCGCTCGAAGGACTATGAGGTGCTCTTTCTGCTGGGACCGGCCGAAGAAGAAAGGCTCAGCCCGAAAGAAATGGCCCGGATTCAAGAAACGGGCCACTGCCTGGGATCTCTGTCGCTGACGCAAGTGGTCGCCGTCCTCAGCGGCGCTGACGCTTTCGTCGGCAACGACAGCGGGGTAACCCACCTGGCTGCGGCAATGGGCTTGCGGACGTTTGCGATGTTCGGCCCGACCGATCCCGCCCTGTACAAGCCGGTGGGTCGAGCCCTGACCGTGTTCCGGGATAGAGAGAGCAGTTTCGCTCAAAAACCTTCCGCAAGCCTTCAGAAGGCCGTTCTCGACACCCTGACATCCGCTCTGTAGAACGGCCGGGTATCGACCCGGGGCCACTGTAGTCGCGCCGTCGGTCTTGCGATTCAGCGCCAACGCAAGCGCCGTGGTTGCGGCAAGGCAGGGCCAGGCGACCCTCTGAGCGGGATCGCACCCCCGATCAGGTTTTATCAGGAGGGTTGACCCGCCGGCTTCTTGCGGTACAATCAGTTTTTTGGTGCGCGGCGGCGGTCCAGGCTTCATTTGGCAGAGATGATACCGCCGGCGCCGGACGAACCCTTGGATGGTACGAATCTGACAATGCAGGAACGAACGCTCGGTCAATTAGCCGAATACGTGGGCGGCACCGTCCAGGGCGACCCCGATGTGGTCATTCGGGCGGCGGCGACCCTGGAAGGCGCGCAGGAAGGGGATATCAGCTTCCTGGCCAATCGCAAGTACGAGAGGCAACTTCAGACGACACGGGCCGGCGCGGTAATCGTCGCAAAGGAGACGGCCGCTCCCGCTTCTCTCCTGATCGTTGACGATCCCTACTACGCTTTTACCAGAGTGGTGGTGCTGCTCTATGGCCACCGCAAGCACAAGGACGTCGGAGTCAGTCCGCGTGCTTCGATTGCCGAAAGCGCCCAGATCGGGACCGACTGTCATATTCACGACTTCGCGACCATTGCCGACAATGTGAAGATCGGTGACCGGTGCATCGTGTACCCCTGTGTCCATATCGCCGAAGGGGTCGAAATCGGCGACGACTGCATCATCTATGCCAACACCGCCATTTACGAAGGCTGCCGCATCGGCCGGCGCGTCATCATCAATGCGAACTCAACAATTGGCGTCGATGGCTTCGGCTACGCCACGCACAAGGGGGTGCATCACAAGATACCGCAGATAGGAGGCCTGGTGATCGGGGACGACGTCGAGATCGGCAGCTGCTGCGGCCTCGAGAGGGGCACGCTCGATGATACGGTCATCGGCCGGGGTAGCAAGCTGGGCGACCTCGTAACCATCGGACACGGCACGAAGATCGGCGCGCACTGCCTTCTCGTCGCTCAGGTCGGGATCGCCGGCTCGACGACATTGGGACACCACTGCGTCGTCGGTGGGCAAGTCGGCATCGTCGGTCACATCACCATCGGCAACAACGTGACGATTGGGGCCCAGGCCGGAGTCGTCAACAGCATCGCGGACGGCGAAACCGTGCTGGGAGCACCGGCCATCGACGCAGGCCAGGCGCGCAGAGCCTATACCGTGCTCCAGCATCTGCCCCAGATGCGTCAGGATATCCGCAATCTGCACAGTCGCCTGCGCAAAATCGCCGCCTCGATGAAAGCGAGCTCCGACGATTCGGGCGATGAATAGAACGCCGCAAGAACTTCATTCCATGGTTGCGCCATGAGCCAGTCAGAGAAGGTAGGCTTGATCGCCGGGGGAGGCAGGCTGCCGTTTATGGTTGCCTCCGGTGCCAGGAGGGCCGGCCACAAGGTGGTCTGTGTCGGCCTGGCCGGTTACGTCGAGCCGGCGCTGGCCGATGAAGTGGACGTGTTTTGCCGCGCCGGCGTCGCCCGCCCGGGCAGTTGGATACGCAAGCTCAGAAGGCACGACGTGGCCAACGCCATCATGGTCGGCCGCGTGACGAAATCGCATTTGTTTACGCCGTGGCGCATCTGGCATTATCTGCCCGATTGGCGCGCCTTTCGCATCTACTACTGGCGTCTACGCGGCAAATGCAAGCTGACGGACACCCTCTTGTCCGCCCTGGTCGATGAGCTGGCCAACGGCGGCATCCGCTTGGAGAACTCGGTCATGTACTGCCAGGAACACCTCGCCCACGAGGGCGTCATGACAACGTGCCGGCCCGGCGCGCGGGTCGAAAACGACATTCAGTTCGGATGGCCGCTGGCCAAGAAGCTCGGAGAGATGGACATCGGGCAGGCGATCGCCATACGGGAGATGGAGGTCATTGCGGTGGAGGCCATCGAGGGCACGGCCGAGATGATCAAGCGCGCCGGGACGCTCTGCAAAGCGGGCGGCTGGACGCTCATCAAAACGTCCAAGCCCCAGCAGGATATGCGCTTCGACGTGCCCTGCGTGGGCCCCGAGACCATTCGAGACCTGGCCGCCAACGGCGGCACGTGCCTGGTCATCGAGGCCGAGAAGACGATCCTGATCGACAAGCCCGAGACCCTTGCCCTGGCCGACGAACTGGGCATTCCCATCGTCGGACGGGGCAGCGATGCGGCCCCGGGATCGGCCTGAGACGACATGACCAACGACGTCTGTCAATGGCGTCCTACCGCTTCGGTGGCACTCAGAGGCCATTATTGTACGGACTGTCATTTGCTTCCTTTGACTGCACCGCTTGCGAATCAACAAGGCACCGTGCCCCGGTTCAGCTCGGTGGGCGCAAAAAATATGCCGGTCGCTGGGGCGACCGGCATCAGAACGAATGCAAACGAGTTGGGAGGTGTAACGGCACCTTGATCGAAGAACGCCGTTACCGGATATAGACAAAAGTCAAGCTGTGGTTTGGGGAAGGAAACCTGCGGATGAGACGCAGATCAGCCCCCCTGCAATCGTCTCAGCAACAGCTTGGCCTCGGCGAGGTCTTCCGATGACAGCCCCCCCATTGAATCATGCAAATCCAGCGCCTTTTGCACTTCCTGCAGAGCCTCGGGCTTGCGGGCGGTTTTGTCGTACACTCGGGCCAGGTGGAAGCGCGTGGCCGCGCCTGCCAGGGCCGTGGTGGGGTACAATTCGAGACACCGCCTGAAGTCCGCCTCCGCCTTCTCGTAGTGCGACGGATCGGCGCCCCCCATCCGATAGTGGATGACACCCCGCGTGTCCATGATGTCAATATACTCCGGAGCGACGCTCAAGCCTCGATCTGCAAGGTCGAGCGCCTCCTGATACTGCCCGTTTTCCTCGCACAAAATCCACGCCAGGTTATTCATGGCGATAACGTTGTTCGGGTCGAGCTCGAGAATGCGGCGATTCAAAGCGACCGATTCTTCCACCCGGCCCGTGGTCTGCGTCAAGATGGCTCGGACGCTGAGAGCACCGACGGCTTTGGGGTTGCGTTCCAACACCGTCTGTAACAACCCCTCGGCCATCTTCACCGCCTGGGCGCTTCCACCGGCTCCCGTCGTCAATAATCCTGCCACTGTTGTGCGCATGTTGTCATCATCCGGATGCCGATCGAGCCAGCTCGCCACCTGCTCGTTTAGTTCGGTCCAGGAGCCATCAGAAGCCAGAAGCCCCAGCAGCGTCATCATGGGAGCCGGACTGTTTGGCTCGGCGCGCATCTGGCCTTCCAGCAGCGACCGGGCTTCCTTCTTGTCTCCGCTCCGATACAAAGCACTCGCCAGGGTCCTCTGGAGTTCCGCGTCACCGGGGTCTTTCTGCGCCAGTTGCCTGAGCGTCGGAACCGCCAGGGCCGCCGACTGCGCGGCTTGCGCCTCCGCGGAGGCCTTGAGCAGCAACAACTGCTTGTCCTGCTTGTTGTGGGTCAAGCCGCGAAGAGCGGTGTCCAGAGCCCGGCGCGGATTGCCCTTCTGTAACTCCAAACGACCCAGCAACTCCCAGGCCTCCACACGTGTCGGCTCGGCCTCCGTGACCTCCTCGAGCAAGCCCTCGGCCTCTTCCAAGGAAGGCCGCGTGCCACTGCGGAGCAAGCGCCGCACCTTGTACATCTTCAGTTGAGGGTCCGCCGAGTGATCGTCCGAGGCCAAAGCTCGATCCAACATGGCGTTGGCTTCCTGAACCAGCGCCCGTCTGCCCGATGCGGAGTACAGTTCCATCACGAACTTCTGCACGGGCAGGCTCTCCGGCGCCAGGTCCAGCGCCTTCCTGCTATCTTCGATTGCCTCGTCCACCCGACCGAGCGAGCCAAGGAACCTTGCCCGTTCCACCCACAACCCGGGGGCGTTGGGTTCGGTTTCTATGGCCCGACTGAAATCGGCTATGGCCTTTTCATTCGCCTGCAGGATCGCATGCGTCCGCGCGCGGAGCACGTAGGCGCCGGCCGTACCCAAGTTCTCTATCACCTCATCGCAAAGACGTATCGCTTCGGCCCCATTGCCTCTCGAAATTCGAAGCTGGATCTCCGTTTCTTTGACCCAGAACGATTCCGGGGCCTTGGCCTTGACCTCCCTGAAGAGGACCTCCGCGTCATCAAGCTTGCCTTGTTGCATCATGACGCGCACCAGTTCCAGCCCGGCCGAGACATCATTCGGGTCTTTCTCGACAAGCTCCTTCAGGATATCCGACGCCAGCTCCAGATCGCCGTGCTGCAGATGATCCCACACGGCGGTCCGCTGGCTGCGCGACTCGAGTTCGTCGAGCGCCGGATGTTTCAAATCGCGCCGCTTGGCATCCTCCAGAATCCTGTGGGCCTCGTCAGATTGTCCGGCCTTCTGGAGAGCCGCAACCGTCCGGGTGATGATCAGCACGTCGTCGGGCGACCGACTCAGGGCTTCCCGATAGGCAGAGATAGCCAACTGCAGCCGGCCGGTCCTCTCGTGCGCCATCCCCAGTAGCAAACGACTCGCCTGATCTTCGGGATTCGACAGCAAATTCTCCTGCAGGAGTTTCGTCGTCTGGGCGTACAAATCGTTAAAATCTTCTACTTTCAGCCAGACTCTTGCCTGCTCGTATCGCCACTGCCAGCCGGCCTCACCCTCTACGGACTTGATCTCATCAACGAGCGTCTGGGCCCGCCGGGCGTCCTCAAAGATCGGGCGACAGGCCAAGAGGCGCCGCTTTATCTGAATGTCATCCGGAAATTGTCGGGCCAGATCGGTGAGCCATTGATACAGCTTATCCTCTTGCTGCCAAAGGCCGTACAGTTCGGCCAGGAACAACCCAAGCACACGTCGCGCCGGCGGCTGGTCCATCCGGGCCACAGCCTGCTTGACGACGGACTCGCACGATTCGGGGTCTTCCTGCTGGTTCACCAGAAGGGCGAGCCGTTGCACCGGTTCTACGGCCTGCGGGAAGCGCTCGGCCGTTTTGCGCATCAATTCGATTGCGCCCGGAACGTTTTCCTCGGCAACCAAGAGCTGACCTTCCAGAAGTGCCACCCGGAGGTCCGAAGAATACTGGCTCTTGAGCGCATCGAATATCTGCCGCGCTTCGGTCAGCTTGGTCTGTGTCATCGCCACCTGCACCCGCAGGATCTCCAGTTCAAGCTCGCACCCGGTCACTTTCCCATCCAGGCCCGCCAGTCGTTTCTCTATGTCTTTCCAGGCACTGGCGCTGTCACCGGCGGCGGCACCGGCGGCCCCCAGTGCGCTGGTGCGGGCCTGCAACTCCAACAGAACCGCCTCCGAAGGTCCTTGAGCCAGAACCGCCTCCGGCTGTCCTGGTTCAAGTCGCTGCACGGCGCGAGCCTCCTCTATCACCTGCGCCCAGTTGCGCGCCTGACTGTAGAGCCTTGCCAAGCCCAGATGTCCTTCCCAATAATCAGGCATCTCCGAGGTCAAAGCCTGGAGCTGATTCACCGCCGAGCGGAGATCCCCCATCCGGCTGAACGCGGAGGAGAGCATCATGCGCACGGGCATGCGAACCAGTTGCAGGGGAGATGAGTACCACAGGTAACCTTGCGCGATCGCATCCTTCCAATACTCGACAGCCTCTCGCAGCCGGCCCTCGCTGCTGGCCAGAAGGCCTTCCAGGAAGGCCACACGCCTGAGATCCGACTCCTTGTCTCGCATCTGCGATATGCACTGCCGCCCCTTCTCAAGCTGGCCGGCTCGAATGAAGAGTTCGGCGGCCACGGGCATGAAGTCCCATGGCTGGGGCTTTAGCTGTTCCAGGCCGGTCGCGGCAACCCTCACCATCTCTTCCGTAGCGCCCAGTCGAAGAGCCAGTTCCGCCCGCGTTCGCCAGAAGGCAAATTCCCCGGAAGCACTCGCCTCCAGCGCCGCCAGATGCTCTTTTGCCTTGTCAAATTCACCGACAGCAATGAGCAGCCCCGTCAAGCGCAGGCGCACGCTCGTGTCGGAGAGATCCTCCTGCTGGGCTCGTTCCCAATCGGCTCGCGCGGCTCGCGCGGCCTCTTCTCCTTCGCCGTTGCGCAGATGAAACCCCGCCCGCACGATGTAGGCCAATGCAGATTCGGGATTCTTGGCCACCATTTCATCATACCACTCAACCGCCGGCCTGTTGAAATCCTCCGGTCGGGCCGCCGCCAAGGAGCCGATCGTTTCGTAGGCAACCACCTGGTCGGGGTACTCCCGCAACAGATTGCCGAGAATCTCTTCGGCCTCCCGGTACTTGCGTTGCTGAGCCAGGGCAACTCCCAGCATCCGACTCAGATTCGGATCCGGATCGTCGTCATGCCTCTTCAGGTAAGGCCGGGCAATAAGTTCCGCCTCGCCCGGAGTGCCCATCCCAAGATACAGTTCGGTGAGACGCTCGGTAGCCTCAGCATGATCGTTGTCAAGCCGCAGAACCGCCCGGTATGCGTTGACGGCCTGCTGCCAATTGGGGCGTTGCACCGGCCTTCTCTTCAGCTGCGCATCCGCGTATTTGAGCAGAACGGCCTCGTCATCCCTGTGGACCGTCAGATAGCGGGCAAATTGCTCGGCCGCCGTATCCCAGTCCTGCTGCTTGTACGCCTCATCGCCAGGATCAAGCGCCTCTACGGCACGGGTGTTTCTCTGCCACTGACGCAGAGCAAATGCAGCCCCTGCGAAGACCGCGACGGCCACGAGCAGTACGATGGCCAATCTCCAGTTGAAATATCTTGCCGCCATGGGTCAATCCTTTCTACTCAGAGCACAAGGCTTGAAATCAGCCGTGCGGTTCGTACCGACGTAAATGCAAACGCCCCCGGAAGGGACCGTAGCGATATTCCGCCATTGAGCTGCTTAGAACTGGCGTATGAAGTTGTAAACCATCTTCGTGAACGTACGCCAGCATATCCACAGATCCATCCGCACGGAAAGCTCGCGGACGTATTTCGTGTCGTAGTGAATCCATTCCTGAAAGTCCTTCAGGGGCTCGCGCGTTCTGTAGACCTGCCACAACCCGGTGATGCCCGGGCGAATGGAGAGGCGAGCATCGCGCCACGAGGCGCACAGCGTGTTCTCCGATTCCGGGGAAGGACGCGGCCCGACAACGCTCATCTCGCCCATCAGCACGTTGAAGAACTGGGGTATCTCGTCCAGATACGTTTCGCGCAAAAACCGGCCCACCGTCGTGATCCGGGGGTCATCGGCCATCTTGAACTGCGGCCCATCCACCTCGCTGACAAACCGCAGCTTGTCCTGCATCTTGTCGGCTCCCACCCTCATGGTTCTGAATTTGATACAATGGAAGGGCTTGCCGTGTCGCCCCTGACGCTTATCCCGAAAGAAGGTCGGCCCCGGCGAGCTGACCTTTACGGCCAGCGCAATAAGAGGGATGATCGGCGCAAACAGGATCAGAACGCCGACGGCGGCAATGACGTCGGCAACGCGCTTGCCGAGTCGAGCATAGGAAAACACCGGCCACGTACGAAAAACCTGGCCGGCATCAGCCGCGCGGGTGCCCTCCGGTGAGCCAACGGCGGCAGCGAGGGCGGCGGGGGCTCCGGCCCGCACTTTGCCCTTGACGAGAATGGCATCTCTCAGGACTTCGTCCTGGCCGAGCGTTGTTTCGGACCCAACGATGGATGAATCCACCACGCTGCCGGCACGGACAACGCTGCCTTCACACAGAATGCTCGGGCCGATGACGACCGCCTGCGACTCCACCCGGGCCCCGGGGCCCAGCCAAACCGGACCGATGAGCCGCGACCCGGAAGACACGCCGGCGGTATCGCAAGGCGAAGGAGCGACTTGTGACTTCGTGCTGCCCGCCCCGCTGCCGAACGTGGACATCCCGCCCAGCACCGTCCGGCTGAGCGAAAGGAGGCCGTCCTCTGAATTCAGGTCGAATGCAGCCCCGCCAACGGAAACGGATTTGATGCCCCACCCAAGTGAGCGGCATCGCTCGACAAAGGTCAAGAAATCGCGAGGCAGACCGTCGACGAAAAGTCTGTCCACGACGTCGTGCTTCACAAACAGGTGATGAGGCCAGTCGCCGGGCAGCGGCGTCGGCTCCACGGAATCTCCGTAGAGCCTTCGATAGCCGACCAGTCGGTCTTCCTGCGTCAAACGAACCAGTTCGCGAAACGCAGCCAGGGCGGGTGTAACCGTAACGGCCACCACCGCGACCGAAGCGTCGGCGAGGACCGGAGCGACCAGTCCGTAGTTCAACCGCGTCACAAAACGCCCGTTGGAAACCACGAGGCACGAGTGCCTGGGGATATTGCCTCCGGTTACGGTGCGAACGTCAACGTCGCCCTCGTACGCCACCGTCTGTCCCACCACCTCGGACGAGCGCAGCTCCCAGCGACGAGGAACGGCCCACACCAACCGGCCCGGATTCATCGCACCGGACGATTTGCCAGCCCCCCTCCTGGCGTCAGGCCAGCTCCATGGATGGTCGAAGGCACCGAAAATCAAACGGTCCAGGGGCGCAGTAGACAACGCATAACGAAGCAGGCCCGGCCCGGCCGCACCCGCTTCGCCCGTATCGGCCTCTCGAAAAACGATAAGTCTCATCGCCGCCCCGATTTCGTTGGCCAAAGCTCAGGTACGAGCAGCATGCAGTCAAACCTTCTTGTCGCTGAGTTCACTTTCGCGGTTCTGCGACGCGAGCAACAGCTTTCTGGCTGCGCGACGCTTTCGGGCCCTCTTGCCCCCCTGAGCGCGATAGTTGTAGCCATAACCGTACGCATACGGATTCTGATCAATCGACACGTTGCTCAGCACCGCCCCCAGAACACGAGCACGGATGCGGCCAAATCTCTCTCGGGCCTCTTTCAGATCGGGCGCCGTCGTCTGTCCGGCAAATCCCACGAGGATGACCGCATCGGTCAGCTTGGCCCAAACCAGGGCATCCGGAAATGCCAGGGCCGGCGGTGTGTCGATGATGACGTGGTCATAGTCATGCCCCAGTTTCTCGATCTGCTCGGTGGCACTGGTGGATGAAAGCAATTCGTACGTATCGGCGAGGTTCCGAGGATTGGCCGTCAGGACATGCAGACCACTGGACGGCACCGCTCGAATGACACCCACCGGATCTTCTCCCGACAAGACTTCCTGCACCCCGGCGGATGCGTTGGAGATGCTCAGCATGTGGCCAACGTCCGGCTTGCGAAGGTCCCCGTCGATCAACAGCACCTTCTTGCCTGATTTGGCCAGGCTGGTCGCCAGATTCACGGCGAAGGTCGTCTTGCCCTCCCGCATTCCCGCGCTGCTGATGGCGAGTTTCTTGGGCATACGGCCATCGGTGAGCAAGCCCAAATTCGCCCGAATCGTCTGATAGTCGCCGGCAATCTGCTCGGCGAACTGCGCCGGCTTGATGGTGTGAGAGCTCGTGGTCGTCCCGATGATCGGCAGATCTATATGACGTGACACATCGTCCGGAGTCTGCAATGTCTTGTCCACCTTGTCTCTCAGAAACGCCAGACCCACACCGCACCCCAGCCCCAGGAACGCAAGCGCCGCCGAATATTTGATCCGCTTGTCTTCCACGCCGGTAGTCGCCGCCTCAGACGCAAGGGTGATGCGCGCCTGCCGATCCAATTCCATCTCGATACTTCTTTTGCGCCGCAAAACCGTATCGTAAAGCTCCTGATCGATGCGCATATCGAAGTTCAGTTTCCCGTAGTCGGCGCCCGCGATTCCCACCTCCTTGGTCGCCACCACCTGTTCTTTAAGGACCCGATTCAACTGCTCCCAATTCGCTTGGATCTGCGCGAGTTCCGCTTTCGCGGCTGCCAGACGCTGTTTGTTGGCCTCCCGAGAACGAACGTCCATCTGTTCGTCAAACTCCTGCCCCAATTCCAGTTCCTTTTGTTGCAGGGCGGCCTCAAAATTGGCCAACAATTTCTGCCTGCGATCCAGTTCGGGATTTCCCGGCGTCATGTTCTGTTCTGCGACGATCAGATTGCGCTTCATCTCCACGATGTTCTTGACCAGCTCTTCCACCATGGAATCGGCGCTCACGTATTGCTTGCGCGCCGCGGTCAACACATCCTGGGGCAAGTTGCTGTCCCCCCCCTGCTCCAGCACCGCCACGCGCGCCTCCAGGCGAATGCGCTGGGCCTCCAGGCGCGTCAACTCGGTTGCCAGGGCCGTCTGACGCTGCATCGCCATTTCCTGCTGGCTGTCAAAATCGGTTGTACCTTGCGATTGAGCAATGTTGCGTATCTCGTCCTGCTGTCGCTGGATTTTCTTCCTCAGTTCCTTCTCTTGGTCGTCGAGCTGCGCCAGGGTCGAATCTGTCACCGTCTGGGCCCGCCGACCATAGCTGGCGTCGAACTTCCGCAGAAACGAATTAACAATGTCTTTCGCTTCACTTTCATTGGTGTGTTTCATGGTGACGCCGATATATTCGGTCCGTCGGATGGGGCCGGCCGAAATGATCCCGTTTGAAATGGCATCCCGGAGAATCTCAACGGGATCTCTTGCAGTCTGGCGCGGCTGCAACTTCCGCCGGAGCCGGCCCATCCAGTCTGATGGGTCTTGCCGCTCGAAGAACGAAAGCCCCAGTGGGACGAGATCATCGGCCACATCCTGCAGAATCGGCCCGCTGGTCATTTTCATCGCCTGCGTATTCATGTAGGTGTCGTAATCAGATATCTCTCCCTGATCCGGCTCCCCCGTCAATACACTGGACAGGAAAGGAGCGACATGGATGGCCCCCGTCACCACGTGACGGGGCTCAATCAGAAGCCAGATCGCCGGCAGTCCCACACCGCAAACCGCGATGAAGACGAACAGGACGATATACCAGCGCCGCAGCACTCCCTTCAAGATATTGGGCTGGGCCTCTTCCTCTGGCTCCGCCGGCGTCTCGTAGACAACGGGCTTCTGCTCGATGACCTGGTCCAGGTATTTCTCCAAGTTATTCATGGAATCGATCTCCGACTCTCAGGAGTCCATCGCGCCACGCGTCTTGCGTCGCACGATGACCTCACGCTGTACCTCTGTTTTTGGGGTCGTTAGCAGCCGTAACAGCCAGAGCTCGCCAACGGTCATGGCCAACGCCAGAGGCATCATGGCGTACCCCCCGAAATCATGGAACAACTGCTCCCATTGGTCGCCTGTCAGTATCGTAAAGGCGATTGCCGTCACAGTCAACCGTATCGTATTGCAGAGTAAGGCAATCGGCAGACTGGAAATCAGAACGATCAGTTTCTCCCACCACGCCCGCCTGGCCAGCAGAACCACCAGCCCGGTAATCACCAGGAAGGCGGTGACCATTCGCAGGCCGTTGCACGCTTCGGCCACCGCTACGCTGGTCTCGCCAATTCGAATGACGTTGCCGTCCTGAACGACCCCGTAGCCGAGCAATTCCAGGCAGAAGACCGCCGAATCGGTGGCGTAACGCTGGAGCGGCAGGCTCACAGCCGCCTGCACCCGGTGAGGCCAAGGCAGCATCAGGCAAAGAAACAGCAGAACCGGGGCGAGCTTCGCCAGAAACCGCCACCCCAAGAGCAGCAGAACGAGCGCCGCCACGGACAACACAATCGACAGTATCTCCCCGGAGCCGTACATGAAGTACAATCCTACCCCTCTGGCGGCCTGCGCCGCGGCAAAGGCGGCACTGCCCCAGACCACCGCAGGTCGCACGGGCACGGAAACAAGCTCTCGGCGACGCGACCAGAGGATGTAGACCGTCAAAAGGGGAACGAGTAAGCCCGCCGAATACTCATCGCTGCGGTGCCAGATCTCCCAAAGATGCGTCAAAGTCGGCCAATACGACCAGAGAAAGGCAAGAAGAACGGCGAGGCCGCCAAGCGCACCCAACATCTGCTTCGGTGAAAGCGGCACCCGGGCAGGCATCTTCTCGGCCAGTCCCTCCGGACGCGACGGCCCGGCCCTTCCTACTGCTTCGATGTGGCTCTCAGCGTTTCTTGTCATCTGCCCCTCCAGTGTAACGGCTTTCGTTCCTGTTCCCGGCGAGAGGCTCTGCTGCACCACCATCATACCCTCCGGGATCACCGTACCGCAATCAATAAGTGACTCTCGGATCTCACAGCGGGCCCCAACCCGACAACCGTCCCAAACGGCGCTTCTGACGATGGCGGCGTCCTCGCCAATCACTGTTTCTGCGCCTATCAGGGCAGGGCCGATAATCAGCGCCCCTTTCAAAACACGCGCCCGATCCGCAACGGCTACGGGCCCGTATACACGCGCCCCGGGATGAATGTTCTCATTGAGCGTATCCGGCGGAATCCGCTTGTTCGAGCCCTCGTAGAACCTGTACTCGTTGCTCGGCGCCGCCCCCGCGCTCAAACAAACCGACAAGGCAGCCAAGTAGCTGGCCCGATCGTGGAAATTTCCCGCATCCCGGGCAAGCACCATCGGCCGCACTGCACCGCCTGCCCGCAATATCGCAGGAATCAAACCTTCCTTGATATCTGAGTACCCGCCGGCGGGAATATGCTTGAGAACTCCCGGCCGGCAAAGATAGATTTCCGCCGGCCGCCCCCGGTCCGAGCCACCCTGTTGACCGGGATTGAATACCATCGTCAGATCGGCCCCGCGGGTTTCGTCCGCCTCGATCAGACTTTCAATCGAAGGCGGACACAGCATCGCCCCCGAAAAAACCACGGTCAGATCCCCCGGATCAGCCCCCGCCGCATCTCGCAAGCACCCGGCCGTCCCGCTACTGAGTTCTTCGACCACATAGCGGATCTCAAGCCGGTCATCTATCTCACCGGCCTCCACCAAATCGGCGACCGCCTGATCGCAGCAAATGGCGACCTCCTGAACGCCCTCATCCGCCAAATGCCGCAAGAGCCGCACCAAAACCGGCTTGCCGGCCACCGGCCACAACGCCGCCGGCAAACGATCCGCCACCGCAGACCGCCCAAAATCCCGCCGCCCCACCAACACCACAATTCGTATATTACGTACTTTCACGATCGATCCACATTACTTGATTGCAGGCCAGTGACTTTGGGCGTTTCTAAAACACTGCCGGCATGGCCCGAAGCCCTGTGACAGCCCTGCCTGACGCCCAGCCAGGCATAAAACGCTCCTTGAGGGCCAATGCCAACGTCACCATCATTTCTTGCCAAACGTCGTTCTGCTTCGACGACGCGCCAAAACAGAGCTTACCCTCAGTAGAATCATGTTTATCCGTATCGTTGCTTGCGCACCGCCTCGATAAAAGTCCCCACCGAATCCAGTAGCTCGGGCGAGACTGCGCAGCCCGGCACGACAAAACTCTCGGCTCGCTGCAACATATCGGGCAAATCATCGACCTCGTAGGCCACCAGGACTTTGCCTTCGGCCTCCAATTGTTCTGCCGTGTCGAATTGATGATCGGTGTTGGCTTCCCCAAGCGTGGCCTTGCGAGGCACAACGACCACGGGCTTACGCAGATTCAGGGCTTCGATTATTGTTCCCATTCCCGCGTGAGCAATAACGATGCGAGCTTCGCCGATGATCCGTACAAAATCCTCCGGTGAATAATACGCCGCCGCGTCCAAGTTGGCTGGCTGATAGCCGCTACCTCCCAGTTGGGCGACTACCGGATCGGTGATGACACCTTGCCCCTTCAACTCGTCGACGGCCTTAACCAGTCGATCGAATCCTTTGTGCCAACTGCCGATCGTAAGGAATATCAAAGCAACCTCCCGTAGTACTTGGCACGCGGAAAGTAAGGAAGCAGATTCGGCCACTGGACAAGAAACAAATCCGCCAGTGGATACATGAACCTCGCCGTCAAGGTCGGCGTCTTGACCTTCGCCATACTCTCAATGAATATAAGTTTGGCGCCAAGCATTTTGGCAAAGATGCAGAAGAATACAACCGCCCCGGCCCCGGTTGTAATGACGATGTCGGGCCTTTCACTGCCCGCCACATAGAGCGATACGATGATCCCCTTGAACCATGAGAGGGGACGAGACCGCAAGACGTCAGGCACGGTCCGCACCCGAGATACCTGTCTCATTCCCTCAGCGACGCCGCCTGGATAAGTCACATAGAAGTGATCGTATTTCTCATAGACGCAGGCCAGGTGTTTTGCCTGAACCATGTGTCCGCCTGGACAACACGCAATACATATTTTGAAACGTTTTTCTTTCACGCTATTGCTCACGAACGCTTCTGGCTCACGCGTCTCTTATGGGTACAAAAGGAAGCACCCGCCGCAGTTGCTCCCGCCTATAGAAACGGACGACATCTCTTGAAACGCCGCTCCTTTGTAGCGTTACGCCTCCCCACAGATAGCCTGCCAGCCTGGCGGTACTGCTCAGAAAGATCGGCCTTTCAAGGAATATCCGTCTGCACCACTTGGCTGTCATGAACAAGAAATGGCTGCCTAACTGCCGATCAGCGAGGCCCTGTCGAAATTTGGCGCGCAGAGCTCCTTTGCCTCGTTGGCCCACGGGGCGATGATGGACGGCCACGTATTGCGGAAAGCACCGGGTTCTCCAGCCCTTCATGCGAGCCATTATGCCGGCCAGCGAGTCGTCTCCCCCATAGTCCAGCGGTATGTAGCCACCAATGCCTTCATAGCATTGGCGGCGAAACAGCTGGAGTCCTCCGGGCGTGCTGTCTTGGTGGCGGCGGGCTACGGGGGCCACTTCACCGTTGAGCATCTCTGCGTAGACACCTGTGGCAATACCCAGTTGGGGATCCTGCTCGAAGCGGTGCAGAATGTTCTCATAGTAATCCGGAGGCAGAGTAATGTCAGCATCCAACGCTCCAACAAAGTCGTACTGGTCCTGCTTGGTCTGTTCAAATCCCCGCAGCCAAACGTGCGTCCTTCGGCTGTAGTAGGTGACCAGGCTGTTCGGTTCTATCCGATGATAGCGGATAAAATCGTATTGCTCACAATAGGCCTTCGCGATTTCTGCGGTCCTGTCGGTCGACGCATCATCCACTATGATCCATGCAGCGGGCCGAATGGTTTGCGCCAAGACGCTTTTGATGAGCTGCTCGAGGTACTCGCCTTCGTTATGCGCCGGCGTTATCAAAATATAGCGTGGCTGCTTGCTCACCCGGCTACTCCGATTCCACTTTTCGTAAGCGTAACAACCACTGAATACAAGCCCAACTGTTTCGAATCTTCTGCGCCACTTGCGGCTTGCGCTTCGGACATACCAGGCAAGCGATCCCCAAGCCGAGAAGTCGAGTCGCGTGCCGCAGGAAGATGATCACGGCATAGCAGATTTGTCTGAATCGACCATGGTGCTTCTTCCAGTACTGCAAGTCGGCCTTCTGCATTTCCAGAAAGAATTTCACAGGAGCGATGGCAGAACTGGCTCCGCCAAAATGAACGGCCTGTGCTTCGGGGAAGAAATGCACACCCCAGCCTGCATCATGAAACCGCCGACACCAGTCGAGGTCTTCGCCGTACATGAAGAAACGCTCATCAAGAAGACCGACCTCATCCAGCGCCTTTTGCCGCAACATCCAGAAACAGCCACTAAGCGCGTCCACCTCGCGCGCGGTGTCATGCGCCCAATACTTCATAGACCAATCACCAAAGAAACTGGACCGCGGAAACAACCGACTCAAGCCAATCGCTTGCGAGAAGTTGTTCCACAGTGACGGAAACGTCCGGCAAGACGGCTGGAGGGACCGATCCGCATTCAGGATCCTCGGGCCAGCCATCCCCACGGCCGGGTGCGTGTCCATGAAACGAACCAGACGCGGCAGACAGCCTTCGAGTACGATTACGTCGCTGTTGATCAGGGCAACGTAACGTCCCTTGGATGCCCGGATGCCAAGGTTGTTCGCTCTCGCAAAACCAAGGTTCTGCGTGTTCTCCAGAAGTGTAACGAAGGGAAACTCCGTTTTTACCATCAACTGCGACTCGTCCTGCGACGCGTTGTCAACCACAATCGCCTCAACGGTGATCTCCTTGGATTGGTCAAATACGGACCGAAGACAATCACGAAGCAATTCGCGCGTATTATAACTGACAATGACGACAAACACATCAATCATGAACGAGGCTCGATTCCTGCAGACGTTCCTCAATGAACCGGGCCATCTTCACCTTGAACACGTCTTCGCTAAAGGCCTCTGCGTGTTCGCGAATGGCGGCAGCGTCAAATCGGGGCTCGACCTCCATGAATCTCTGCACCCCTTGCTTCAGCCCGTCGACCGTCTGTTCGGAAAAAAGAACGCCGGTCACACCGTCAATGATGGTTTCCATCGCTCCGCCCCCTGCGTACGCGATGACCGGAGTCCCGGACGCCATCGCCTCAACCGGAGCAATGCCAAAATCCTCTGCGTTCGGCATTAAAAATGCCCTCGCCTTGGCCAACAGAGAGGCGATGACGTCCGGGCGCTGATAACCCAAGAACTCCACTTGGTTGCCGGCGATCGACTCCAGGTATCGTCTCCTGGACCCTTCCCCCACAACAATCAGCCTCTTCTTGAGCTCATTGAATGTCCTGACAACCAGATCAATTCGTTTGTAGGGCTCAAGCCTGCCCGTGTAGATGAAGTAATCATCCTTCACAGACTCGGGACAGAATCTGGTGATTTCCACTGGTGGGTAAATAACGGTGCTGCTGCGGCCGTACCTGGCGCGCATCCAGTCGGCTACATACTGTGAATTAGCCACGAGATGGTCCGGCAACCGGGCGGAGCGCACGTCGTATCGCCTCAAATACGGAGTCCACAGATTTGCAATCCTCTTCAGACCGTGAAGATATTGGTCCTTCTCCTCCCAGATGTATTTCATATTCCGTGCCTGCACATAGCAGATATGCAGGGAACCTTCCGATGTCACCCCTTTAGCGACACAGTGGGAGGACGACACAATCAGACAATTGCGCGGGAGCTTCCTGCTGATGCTTCTCACCGCCGCCGGAAACAAGGGCACCGCACACCGAAACTTCTTGCCGAAACACCGAAGAAACGTCTCTTCTATCTTCGTATCGGCGAACCCCATCAGTTCCAGATCGGCAGGTTTCATTACACTAATCATGGCAAAAGTCCGATCCGGGTGGAGAATCTCACAGAGACTCTTGATGACTCTTTCCGCCCCCCCGTACTGGTCGAGCCAGTCGCAGACAAGCACTTTCTCCAAATGCATCCGCTCCTTACGCGCGATCATTGCCCAGAACCTGCTGGCACGTTTCAAGATACGAATCGCGCAGTGCGTTTGCCGGCAAATCCAGAAATCGCTTCATGTGAGACAATGCTCTGACGTGCCCTCCCAGGCGGGCGCGTCCATACGAAGAACGACACCCCAGTGCATACTGCATCGTCTTGTAGCGCGCAAACCGGCGAAGGGCCTTCCGCGCGGGCGAGCCGGGAAACGCGTAGCGGCACAATACATAAGCCCGATTCAACTGGGTAATAAAGCCTGCGCGAAACCCCCCGCTGCGCGGGGACGGAAACGTATAGTGACATACCATGGCATCGCATGCGCGGACAACCGGAAACTCCTGTATCACCGCAAAACTCGCAGCAACGTCCTCACAAGGGGCCCAACCGACGTGCGCGCCCAAATCGGCGTCGAAGCCGTATCTGCGCAGGGTCTCGGTCCGAAACGTCATACACAAACCGTTCATGTATTCAATCGGAACCGCATTCACTTCACTGAGCCACTCTGGTATAGCCAGATGCGTCCACTGCGTTCGTCCATGGACGTACAGTGGATTGGGGCAGACAAAATCTTCGAATCGATGCCGCCAGCCCCCGATCTTCTGCTTGATTCGATCCGTTCGCGTCATTCGATACTTCCGGTTTTCCGAAAGATTGGCCTGCGGCGGCGGATTCGTCGCCCACGTGGCGCAAACGCCTCCGATCTCACGTTGTCGGTCGCGTTGATAGACGCGCAGAATCGCCTCAGCTACCCCCGGCCACCAGAGAGAATCGTCATCGGGAAAGGCAACCACTTCCGACTCCACATGCTCGAGCCCTGTATTGCGTTGTTGCGGCAGGTTCGGCTCGGTATGCACAACCGTCAGAGGAACGGCATCCCCGACAAGCTCTTTTACGGTCTCACGAATCAACGCATGGTCATCACTGCAATCGACGACGATCAGCTTCGCAGGCAATACGTTCTGCCCCAGAATCAGAGGCACCGAGATCTTAAGCGCCTCCGGCCGATTCTTCGTAGCGATGACAACGTCATAATTCACCTTTTTTGCTCTCACTATTCACACGTCTTCCAGCTTTTCAATCACTTCTCAACGAGACACATGGCTTTGCGCGCCGAAAAGCTCAAACCACGTGCCTCCCTAATGTCCAGTTCACACTACCGGCGTTCCTTTGGATCCTGCCCCGGATGGGGCCAGGTCGCGTGACAAATAGGCCCCTTTGTGAACACGGCGTCTTGGGGCATGGAGTTGTTTCGCCGAGACGATCTGCGCAGAGTTCGCGCATAACGCAAACACAATATAGAGCATAATCATCGGCGTACCGAAGAGCGCCACCGAATTGAACATGAGCAGCACACCGAAGAGACTGGCCCCGATGCACCATATCAACCATCGGTCTCCATCATCGGGGATTTTCCAGAAACCCGAGAAGAGACGTTTGATCGCGACTATAATGATCGCGCAAAATGGGATACATCCTACCAGGCCGTACTTGCACAATTGCAGGATGTACTGATTCACGATATCCGTCCGGTTTCCGTCGATCAGAGCGCCCCACCCGGGGTCCTCGAACCCGTATCCGGTGATCCAGTGCCCCGACATCCCACCCTCGAGTATCGCTACCTCAAAGAGCCGGCCCCGGTACCAGGAGGTTCCCGCGTTGAACGCGAAACGGTCGATGACGTCATAGAAGTGCCGGTTGCTGACAATCTCCACGATCACACACATTATGGCGATCACAACCAAGGCCTGCTTCCAGTAGTGCCGGTATTTGTAGAAGGCCATGAAAGACAAGCTTCCGATCAAGGCCAGGAGTGATCCACTCGACATCGTGCAGAACGTCCCCAGAAACATCATGATGACCAGAAACTTATACAGTCCCTTGTATCCGCCGACGTGTTTGGTAAGGCCCGCGCACAAGGCGCCGATCATCGCCGAGAATGCGCCGTAGTAGATCGTCTGACGAAAGGTCGTCTGGGCCCGATGAAAGTATGTCAACCGCGTATCAGGGATCGGCAGAGGCCGTCCGAATTTGAGCAGATTATTCCCGGTCAAAGACTCAAAGACACCGAAAAACGCCAGCAACGCCGCGGACCAGCCGACTGCCTTCAACAAGGTAAGATAATCCTGTTTGCTCTTGAGGATTAACCTCACGGCAAAGTACGGCAGAGCCATATCGAAGAAATCACCCGACCGGTTCTCCAACAGTTTGCCTAACTCCACATTCGTTACACCGGCCACCAGTTCGGCGGCGAACAGAAGAACCACCAGCCTGTCCAGCCATATGACCTTGAACTCTTGCGTCAGTTTTGTTCCAAAGAGGACCTTTGTCAGCAACACCAGTATCACAATCCTGCCGACGGAGAAGTCAATCGTCCCTACGCTCACCGTGCCCACCGCGTACGGATACCACATCGACAACACGACGTACACAATCAGGCCGATGACAGGGCGAACCGACGCCACCAGTAGAGAAGCTATGATTGCGATGAGTATTGTGAGCATACGCCTCAGGGCTTCCTGCCAACGCAAATGACGATGTGCGCGATGAACTCCTTGGCCATGCCGAGCAGGCATGCGGAAAGCAGCTTGTTCCTGCGGCCGAGCATCTGATATTTCCACGATGCGGGAATCAGGCCTACCTCATTGAACCATTGCACTACCATCTTGCGGGTCGTAATCCTCAAATGCGTCCGATCCAGCACGCCCGCATCCGAGTACCGTATGTACCCACGAACGAACAACTGGGCGAAGACTTGGTAATGCCGAAAGTTGGGCACGCTGACGATGACAGTCCCGCCGCTTCGCAGGTGCTCTACGTGGCGGCGCAACACACCAACGGGATCCGTCAAATGCTCGAGGACGTCGGCATAAATCAGGCAATCATACGGCCCGTCTTCGGTGCCAACATCAATGCTCGACACATCGCCTTCCAGAACGTGCAGCCCCCGCTGCCGGGCCCGTTCGGCCGCTTCCGGGTTGATCTCGATGCCCACCACACGGACGCCCCGTTGCACGAACTCTGCCTCCGTTCTTCCTGAGGCACAGCCAACGGAGAGAATCCGCCGGGCGTCGTCCGGCACATTCTCCACAATATCGCTTCTGAAGCGACCATAGTATGCCGGCACGTCACCCGCATCGTTCGATGTCTCGCCGGATCTTCTCATCTCAAGGGTTTTTCAACCTCACGATGCAATCAAAACGAGGCCACGTCAATCTTTCATCCCCCGTCAAGACGTTCCTCGCAGATAGGCGACAAATTGCGAATCGCTACGGGCCAATGAGGACATCACGACCTGGACTCCCCGGCATATACAACCGTCCGCGAATTCGGACCTGACATGCTCATCTCGTGCACACCTTCGATCTTCCCGAAAGAAGCCGGCATGAGAACGGTCCATTTGTTGAGCATATGAGCCAAAACTCCCACATGCAATCGGTCTGTAATGACCAGTGTCGAATCGCGTATGGCCGCAACGAATTCAGAAAAAGGCACTTCAGTAGAGACATCCTGATTCACCACGGGGATGGTCTTGGCAACGCCGTAATCGGCCATGATCGACTTGTATACATCTCGCCGTTTGAAAGAAAGCAATCTGTTTCGAATCCTGGACAGAGGTGAACGTAGTTTCTTGGGAAACCAGCTCCCCTTCACTCTGGTCACAACTCCTCTCCCCAACGATTCTCGATCACCGCGTTTGACGATCAGAACGTGTTTCTCCCGCACGTTTGCCCGGAGATCCCGGATGAAATCACTGTCGTCAAGTTCAAACGCCAAATCGTGACTTGGCACAACCTCAATGTGCGCATCGGCACACTGTTGACGTATGACGTCGATGCTCGCGCGGTCGCGAGTGAAGAACATCAAAGGAGTCTGGTTGATCTCGCAGATCCTCTTGAATTGATCACCCTGGAACCGATACGTGCTTGGTCCAACAATGATTGGCAAGTCTGGATAGTCGGTTCGGTACGATTCGAGTCGATTCAGTCCGAAGTGCCAGATATCATTCATCCCCCCACTGCCGTTCAGCAGAATGACATCTGCCGATTGTGCATCCTCTGCCCGTTTGCACCCGCTCTTCTCGAGCGCCCATTCCGCACCCATTAGTATTAGACGATCGCCATTATTGCCTTGTAGCGGTTCGAAAAAAATCTTCTTGTCGGAAATCGTCTCGAGATACGCGCAAAAGCTGCTTTTCGTATCTGCGACACATCGCTTGCCACCCACAGTCTATCTCACCTCCCGGAGTCTTTCTGCACGCCGTTGTTGGTCATCGCATGCGTGTTTCATAGAGAACACATGGACTTCAAACATGAAATACTGACGCGATCATATCGAGGCCCCTCGCCCCACGCGGTTGTGTGCGAACGACCAGGAATTCGAAGCCACCGCCTTGGGCACTTCATCTTCGCAGAGGCATACATGATGGTAATGCTGTCCAAGTAAGGGCTAATCCCGGCAACTCCGACTCTCTTCCACGTTGCGGATAAACGCAGCAGTGTCGCTGCTCAGGAGCAATGGCAAATACTTCTCTATCTGCGCGTCGTCCCAATCCCACCACTTGATTTCCTGCAATGCCTCTATGACCTCTTCACCAAAACGCTTTCTGATGAACTGAGCTGGATTGCCTGCTACGATCGAATAGTCCGGAACATCTTTCGTCACTACGGACCGCGCCCCCACGACTGCGCCGTTTCCTATTGTCACCCCCGAGAGGATCATGGCCTCGCTTCCAATCCACACATCGCTGCCGATCTTCACGTCACCGCGCGACGCGGGATGCCCTTTGATGTGCTTGGCCTTTTCCCAGAACACTGAAAACGGATAGGTCGTCACCCAGTCCATCCTGTGGTTACCGCCGAGGAATATCTGGACCCCCCTCCCAAACGAAGAGAAATCGCCCACTTGCAGGGTTACACTCGCACCCCAGCGATAGACACGAAGGTCGTTGTCGTCGTATGTACCACGACCGAAATGGTACAGCGGATACCGTTCCTGCAAACTGCGAGATTTCCTCCGCAAGATTTTCCGTGCCAGATGTTTCACAAATCCTTGCATAGTTCTGCAGCCGTCTATCGTGAGAGGATGCCTAGCCGTCTCCTTTATTGATCCGATACGTACATGCCGTTTTCCCCGCTCGCGGAACACAAAAGCTCTGAGGCGGGACCCACGATATCCTTCAGCCAAATGAATTGGGCGCAACTCGCGACAATATATGAAAACAGAAGCGCGACCGCTGCACCGAGAGTCCCGGACAATCGGATTGCAGGATACAGCGTAGTCAGAATCATGATCGTCAGGACCAACATGTAATAGCGATGCAGATGAGGTTTGCCCACACCGATATAGATCGAACCGAGAATGATGCTGAACATGTGGAGCAGCATCGCATAGCACAATACGCCGAAGGTTGCGGCCATCGCGGTGTACTGCGCGCCGTACACGATGGATAAGATCGGCCCGGCGAGAAGCAACGCCACCGTGGCGCCCGGGACTCCGACTATCAACAGAACCTTGACAATCTTCAGAAAGGCGTCGCGAACCGCTTTCCTGTTGTCCTGCCTCTCGGAAAAGGCGGGCAACAGAACCGCGCCGATGGTTCTGGCAAAAACCATCGTGGGCTGCCGCGCCAATGCGACGGCAAGGACGTACATGCCCAGGGTCTCTGCGGAGACCATTTTGCCCAGAACGAATACATCCGCCTGCATACAGACGACCGTCAAGAACGGAAGGCCGAACATCCCTTTCCCGAACTTCATCACTTCCCTGAAGTATTTGCCGTCAATATCCAGACGGGGACGAATCGGGCAGAAGATGAACGACAGGAGACAGCGAAACGCGCTCTGGACCACCACACCGATGGCCAGGACCCAAACACTGCGCATATAGAGCGCCAACACGATCGAGACAAAGGTGCCGAACAGATCGCTGCCCTGCATCAACAGCGTGTTCTTGGCAAACTTGAACTCTTTCTGCAAGACGACGACGCGCGGACTCATCAGGCCGTTGAACAAGACGAAAGCGAAAGAGAAACGCAGGAGCCAGAGCAGCCTCGGTTCGTCATAAAACCGGCAGATCATCGGGGCACACGCGAAGCCGACGGCAAACAGAACGATTCCTCGCAGCACACTTACCCACCATGCCGCGTTGAGATACTGCGGGTCGTTGCCTGCCTTGTTCTGAATGATCGATTGGCGTATTCCGACATCCGACAACGACTCCATCAGCATGATAACGGCCATGATAATGCCCATCAGGCCGAAGGACTCGCGGGCCAGCAACCGTGCCAATATCATATTGCGAACGAGTCGCATCGCTCGCTCGGTGCCCATGCCGACGGTGAGCACAAAGGCCCCTCTGGAGCTTCTGGCCTTCAAGCCGTTGCCCGTAAAATGGCGGCCGAACCGGGTTATTGCCACTGCCTTCAACCTTGGGAACACGGTGAGCACCGCCGAGAAGAATGGGTTCTCTCGCCCTGGAAGCGTAGTCTTGTGGTAAATGAGATGAGTATTGCCGTAACCATCATGTGTCTGGGAGGTCTAACGGAAGTCACCCGGGCCTGCCCCAAGGGCGTACAATATCCCCTTTTTCTCGATGCGGGCAGACTCCGCCCCCGTCGGCCGCCGCTCGCCACTCATGTAAATCATTACAAGACAAACACTTATGCCGAACACCAGCCCGCCACTTACGCTTTTGCCCCTCACCACCAAGCCTGAGAGGAGCGGCAACGAGACAGAAGGCCACACTCGAGCCCTAACGAGAGTATTATCGTCTTACGAAAGGTCAGAAATTAGGCTTTTTCGGGACGAAAACACCGCCCGGTCAGCTTTTCTGCGAGCCCGCCCCCGGCATCTGACGCCTGCGGAGTGCACATAGCAAGATTTGTCTTCCACCCCAATCTTCTGAATGCGGCTTCCCCAGGGGGAAGCCCGCCTCTGATCGCACAACGATCACCCCCGTTCGGTAGCGAGTTCCGTCTCCTCTGACTGTCCCGGCAGGAGAACGGTGGAATCGCAATCTCGATAACGCTGTTTCCAACTGACTGTAGAATCTGCAAACGTGATGAAATTCGCCCCAATAGATCCCTACCCCTGGAATCGACTCTGACAGAGCCGGAGCGTACCGCACTTCCAGATATTCGTCAAGGCTCAAGATCACCCACAACACGCCTCCCAAGGTCTGATAAGAACACGGGAGGCAATCGTACCGTATGTAGGCGTTTGTGCTTCAAAACGCGATCCCGAAGGATGTCCACAGGAAGCGTTTGGAAGCATAGGGGTCTTTCGTATATTTTACTTGAAAAAATGCGGAAAGAAAAATACAGTTCTATATGAACGCTTACTGGGGGAAGATATGCTTTTTGCTTCTATTCACAGTGGACATTCACCTTGGCGGATCAGACGATCGTCTCACGTGCTCTTATTTCTCGCCGTCGGACTTCTCAGCCTGGCAATGGTTCAAACCCCTGCCAGCGCGGCGGTTTACTACCTTGATGCCGTCAACGGAAATGACACCCATTCCGGCACAAGTGATGCACCGTGGAAGACCCTGACCAAGGCACAATCCGCTGCAACCGACGGCGATACGCTTATCCTCAAAGCGGGCCACTACGGAACGTACACCGAAAGCAAGGTCGCTCGAAGTGATTGGGTAACCTACAAAGCGGCGCCCGGTGCTGAAGTTACGTTTGACAGAATTGAACTGATGAGCTATGATCCGGACCCAACTGCGGACTATCCGGCCTATTTGCAGTTCGAGGGCATCACGATCGAGACCCCGGATCCAAACACGACGGCAGTACGATGCCACACGGTCCATAACGTCCGCATCTACGACTGTGATATAGTCGGCGACGGCTATGCCTGGTCTGGTTCAAATCCCAAATCCTCAAACTCCAAAGGTATCTATTGTTTCAAAGCCCACGATATTGACATTAGTGACTGCCACATCTACGGCAACGGCAATTCGCTGGCCCAGACATGGCCTGGTATCGAACCCAACGATCCCGGTACGATTGCAGACGCCAGACTGCATGGACAAGGGTGGGTGTTCGCTATCTACGCCTATCCCTGTACGGGAGGAAATTTCCAGGTTCGGAACTGCCTGATCGAACAGTGCGAAACCGGGATATTCCTGAACAACCCATACGGGAACGAAGTGATCACCGGCAACGTCATCCGCTATTTTACGAATGACGCGATCGCAATCGGCGGAGGAAGAAACAACCTGCCCCCCAACAGAACACTGGTTGCGCACAACACGATCAGCCACGGGTATGGATTCAATACGGCCGATGGGACGTTTATCGGCGGGCACATCGACTGCATACAATTGTTCGGTACGAATCCTGATTGGGTGGATTACAACTACATCACGATCCAAGGCAACCGTATCTTCCAGTGCCAGCATCAGGCCATGTTTTTCAACGTAGGCGGAGGTTCTCACGATTGGCTCATAGAGAACAACCTGGTCTACAAGGTCCCGGCCAATCCGGTAAGTCCCGCTGTAGCCGTGTGGTTATATGCCGCCGACAACATCGTATTCCGAAACAACACAGTGAGCGGAAAGGTGTTCTTTACGCAGGGGACGGGCTCGGTAGAGATTGACGACATTTCCGGCAACATCATCGACATGCTTGATTTGGGGACGGAGAGGGGAACCATTGTCAATCACGAGAATTACAATGTAGTTGACCAGAGATGGATTGACATGCAGGACCACACGATGGGCGCTCAGTCTGTCGTGCTCAACAGTCAAGCTCAGTTCGAACGGCAGTTCGCCGATTTTGACAACGGCGATTACAGACTGGTACAGAACTCATTCGCCGTAAACCGCGCGGTGACGTCCGGCGCTCCGGCCAGTGACATTGATGGTACCGCGAGGGATGCCAACCCTGACGCCGGCTGTTTTGAGTATTACGGCCCCGTTATGGCTGACATCGGCGACGTAAGTGCCGAGAAGGATGAGTTCGTGACCTTTTCCGTCAGCGCTACCGACCTGAACGGGGACCCCGTGACATTTTCGGCGAGTGGGCAGCCGTTCGACTTGGGAGCGACATTCAGCGGCCAGACTTTCGCCTGGAACACCAGCGGGGTCCAGGCCGGTGCTTATCAAGTGACTTTCGTTGCCAGTGACGGGCACGAGTATGATACTGAAACCGTGAGCATTACCGTTCTGGGAGATAATCAGGCGCCGGTGCTGAGTTCGATTGGGGATAAATCTGCGACTGAGGAAGTGCGTTTGGGCTTCTCGGTGAATGGGACTGATGGAAACGGGGACCCTTTGTCGTACTCGGCCAGCGGCCTGCCGAGCGGCGCGACGTTTTCGGGGCAGAGTTTTGCCTGGACGCCTGCGACGGGGCAGGCCGGCACCTATCAGGTTACCTTTGCCGTCAGTGACGGACTGGTGAGCGACTCCGAAACGATCACCATCACGGTCCGAAGCGTGGCGGCCACCAATACACCGCCCGTGCTGGCCGCTATCGGTACGAAATCCGTCAACGAGGCGGCGTATCTGGGCTTCTCGGTCAGTGCCTCCGACGCCGACGGCGATTCGATCGCGTATTCCGCAAATAATTTGCCGAGCGGGGCGAGTTTTGCGGGACAGAGTTTTCGCTGGACGCCGACGTCGGCGCAAGTCGGCTCACACCAGATCACCTTCGTGGCCAGTGACGGCCGGTCGCAGGACTCCGAAACGATCACGGTCAACGTGGTAAGCATCGGCCTCGATAAGGCGGCGCCAATCGTGACGAGGCGTTCCCCGGAGGCCGACGCGATCCAGGTGACCGTGAACCATCTGGTGAGACTCCACGTCACAGACGGCGGTCGAGGTGTGGATGCCGATACGGTGGTCATTCAGGTCAACGGACAGACGATCTACCAGGGTGACAGAGACGCCTATGCCAGCGCGTACGGTCGCTGCGGTCGGTCGGGCACGAAGAGCGACTACCGGTTCGTCTTTCAGCCCTACGAGTCCTTCAACTTCGACGAGGCGGTGACCGTGAGAGTCAGCGCGGCTGACCTCGAAGGCAACGTCATGACCCCGCATTCCTTCTCGTTCGTGACCGAGATGCGGGCCTTCGGGAACAACTGGGCCGTCGGTGCCGACGGCGCCGCCGGCAAGGGCCACCCGGCCACGGCCAGCAACACCGCCGGAGACATCTGGACGGCCTGGCACGCGGGCGCCGACGGCGGCCGAGACATCTACGTCAGCCGGCTCGACGCAGGCGCCGATTCATTCGGCAGCGCCACCAGACTGACCACGAGCCTGCTGGACCAGTGCAACCCGGACGTGGCGGTAGGCACAGACGGCAGCGTCTACGTCGTCTGGCAGGACAACGCGCGCGGCAACTGGGATGTCTTCGTCTCGGTTTCTGCCGACGGCGCAGCCTGGTCTCGCCCCGTCCAGGTGACCGATTCGAACGATAACGAAGTCAATCCCGCCATCATCGTTGACAGCCAATCGCCCAACCGCGTCTATGTCGCCTGGCAGGACGACCGCAACGGCCATGAAGACATCTATGTGGCCAGTTCCGTCAGCGCTTTCGTCAACGACACGGTCTCGCGCGTGACGACCCACGCGGCGGACCAGACCGATCCTGATTTGACCGTCGACGGGCGAAACGTCGTTTCTGTGATATGGACCGACATGCGAGCCGGCCAGGCGGACCTGTACGGCGCAGCGTCCGACATCGGTCCCTGGACCAATCTGCCGCTCGTGACCGCTTCCGGCAACCAGACAGACGCGGCCGTGGCGACCGCACCGGGCGGTTCCGTCCTGCACGTGCTGTGGTCTGACGACCGGTCGGGTAACAGCGACATTTACTACGCGCGGTCGGAAGGCTTGCCAGATACCCTCCTGACCGGCAGCACCATCATCGACGACACGTCGCGGGCGAACCAGCTTATGCCGGCCATCGCGTGTGCCAGTGACGACGAAGCCTTCGCCTGCTGGCAAGATTTCCGCCATGCCACCAACGGCCTCGACTCGGACCTCTTCCTGGCGGAACTCCGGTCGGGATCCGCTCATACGAACGTGCTCATCGGTGATGACGGCTCGAACGCCAATCAAAGCCGGCCGGCCGTGGGGATTGACCGGTACGGAAACCCGTATGTCGTGTGGACCGATGACCGAGATGCGGCGGACGAAATTTACTACGCCGCCACGACCTTCATCAATCCGGTTCCGCTGGACTCCAAGCTCGTGACGAGTGCGTCCGGCGCCACCATTGGACCAGCCCCGCAGTACATCGACGGCCCCGAGGACGTGTCGATCATCGTACCAGCCGGCGTGTGCCAGACGGACGTGCAGATCACCATTGCCGAGATATTGAATCCGCAGGCCTTACCGGTCGAATGTCTGGGCAGTTTTGATTTGGGGCCCAGCGGCGTCGATTTCGATGGACCCGTGACAGTCACGATACCGTACCGCTTTGCGGGCGCGGCCGGTTCGGCCGTACCGTACTGGTATGACGGTCTTACAGGAGCTCTGAGCCAGCAGGGCATCACGGACATCAAGAACCTTGTGATCGCGCCGAACCTCAACGCCCTGCAATTCAAAACCACGCACTTTACGCCCTTCTATCTCGTTGTCAGTGAGCCCGCGCCCAGCACTTCCGTGGACGGTGGCGGTGGCGGTGGCGGCTGTTCCGTGTCGGCGACCGGCAACGGCGCGCCTCAGGAACTTCTGGTGCCCTACGGGATCGTGGCGCTCATAATGGCGGTGCTGCGGCGCCGAGACAGGAAAAGACGCAGGTCCGTGCCGCTGACGGACTGAGAACAGTCAATTTCACTACAATTCGATTGGCCTTACCATGCCGGCTCCTTGCTATTCTTGGAGCCGGCATTTTTTCCTTCCCGCCAAGAAGCGGCGTCAGGCTCGGACGATTTTCGTACGTCCCCGGCGAACGCTCACTGTGGCGTTACGCGTATCGACGACGAGCCGAGCGTGCCGAGCGATCCAATCGTAGTCGTAGTCCGTGTGATTGGTGGCAACCACCACAACGTCATATCCGCCCAGCATTTTCTCGGAGAGCTTCCTGCTCTTCATGCGAAGATCGTACTCTCGCTGCCTGTGGGTTTGGGGGATGTAAGGATCGTTGTAGTCCACGCGCGCCCCCTTGGCCCGGAACCGCTCGATCAATTCCAGAGAAGGAGATTCGCGCACATCGTCGATGTCGGGCTTGTAGGCCAGACCCAGGATAAGAACGCGGGAGCCTTTGAGGCTCTTCTTGTGCTCGTTCAACGCATCGGCCGTCCTCTGGAGCACGTACTCCGGCATGCCGGTATTGATCTCGCCGGCCAGCTCGATGAAACGGGTGGGCAGACTGTACTGCCGGGCCTTCCAGGTGAGGTAGAACGGGTCGATAGGAATGCAGTGGCCGCCCAGACCGGGCCCGGGATAGAACGGACTGAAGCCAAACGGCTTGGTGCTCGCCGCCCGGATCACCTCCCAAACGTTGATTCCCATCCGGTCAAAGAGCATCTTCAGTTCGTTTACGAGGGCGATGTTGACGCACCGATAGGTGTTCTCCAGAATTTTGGCCGCCTCCGCCGTCTCACAGCTATCGACGGGCACGAGCGTTTCGATGGCATATTCGTACACATCGAGGGCTCGCTTCAGACTCTCCTTGCCATAACCGCCGATCACCTTCGGAATCGTGGCGGTGCGGAAATCCTTGTTGCCGGGGTCTTCCCGCTCAGGCGAATAGGCCAGATAGAAGTCCTTCTCGGCCTTCAGGCCGGATTCCTCCAGGATGGGCAAGACCACTTCTCGCGTCGTCCCGGGGTAGGTGGTGCTCTCGAGGACTACAAGCTGGCCCTTTCGCAGGAACCGGGCGATCGTCCGGCAAGTGGTCTCAACATATTGCAGGTCCGGCTCGCGGTTCCTGGTCAGAGGAGTCGGCACGCAAATCAGAATGGCATCCGGCCTGGCGAGTTGCGCCATGCGGTCTGTCGCGCGAAACCGGCCCGACCGTACCATTTCAGTCATCGTCTCGCTGGGAAGATGCTTTATGGGGCTCACACCGCGATTGATCGACGCGACAGCCTTGGTGTTGATGTCGAAACCAAGGACTTTCGCCCCCCCCTTATAGAACTCGCGTGCGAGCGGCAGTCCGACATAACCCAACCCAACAATCCCGACACTGGGAGCCTGGCTAATCTGTGCCCTTTTCTTGCCTGTCTTCATAGAAACCTCCAAAAACAGTTCAACACCCCCTTTGTCGGCCAGAAATCGAGGCTCGTTTAGGCTGGGATTCAGCATTTTCCCCCTCCGAGGCACCTGAAAGCCGGACGTTGGGGCCCCCCGCAGTGGTGACGGCCCCTTCAATGACAACAGTTCGCGTGCCTTCGACGACGGATTGGCGACCCTTTGAGGACCCTCCCGGACGAGCACCGAAAGCCATAACCACTTGCCGCAAATAGAGTTAGGGGTATTCGGCGGGTCCTGTAGGATTCTCTCTGGTTTTATGCATTTTCGGGGGGTCTTCGGTCCGTGGGCCAGATTGTTGCTGAAGGCGAGCATGGAATCGGCCGACATTGCCTGAGAGCAGGAAAACTGCGGAAAAAGCGTTATAAACTCAGGCCACGATGGCACTACTTTAACGGACCTATCCATCGGGCATTAGGAACCGGAGTCTTTTAGCAGTCTCGATTTAGAGAGGAGTACACAATGAACGGTCGAATGGTTATACGTCCGAGAAATATCGTTGTTCTCGTGGGCGTACTGGGTTTGCTCGGCTCCCTGGCGTACGGCGGCCCAGTCATCCTGAGCAATGGAGTGCCTGTTTCGGGGATATCCGGCGCAGCCGGCAGCGAGCAATTCTATGCGATTGAAGTCCCGGCCGGCCAGGATGAGTTGGAAATCCGCATCTCCGGCGGCACCGGCGACTGTGACCTCTATGTCCGCAAAGGCGCCGCGCCCACAACCACAACGTACGATTATCGGCCGTACAAAGTGGGCAACAACGAAACCGTAGTGGTCGAGAACCCGCAGGCCGGGACCTGGCACATCATGCTGAAGGCCTACAGCACGTTTTCCGGGCTGACCCTGGTGGCGACGTATTCGGCCGAGACGAGCGAGATTCCGCTCGAGAACGGTGTACCGGTAACAAATCTGTCCGGAGCCGCCGCCAGCGAGACGCTCTTCATGATTGAAGTCCCCGCCGGGCAGGATAGCCTGGAGATCAGCATTTCCGGAGGGACCGGCGACTGCGACTTGTACGTTCGCAAGGGCACACCGCCGACCACGATCGAATATGACTATCGACCATACAAGGTCGGCAACAATGAGACTGTCAGCATCGAGAGCCCGGCCGCCGGAACCTGGTACATCATGCTGCGGGGCTACAGCGCCTACGCCGGCCTGACCCTGGAAGCCAGCTATTCCGCCGCAGCAACAATCACCTTACTGACCAACGGAGTCCCCGTGACGGCCCTCTCGGCGGCGACAGGCAGCGAACTCCTCTACAGAATCGAAGTCCCCGGCGGGCAGCCCAAGCTGGAAATCAGCATCTCGGGAGGCACCGGCGACTGCGACCTGTACGTTAAGAAGGGTGCGATCCCAACGGTATCTGACTATGATTACCGCCCGTATCTCTTCGGCAACAACGAAACGGTCACCGTCAACAACCCCGCGGCGGGGACGTGGTACATCATGCTCAGGGCCTACAACGCCTTCACCGGCCTGACGCTCGTGGCCAGCCATGGCGGCGGCAGCGGATCCATACTGCAAAACGGGGTACCGGTGGCCAATCTCGCCGGCGCGGCCAGCAGCGAGAAGATGTACCGCATCGAAGTCCCCAGCGGCCAGCAGAGTCTGGAGATCATGATGTTCGGGGGAACCGGCGATGCAGACCTCTATGTCAAGTTTGGGGCCGCACCGACCGTCTCGGCTTACGACTATCGGCCCTTCCTGGCCGGCAACAACGAGACCGTAACGGTCAGCAACCCCACCGCCGGAACCTGGTATATCATGGTCCGCGGCTACAGCGAATACGCCGGCGTAACGCTCAAGGCAACCTACGGCGGCGTCACCACCCTTCTGGATGAGGTCCCGATACCCAACATCTCGGGTACCCTGGGCACGGAGAAACTCTACAAAATCGAGCTCCCCAGCGGAATGGATCAGCTCCAGATCCGAACCTCCGGCGGCACGGGCAACTGCAATGTGTATATCAAACGCGGAACGCCGCCCACGACAGCGAACTATGACTGGCGGCTGAATCAGCCCACGAACAACGAGAGCATCAGCATTGGAAGTCCCGAGGGTGGCACGTGGTACATCATGCTCCGCGCTCAGGAAGCCTATACCGGCGTGACGCTCACGGCGGATTACTGGGGAACCGGCGAGGTGAAGTTGCTCGCTAACGGCGTTCCCGTACCCAACATCTCCGGCAACGCCGGCAGTGAGCAGTTCTACAAGATTCAGGTGCCCGCCGGCCAGACCAAGCTGGAAATCAAGATGTCCGGCGGAACGGGCGATGCCGACATGTATGTCAAATTCGGCAACCCGCCCACGGTCTCGCAGTATGACTACCGGCCGTACGTCATCGGCAACAATGAAACCGTCACCATCAACAACCCGACCGCAGGAACGTGGTTCATCATGATCCGGGCCTATCAAACCTTCTCCGGTCTGACGCTGACCGCAACCTACAGCAGCGGCGGTGGAAGCCCCACGGTGACCCTGCTCCAGAACGGCGTCGCCGTTGCCAGCATCTCTGACGACGCCTCAGGTCAGAAATACTACAAGATCGAGGTTCCCGCTGGACAGGCCAAGTTGGAAATAAAGATTACCGGCAGCACGGGCGACTGTGACCTGTATGTCAGGAAAGGCAGCCTGCCGACCACGACCGAGTGGGACCACCGGCCGTACCTGATGGGCAGCAACGAAACGGTCTCCGTCGACAATCCCGGGGCGGGGACATGGTTCATCATGCTCAGGGGCTATACCGCCTACAGCGGCGTTACCCTTGTGGCTACGTACTTCCCCGTGGTGGATCCGGTGACCGAGCTCGACAACGGGGTGCCCGTGCCCGGCCTATCCGGCGCCACCGGAAGTGAGAAGTTCTACAAAATCACGGTTCCGGCCGGCCAGGAGTTCCTGGACATCGAGATCGCCGGCGGCACCGGCGATTGTGACCTCTACGTCAAGAAAGGCACCAAACCCACGGCGACAAGCTACGACTACAGGCCGTTCCTGATGGGCAACAACGAGAAGGTCGAAATCGACAATCCCGCCGCCGCCACCTGGTACATCATGCTGCGGGCCTACTCCGCCTATTCCGGCGTAACCCTCGTAGCCACCTACGGCCCCGCCAACAACAACTTCGCCGCAGACCCCAACTGCGTCGCCCTCTGGTCCTTCGAGACAGTGAATCTGGGGCTTGACACGATTGGCGGCAACAATCTGTACAACATCGCATCGGTTGCCGTAGACGCAAGTCAGTACCAGGAAGGCGTGAGTTCAGCTTATTTTAACAACAACTATCTCTTCCTCTACAACAACGCTCTGGCGGCGGACTTCCCGTTGAAAGCCGGCACCAGTAACAAGAACATCTCCATGTGCTTCTGGTGCAGACCGGAGACCCTGCCGCCCAGCGGCGACAAGGATTTCATTGGCGGCAAGTACCATGCACTCAACGGACGGACATTCAGCGTTGCGATCGGAAATGTCGCCGGCGCTATCAAGTTCGAGCTGCATTTGGGGTACGACAACGGAAATTCGGCGGAAGTGATCAGGCATAACGCCGGTAATCTCGTGGCTGGCCGATGGTATCATGTCGGCGTAACCTATCGAGACAGCGACAAATCGTATCGCATCCGCATCTGGGACGACACGAACAACCAGTTGCTCGGCGGTGTGGAAACCGTGGGCACTGCTTCGAACAACATCAGCCTCACCAACGTACTTTGGGTCTTAGGCGCGAGGTCTTCCGCTAATTACTGGTACAACGGTCTCTTGGATGAAGTTGTAGTCTTCAATGACATCCTTTCCGATGCTGAAATAGACCAGATACGGCAGGGCGTCTACGACAAACCGTAAACCCGCGAGCGCCTCGTGAACAGGGGGTGCTTGACTGAAAACGACGAATACGTACCGCATCCCCCGCCGGCCTGGCGTACTCCGGGCCGGCGGGGGCTGTTCATTTCGTCCATCCGTGAAAGGCAACCTGCGTACCGGAAGTGTCATGCCAGCGAAGGCCGGCGAATCGAAGTGGGGCCATCGACTTCTATTGGTTACGCCTTCGTAGCGATGACGCCATGGCATGACCGCCTCGTGCCGGGCGCTACCCTGCCACAGCCGCTTGTCCGTTGGTCAAGGCAAGCCGAAGAAAGCAATGGCCACCTTCTTGATCCCTCCGGCGGATCCTGCAGGGCCGCGATTTCGTTGCCCGTGATCGCCCGCCTGGAATCAGAACGCCAGGGCAGAATCGGACGAAGCGGCTCGGGCCCTGGTACTACCGGCCGCATGGAGAGAAAGTCAGACTCTAAAATGGAAATCCGATGACATCTTATGTGATTCCAGGTTGCCGGGGGAGGGCATGTCGCCACCTACGGTGATGTCCGGCTGCCGTCGCTTTCCGCAGCAGGCAACGTTGTCTTGCTTTCTACTCGTACCTCGCCGTTGCGGTCCGGCAGGAAGGCAAGGAGCGTGTCGATCACATCGCTGGCGGCGGAGCGGGCCGAGTGTTCGAGGGCGGAGCTGATCTGGATCTGGGCTACGTACCGGGCCGGGTCGCCGGAGATGTTGGGGCGGCGGCCAAAGAGGCCGGAAAACTCATCCTCGCTAAGCGTAATTTGCCCGTTCAGGACCCAGAAGCTCAAGACAAAGACCTCCCGGTAGGCCGGAGCAGGCTTGTGGAACCGATGGACCAGGCATTCGATGCGACGGCCCAAACGTAAATCCAGCTCGGACCTCTGTGTACCATCATGGATCCAGCCGTGCGCCGGGAAACAAACCCGGGGCTGATGCCCAAGAATCCCGGCAGGTTTCGAAGCGCAATAGACCACATACACATCGGCCCAAATCCTCTTCTTTCCATCCACGTACCGGCGACTGACGTAGTCATCGGCGAAATTCGTCCTCATGTAGTCTTGTGTCGTAGTGGGGATGGACAGGTCCTCGCCCACCCAGCCCTCAATGGCCAGGGGAATCTGATCCAGAGGAACCGGCAATTCGACCGGCTTGCCCAGGACCTCCTTCATACCTGAAGCGGCAGCACGGTAGGCAACCCCCGCCGCAATCAGGAGCAAAACGGCCAAAATCTCCGCCAGCCAAACGCCAACGGCGCCCGTTCGCCCGTTCGCCGTGCCGGCAGGCAGGCCTTTCTCGCGCTCCCATGTAATGCCACTCCCAGCCATCGACATCGGTTCTCCTGAAATTCTAACCCATGACAAGTATCGTATGGCTGTTATCGGCGTATTGTCAACCCGCCTCAAGCCAAAAAGCCCGGTCAGACCCCTTCGCCGGAAGCCCCCATGCGGTCCAAGCCTACTTTGGAGCCACTTCCGGCAAAAATGGTCTTGCCTTTTGCTCGGTGGTTTGTAAGGTTTAGGAGAACATGGAGGTTGGATTCTCGCCTGTGCAGGAGGCTCCAGGAGAAAGAGTGGATTGTGGCGGCGTGCGGTCTGCGCGGCAGTATATGTGTGCCCTGCCGGTGCGACAAAACGGACGCCACATCACTCCAATGAATCGAGGGTAGGAGTTCCGGCAATGGTCATTTCGGACAGACCAAGACACATGAAACGTTCATACGCAAGGATCCTCGGGAGATAGTGCGTCCATGTGGCATCCGTACGCCCAACCTGATTCCTCCGCCGCCGTGTCCTTCGCAAAGCTGCCGGCCTCGATCTTCGGCTGGCAGGAGAAACATCCCCTCCGACTATCCATCGAGACGGCGACGATAACGGCCGGCACAATCGCACTTCTCGGACTCTTGACCAAACCGAGCGGCCCAGACTATCGATGGTTCATCATTCCCAGCCTCCTGGTCACTGCGGCACTGGTCCCCACGTGGCTGCGAAAGGACGAGTTTCCCCGCATGGGCCTCGACCGGCAACATCTCCCCCTCTCGCTGGGAACCGTGTGCCACTCATGCATCTACGTCTTCCCCGCAATCTTCCTGGTGTTGTGGTGGATGACCTCGATGCGCCTGCCGATTCCGCTGAAACCGGTCATCGCCGCCCAGCACAATTGGATCACATGGCTGCTCTATCAGTTCCTGTATGTCGCGGTCGCCGAAGAACTTTTCTTTCGTGGCTACGTGCAGGCCAATGTGATGCGCCTGTTGCGAAGTGCCCGATGGGGACCTGCCCATACCCATGAATTCGTCGGCATGCTCGTCTCGGCGGGCTGTTTCGCCCTGGCTCATTTCGTCGTCCAAGGTCAGATAACCTCATTGCTCACGTTCGCGCCCGGCCTGCTCTTCGCCTGGCTTTTTGTCCGAACGCGCACCCTGCTGGCCCCCATTCTGCTGCACGGATTGGCCAACGTCTCCTACGGCATCATGGCACTGACACTCGCGTAAGGCGCCAGAGCACGGGGACGAAGCGAATCCAAGCCACCCCCGGCCTCCTTCCCAAATTCGGCCTGCCTGGCAAAGTTGAACAAATACACATTGACTATCCGACCCGCCTCGTGTATCGTACACTTCTTGCTTGAGACTGGAGGTCTCGTTACGATCGAAATTGTACCATCAGGGAGGATTTCAGGGACCGTTCCCTAAGGTTTTCATGCTGGCCTCCGGGTTCAGCGAAGCCCTTTGTGCCTCGCAATGAACGGGAACGGATTGCTACCAGTTCAGCTTGGTGCGTACATACAGCGACGGCCTTCACTGTACGGTGAATAAGGTTGGAAAGCTGCCGTCCCTAAGATACGCCGGAGATTTTCGGGCATTTTGCTGGCATATTCGAGGATGCCTTCCATGGTGCAACACTTGGGCAAATACTCAACTCAAAGCCTTGTAAAGCCGAATAATACGCTGGTGTGGCTATGACTGACTATGCGAATGGGGACAGGACGGTATGCGTGGCCTTTGCCAACGGCTGCCCTCGGGCTCGAGTGAATGCCGCTCTGTTTCGTGAGTATTTCCAGGCAAACGGTTGGAAGACCTGTTCGGACCTTCGTCGTGCCCAACTGGTCGTGGTGTTTGGCTGCGCAGTCAATGCCCGCAGTGAAAGAAAAGCCATCCGGCTGCTCTCGGCCGCTGACCGGAGGCGAAAACCCGATTCCACGCTGGTGATCGCAGGCTGCGCGGCGGGCATCGCCGAGAAAAAACTTTCTGAGAGATTTGACGCTTTCCTGCTGCCACCGGCATCCAACGATCTCCTCGACGACCTGATCGGGGCTGAGAAGAAGATGCACACCATCGAAGACCCCAATCTGATCCAGCCGTGCATCAAGAACGCCCAGGGCTGCTTTGGGTTCCTGGACCGGTTCGTTTCCGAATTCGAGGTATCGACCCTGTTTCTTGGTAGGGTGGTGGACAAGATTCGAAACAAGCATGCAGGAGCACCCGACGATAACGTGTTCCTGATTCGAATCGCGAGAGGATGCCTCGATGAATGCACGTATTGCGCGGTGAGATTCGCGCATGGACCCCTTGTTTCGAAACCTCCGGATGAGATTCTGCGGGAGTTCCGTAAAGGGATTGAAGCCGGGTACGAGCATTTTGTCATTCTCGCGGGCGATATCGGCGCCTACGGACAGGACATCGGAATGAACATCGCTGAACTGCTCGAGAGATTGCTGACGTGCGAAGGCGATTTTTCCCTGCACTTGAAGGAATTCAACCCCCGATGGTTTGTCATGTATCAAGCGGAAGTCCTCCGCGTACTGCGGCAATACGGCGCGCGCGTGAAAAGCATCATTTTCCCCATCCAATCGGGAAACGAACGCATTCTGAAGCTCATGAAGAGGCAATACACTGCCAAGCAGTTGAGAGATTGCCTTGACGAACTACGAGTTGCCGTGCCCCACGCGCAACTATTGACTCACATCGTCGTGGGATTTCCCGGCGAGACGGAAGAAGAATTCAATGACACGACAGAGTTTCTCACTTATGCCAAGTTTGACGATATAGCGGTATACGCGTACGAAGATCGCCCTCTCACTGAATCAGCCCACATGGCCGGGAAAGTCTCGGCCAGGACGAAAAAGCGTCGCATGTTTCGATTGCTTCGTGAATTCCCTGGCGTGGCGCACCCGGCGTTGTGAACGGATGATCCCGCAGCATGGGGAAAGAGCTGGCTGGAAGGCGTTATTCGTTCAAATCAGCTTGGGTCGGGGCGCACAACTCAATGAATCCGTTGACAGCGGCGCCGCTGGCGCAGGTGTTCACCACCGCATCGTACGTGGTGTTGAAACTCGCGGCACAACGTGATTTGGTGCCCCAGGAACGCAATGCCGCCCTCGTTTCGACCGCCTTTGGAGAAAATCGCAGAAATCGCTGAGTATTTGCGCCGCAGATGCGGATTTCCGCCGATCCGACGTATAGTCCTTGACACAAATTCCGTGATGCGTTTTACTGTCCCATAATGTGCCAGGAGAACGATTATCGGTCTTCTGTGTTTTGGGGGTATTGCATGATATGATAGCGCGCTATTTCTGAAGTACTCGACACCGGGCAAGACATCTCCACGACAACACCTTCTGATTAAGTGAAAGCCTCTACGAGACGATAGGTTTCGCAGGGATAGAGTATGTTTGGACGAACAGTGCCATGAATGAAAAACAAGCTTCCACATTGTGTTGGGCGATCAAGGCCCTGCTGGCGGGCATACTGGTGTACGTCGCCGTCGAAACGGCGACCAAACCGTTGCATCTCCGCAAAGCCCTCAAGCCGCACGCTGCTGCAGGCGACGAACGGGGTCCGCAAATTCCGGGGACCTCCTCTGAACCTCACCGCCCCGCCGACCTTTCCAACATTCTCAAGAACAACTTGTTCACGAGCACCGACGCCGCCCCTGCCCCTACCGATCCGGGCCCGAGGGTTTTGCCCGTCGCGAGGGTCTCAGCGGAGCCGGAGTTGGGCCTGAGGCTGGTTGGCACCATTGCAGGCGGCCCCATCACGTCGCGGGCCGTAATCGAGGACACGGCAACCAAAACCACGCGGCCTTACAAGATCGGAGACGTGGTGGCCTCGGCGGTCGTCGAATCCGTCCGGGCCGACGCCGTTGTGCTGAGCTATAAAGGCCGGAAAATCACCCTGAGCCGCCATACCGGCACGATCTCCACAGACAATGGCGGCAGCCAACCGAACCACGCCCAAGACGCGACAAGAACGCGTCGCGATCCGTCTGGCGAACGAACCATGCAACCGCCTTCAGCGAAATTGGGCTACGTGGAAGACATTTTCCGAAAGGCAACTGTCGAACCCCACGTAGAGAACGGTCAGACCCAGGGACTGAAGATCACAGGCCTGGAGAATACACCACTGGCCGGCATGTTCGGCCTGCGCAACGGCGACGTGGTTCGCGCCGTCAATGGGCAGAACCTGACGAGTAAACAGAAGGCGTTCCAGGTTCTTCAGAAGGCCAGAACACAGCCTCAAATCCGCATCGAGTTATTGCGAAAAGACCAAGTCAAAGAACTGGCGTTCGATCTGTAGGATATCGGAGACAACCTTGAAAACGAAACGGTTTTTTCTCGGGACCCAACGAGCAAGGATGCGCGGAGTCCGGCTCCAACGGCTGACGGGCCTCTTGACCGTGATGCTGTGCCTGGCGCTGCTGAACGGCGGAGGTTGTGGCGGACAAGTCAAGCCCGTCAGCAGCCATGAAGTCTCTCCCGTTCAATTGCGTTCGCGGTCCAGACGTGCGAAACAGGCAAACGCAAGCGCACCGACGGCTCCCTCGAGCGGGGCGCAATTGACGCCGGAACAGATGCGGCCGGAGACAACGGCTCCTGTGGCGACAAGACCGCGGGGCCGTGAGGGTTTCCAGATGGCCGCCCCGAATACAACAGAGAAACGAATCTCTCAGACCCCGCCGGCGCAGCCGCAGCGGACACCGTCGGAGCAAAACGTACTGACTCAGGCAGCAGAATTTGGCGGCCCCACTCCGCAGGCGCTTCCCTCTGCGACAGGCCCCGACGTCAATATGCCGTTGCTCCAGGAGCCCGGCATGGCCGATGAGATGATCACCGTCAACTTCGACGGTGTGGATGTTCGGGACGTTCTAAAGACGGTGGGCGAGATCACCGGGATCAACTTCATCCCGGCCGAGAGCGTCCAGGGCACCGTCAGGGTGATGTCGTACACGCCCATTCGTCTGGGCGACATCTACGCATTTTTGCAGTCCATTCTGGACGTACACGGCTACGCGGCCGTTCCGACCGAACACGCCGTCAAGATCGTCCCCAAGGCCGACGCCGCCAAGAGCAGCCTGCACGTCCGCTTCGGCGCCGACCCCGCCTACATTCCGCGGAACGACGCCCTCGTAACGCAGATCATACCCCTTGCATATGCCGACGCCACCGAGGTCAAGCAGATCGTCCAGCCAATTCTGTCGACCGGGGGTCAGATGGCCACCTATGCCCGAACGAACTCGGTCATGGTGACCGACACCTCGGCAAACATCCATTACATCGCGCAGATCATCCAGCGCCTGGACGTCGAGGGATCCAGAGAAACGGTGCATCTGTTTCCTCTGACCCATGCCTCGGCACAGGTGCTCAGCGAACACATCGCGCAGATCTTGCAGAAGACCAAAACGACCGTCGCACCGCCCGGACGCGTACGAACGGCCCAACCCCAGCGCGAGGGACCCACGGTTCTGCCCGACGAGAGGACCAATTCGCTGATCGTCGTGGCGACGCCGCAGGACGCTGAGATCGTGGCCCAGTTGGCCGAGCAGCTCGACATCGAGAGGCCGACCGGAACGGACAACGTCCATGTGGTCTATCTCAAAAACGCCGACGCCAACGAGGTCGCGCCGTCCCTGGAGACCGCCCTGACCAGCATGAGATTGACCGGCGCCGTCGAGGCCACGCAGCAAGTGCAAATCACCGCGGACGGCAGCACCAATTCGCTGATCGTCGTCGCCTCGCCCCAGGATTTCGAGGTGCTTACCAAGATCGTGGAAAAGCTCGATATCATCCGAGAGCAGGTACTGGTCGAGATGATGATTCTGGAGGTAACGGAGGAGGGACTCACAGAGATCGGCGTGGATTGGGCCACGCTGGACGAGGCGGTGGCTGATAGCGTACGAGGCTTTGGACTGACCAATCTCGGACCGCGCGTCGACTTCCTCGGTGGAGACTCCGAAGGCCTGTCGGTGGGAGCGTGGAAAGCAGGCACCGACGACATCCAGATTGGAGCCATCCTCAAGGCCCTGAAGAGAGAGTCGGCTGTAAATATCCTCTCGACCCCTCTTATCGTGACCTCCAACCATCGTCGGGCCAAGATCGTCGTGGGCGAGAATCGCGCCTTCGTCGTCCAGTCGAGAATCACCGAGACCACGGACTTCATCACGCCGACGGTCATTCAGAGCTACGAATACAAGGACGTCGGCATCACGCTGGAGATCACTCCGCACGTCAGCCAGGGAGGGCTGATTCGGCTGAATCTGGACACGGAGTTTACCAAGCTGCTGGAGGACGTCTCGGCCCCGTCGCCCGAGACGCCGACGACCGCCAAACGAACCGCCCAGACGGTCGTCACCATGAACAGCGGGGCCACCGTTGTCATCGGCGGCCTCATTCGTGACGACACGACGAAGGTCCAGACAAAGGTCCCCCTGGTGGGCGATATGCCGGTGGTGGGAGCGCTCTTTAGATCACAACGAGATTTGTCTCAGAAGACGAACCTGCTCATCTTCATAACGCCGCACGTCATGGCGACCCAGGAGCAGTTATTGGAAATGACCGAGAAGAAAAGACAGCAAATGGCTCCCGCTCTGGAGCGAAACCGCTGAGATACGCAAAGTCAGAAGACGCAGCGACGAAGCCGGCAACGGCCTTGTCCCAGGGAAAAGCCCCTGCCGTCCGGCAAAACGAATCGTTTTGCTCTTCTGAATTCGCGAGGAGACCTTGTTGAACCCAAACATGACCAACCAGGCCAGGCAGCGGCAGCTCCAGAGAATCTCCGCCGAGCAGTTGAACCCGGACGTGGTGCGAAGACTGCCGCTGGAGTTCCTCAAGAAGCAGTGTGCCATTCCCATCCTCCTGGAGGACGGTGAGATCGCCATCGCGCTGGCCGATCCGCTCAACACGGAGGCCTATGATGCGATCGTAGGGATTCTGGGCCGGTCCTGTCCTCGTGTGACGTGCGCCCCGGCGGAAATCGAAAACGCCATCAGCCGCTGCTATTACCAGGCGGCCGGAGAAGAAGAAAACTACTATAGCCCCGATCCGCCGAGCGGGGCGACCCAGAGTCCGGACAACGGCGCCAGTGCCGTGCAGACGCAGGCAGAAGACCTTCTCAATATCGCCAGCAAGGCGCCGGCGATCAAACTGGTAAACAAAATCCTCTTTCAGGCCGTGCACAGCCGGGCCAGCGACATCCACATCGAACCCTATGAAAACGAAGTGACGATCCGCTTTCGTATCGACGGCGTTCTGCACAACACACTGACGCTGCCCAAACGACAGGTCAGCTCCCTTTCGTCGCGGTTGAAAATCATGGCCAACCTGAACATCGCCGAGCATCGCCTGCCGCAGGACGGCCAGAGTCGAGTCCGGATCGGCGAGGAGCTGGTCGACATTCGCGTCTCGGTGATTCCGACCGCCGGAGGGGAAAGAGTGGTGCTGCGGCTGCTGGACAAAGGCCACGGCGAGCTGGGTCTGGAGGAAATCGGTTTCGGCGTCCAGGCGCTGAACACCTTCCGAGAGTTGATCACGCTGTCGCACGGAATCATCCTGATTACCGGTCCCACCGGAAGCGGCAAGACCACCACTCTCTACGCAGCGTTGAACGAGCTCAACTGCGAAGAGCGGAATATTCTCACCGTGGAAGATCCCATCGAATACCAGTTGTCGGGCATCGGCCAGATGCAGGTCCGGCCGAAAATCAACCTGACCTTCGCCAACTGCCTGCGGCATATCCTCAGGCAGGACCCCGACATCATCATGATCGGGGAAATTCGGGATCGCGAAACGGCCGAGATTGCCATCCAGGCGGCTCTGACGGGCCATCTTGTCCTCAGCACCCTCCATACCAACGATGCGCCCTCGGCGGTCACCCGGCTCATCGACATGGGGATCGAGCCCTACCTCATTTCGTCCACGGTCGTCGGCGTGATGGCCCAGCGACTGTTGCGGGTCATCTGCTCCGGCTGTAAAGAGCCTCATGATTACCGCCACGACCCCTCGCTCTCGAGCGAGCTGCGGCGGATGGGAGTCGACTACCCGCAGTTCCACAAGGGGCGCGGCTGCGACCAGTGCCTCCAGACGGGCTACCGGGGCCGCAAGGGAATCTTCGAGCTCATGTTCGTCGACGATGAGATCAAAAACCTCATCACACAGCAGCGGGGCTCGCACGTAATCAAACAAACGGCGGTGCGTAAAGGCATGAAATGTCTGAGGGAGGACGGCATGCAAAAAGCCCTGGCAGGAATCACCACGTTGGAAGAAGTCTATCGCGTCACGCAGGACACTCTGCGCCCGGACGAGGAGGGAGCCTCCGATGCCCGCCGGTGAGCCGCATTCCATGACGGGTTGGACGACGGGCCCGACGCAGTCGCGCGGCCCGGCGAAGACGCGCGCCGCCTCCGGCAAGCACGACGTCGATATCCCGCGCAGAGTGGGCACCAAGGACCTCTGTCGCATCGTCCGGCAACTGTCGACCCTGCTGCGCGCGGGCATGCCGCTCGTGCCCGCCCTCTCGGCCCTGGCCGAACAGTTGCAGGCCACGCAGAGCACGCAGCACCACCTCCTGGGAAATCACGCCCAGCAGCTCGCCCACATCATGCAACGCGTTCGCGATGAGGTGAACGAAGGCAGCAGCCTGGCCAAGGCGATGGGCCGGTATCCGGGCTTCTCTTCGCCCCTTTTCGTCGGGATGATTTCCGCCGGCGAGAGCAGCGGAACGTTGGAAGAGGTGCTGTCCCGGCTGGCGGAGATTCTGGAGAAACGCGCCCAGCTCCAGGCCAAGGTCAAAGCGGCCCTGGCCTATCCCGCCATGATGACGGTGGTGGCCGCCGGCGTGGTCCTGTTCCTCTTGTCTTTCGTCGTTCCCAGCATCACCCAACTGTTCACCGAAATGCAGCGCGAATTGCCCTGGCCCACCCGGGCGCTCATCACGGTCAGCGGGTTCACGCAGGCGAACATCGTCGTCCTGCTGGCTTTGCTGTTTGCGGCGGTCGCCGGCGTATACGTGTTCAGCCAGACCCGGGAAGGCAAGTCGTGGACCGATCGTATCAGGCTGAAACTGCCGTTGTTCGGCTCGCTGCTGTTTCGGTTGGAAGTGGCGCGGCTGACCCGCACGCTGGGAGTTCTGTTGAAAAGCGGCATCCCCGTCATCGCCGCCATCGAGATCACCCAGCGCGTCGTTCAGAATCACATGGTGGCGACGGCCCTGGAAACGGTCCGGGACCTCGTTCGCAAGGGCGAAACGATCGCCAATGCCGTGAAATCCACCAACATGTTTCCTCCGGTCGTCTTTCACCTGATCGCCACGGGACAAATGACCGGCAACGTGGAGCAAGGGCTGACGGACATCGCCGACATGTACGACGCGGAGGTCGAGACGACGGTGAAATCGCTCATGTCGCTGCTGGAACCGATGATCCTCCTGGTGATGGGCGCCGTTGTCGGCTTCATCGTATTGGCGATTCTGTTGCCCATATTCGAGATCAATCAGGCTTTGTAAGGAACAAGAGTTTTGCAAAATGGAGATTAGGCTTATATTCTTCAAGGAAATCGTTGGTGTGATGTCCTTGAAGATGGGACTTATATCCCGATACGAAAAGCACGTACGTTCTCGGGAGGAAAAATCACGAAGAGGATTTTTCCTCCCTAAAGTAAGCCTACTCTCCATTCTGCAAAAGTTCAGTAAGGAATAGAGCGTCATGAAAGTTCGACGTATTCACAACGCGGGCAGACCCCGCGGCTTTACGCTGATCGAGCTGATGATCGTGGTAGTCATCCTGGGACTGCTGGCCACGATCATCATGCCGAAGATTCTCGACCGGCCCGAACAGGCGCGTCGCATGAAAGCCAAGGTGGACATCCGCAACATCCAGTCGGCCCTGGCCCTGTTCAAGACGGACACCGGCCGCTTCCCCACCACCTCGGAAGGACTGGCGGCGCTGGTGACCAACCCGGGGATTGAAGGCTACCACAGCGGCGGCTATCTCGAACGGGACCCCGTGGACCCCTGGGGCAGTCGATACGTCTATATCAGCCCCGGGATACACAGCAAGGACTACGACCTCGAATCGTACGGAAAAGACGGCGAAGACGGGGGCGCCGAGGATGACGCCGACGTCGAGAGCTGGAACCTGGAAAGCTAAGGACGATCACGAAACAGACGGTCGCGCATGCCGCGGCAGACGGGAACGGCCCGCTGATTTCAATGAAGAACGAAAGACGCAAGGCATTTACATTCGTGGAAGTCATTGCAGCGCTGGCGGTGGTCTCCATCGCGCTGGTGGGATTGCTCCACATGCATTTGCTCAGCGTCAAGACGGCCAACGCCGCGCAGAGCCGGACCGAGGCCGTGCTGCTGGCCCGCGCCAAAATGACCGAAGCCCTCTGCTGGCAATCGCAGGAGGCACCCGCGGAATCAGGCACCACCGACGTGAACGGAAGCCGCTATGCCTGGCGTACCGAGATCACGAACGTCAGTGTGCCGCAACTGCAAAATCTCAGAGGCGACGCGCTGCGGCAGCTCCGCGTCAGCGTCACCTGGCAGGAAGGCGCCGGGCAGAAGAGCGTGGAAATGGCGACGTACGTGGCGGATACCGCAATTCATGAGTGACAGAAGAGCCAGGACCGGTTTCACGTTGATCGAGATGCTCGTGGCGTTGACGATCATCATGGGCATCGTCTCGATGGTGTACGGCAGCTACGTGGCGACCACGCGGTCCATGGACAGACACCAGGCCCGCATGACCCGTTCCGAGCGTGCCTGTCTCGCGCTGCGTCGACTGGGTCGCCAGATTCGCTGTGCATACGTCCCCTGGTCCGATCCCAATGACGAGACGGCGGTCTCCCCGGATGGGACGACCCCCATCGCAGCCACCGCGGTGAACCGTCGCAGCGGCCTTGCCGAAACGCGCCTGAGAGGGCCCTCTCCATGGTTCTGGGGAAATCCTCGGGGCCGCCGGGGCAAGATTCTCTCGTTCGTCACCACCGGCGGGCCCGTAGCGGGGCCCGACGCCCCACGCGGACTGTCCCGCGTCACGTACCTGTACGACCGAGCCACCGCAACCCTGTCGATCAGCACGCAGGAGACGGTGGATGTGTTCCGCCGTTGGGAAGACGCGGAACGCGTCCAGCCCGTGTTGAACAACGTCACCGCCATCGATCTCGCATTTCACGACGGCCGGGAGTGGCAGGACGAATGGGACTACGAGAAGAACGACGGGCTGCCGCGTGCCGTGAAGCTCGAAATCACCATCACAGATGAAAACGAGCGCGAGCACCACTACGGCACTACCATCGGCGTCATGTCGCGCCTGCACGACGAAAACGAAAAAGTGACAACCATCAGGCAGGGCAGGCGGCTATGAGACCCAACAGCGCAAGGCACGAACGGGGCGGCTTCGTCCTCATTGTCGTTCTCGCCACCGTTCTGCTCTTATCGACGTTGTTGTTCGGCTTTAGCCTCACGGCGCGCAGGAAACTCGAGGCGGCGGACAGCTTCTACCGGACCGAGCAGGCCTGGAGCTGCGCCCGCGCCGGTCTGCATATCGCCCTCGCGACGATTGCCGAAGCCAACGACCTCTACACCGATCCCCGCTTGACCAAACTCACGACGGGGGAGAACACATTTGACGTCGCCGACGGCTCATGTTCGATAACGATCGCCGAGGAGAACGGCCTGCTGAACGTCAATTCCCTCAAGGACAAGGACGGGCGTCTCCGCCGGGCCCGCATCGACCAGTTGCTGCGACTCATCGACCGGCTGAATCGCCGCGAGAAAACCGCCGAGCGGATCGACTACGGCATCGTTGCGGCCCTGATCGACTGGATCGATGCGGACGACGAGGTAACCTCTCTGCCCTTCGTCGAGCATGACAACCGCGGCGCCGAGGACGCCTATTATCAGACGTGCGAGCCGCCGTACCATTGCCGAAACGCACCCGTGGACATTCTTGATGAGATGCGATGGGTCAAGGGGATGACGCCCGAAGCATTGAGCCGCCTTGGAGGCGCGCTGACGACCCTGGGCGACGACAAAACCAATATCAACGCCGCGCCCCCACTCGTTCTCCAATGCCTTTCCGAAGAGATGGCCCCGGCCCTGGTCGAGATGATCGTAAACCGGCGCACCCGAAGACCTTTCCAGAGCATCGCAGAACTCAGAGACGTGCCTGGTATGACCGATAACATCTATCAGAGCATCAAGGACAACATCACCGTTGACCCCAAAGATCGCTGGTTTCGCGTTGTAGCCCAAGGCGACAGCGGCGGCAGAAACACCCGCATCGAGGCCATCGTGCGAAGAAACACGCGGGCACAAAACGTCGATATCGTCGTATATAGAGAACTTTAGCAAAAGGCCGCTTCGTTCGGCCCGGCCATGGACGATAGATAAAGTATGGCAAAGAGATGCATTGGCATAGACATTGGCACCTCGCATCTGCGCGCGGTGCAGATCGCGCGAACGCCCGACGGCTTTCTCGTCGAGAAAGAATTCGGCATGCAGACCCGTCGCAGTACGGATTCGCCGGTGGAGATTCTCCGGGCGCTGCCCGGGGAACACGAATTCGACCGGCATGCCGACATCGTGGTGTCGTTGCCGTATCACGCCATGTTCTTCGCCGGAGCGGAAACGGACGCCGCCGGAGTGCAGGCGCTGCGCGCCGGGGAGGTCTCCATCCTCAAGGACGACTTCCCCATCCCCGGCGAGGACATCCTCGTCCAGGTCTGTTCCACGCGCACCCTGCCCCGGGGAGACCATTTCGTTCAGGTTGCCGCAACCTCCATCGCGTCGCTCGAGCAGGAGCTCCGCGTTTTCCAGGAGGCCAGGATGCCGCCGGGGGCCGTCGATACGTCGATAACCGCCTTGCGAGCGACCGTCGCGCACAACCACCCCGAGATCGCCGAAGGCACCGCCCTGATCCTCTACGTGGATGAATCGGCCCTCAATCTGACGGTGCTGGAGAACCTGGACATCCTGATGGTGCGGAACATCCCCGTGCACACGCGCGGCATTTCGAACGATGAGTCGCTGGCCGAGCAGGTGGCCGCAACCATCGAGAGCGAGGTGGAGATTACCTGGAGGAAGGCGTTCGGAGCCAATCCCGACGCGGAAATGCAGATCTACCTTGCCTGCGCCCGCGAGACGGCCGAACCGCTGGCCGCGGCCATCCAGGAGAAGGTCGAAGGCCGGCTCGTCGTCGTCGATCCCTGCGCTGCGGTGCAGGTCTTGCCCGGAATCGAGGCGAACTTTCCGATATTCGTAGCCGAAGGACTGGCCCTGCGAATGCTCTCGGCGGATCAGACGGACCGGGTCGACTTCCTCGCCGTCTACAACCGGCGGATGCGCCCGCGCTGGAACGCCGGAAGACAGGTGGCCGTATGTGCGGCCCTGCTGGCCGTGACGGCCGTCGTCTGGTTCGCCGGCCTGCTTATCCAACTCTCCTTTCTCGAGAAGGAGTATGCCCACGCCAAGCAAGAAATCGAGAATGTCTTCCGCACGACCTTGCCCGAAGAGAAGAACATCGTCAGCCCCCTGGCTCAGCTCCAGCAAAAACTCGACGCCTTTCAGAATGAATACGAGTTGTTGGGGCCTTTCCAACCGGGACGGCTCTCGGCCCTCACCACGCTGGATCGGCTGAGCTCAAACACCCCGGCTGAGGGCAACCTGGTCCTCGACGACGTCCTCGTCGCCGCGGACTCCGTCCGCGTCATGGGCTCGTGCGACTCGTTCGCCACACTCTCCCAGTGGCAGCAGCGACTCGAGGAGATGCGCATCTTCGACGTGGTGGACACGCAAAATCAGAAAAAAGATGCACAGACCGGAAAAGTGCATTTCACTCTTTCGCTGTCGTCGGCAAGAACGGAGCAATAGATGGTTCGCTTGAACAAAAGGGAGCGGTCGCTTGCAGTGGGCCTGGTGCTGACGGTTGCCGTCTGGGCCCTGTACATCGGAGCCGTCGCCCCGGTCCGCGACCGCATCCGGAGTCTGCAACGCATCATTCCGGAAAAACACGAGGAATTGCGCACGCTGCAGACCCAGAGCGCCGCGTACCTCGGGAAGCGCGATGCGTTCGAGAGCCTCCGGACCCGAGTGGCGGCCCAGGACCCCAATTTCCAGCTTCCTTCTTTCCTGGAGACGCTCGTCGAAAAACAGGGGCTCAGCAAGCACGTCGTGACCATGACGCCGAACACGCTTCGGTTGCAGGCCGATTACGCCGAGACCATCGTGGGCATCGAGCTCGAGGCCGTTTCGCTCAGGCAGCTTGTCGATTTTCTCGCCGTGACCGAGGCGTCCGAGGTCGTCGCCGCGGTCGGCACGCTTCACATCTACAGAAGCACCAGCGCCCCGGACCTGCTCAACGCCACCGTGGAGATTCGCAGCCCGCAACCGGACAATACCATGGCGGCCAAGGGCGACGCGCCGCGGTAGCCCGGTCCGGCCCGCCCCTCCAGCGTCACCCGCACGCACCGCCCTCGACCTTCACTTGACAACGGTGTCCCCGTCCGCTACATTGCGGCCTCGTTCGTACCCATCGTGGTGCCACGCAACAGAATCCAAGGGAGGTCACAATGGACTGTAAGACATTCGTGGAAGACCAGATTGCTCAGCTCAAACAGACCATCGGCAGCGCGCAGGCCATCAACGCGCTCAGCGGCGGGGTGGACAGCTCCCTGGTCACCGTCCTGGGACACCGCGCCCTGGGCGACCAGCTTCGAACCGTCTTTATCGACAACGCCCTGATGCGCGAGGGCGAGCCGCAGAACGTCGTGGACACCTTCGCGCGGATGGATATCCCGGTCGAGCTGATCGACTCCCGGGACGAGTTTCTTTCCGCCCTGGCGGGGCTGACCGACCCCGAGCAGAAGCGACAGGCGATTACCGACACGTTCTACTCCAAGGTCTTCGGACGACTGGTCAAGGAATCCGGCGCCAGGTTCCTGCTCCATGGAACCATCCTGACCGACATCGAGGAGACCGTCGCGGGCATCAAGCGCCAGCACAACATCCTCTCACAGCTTGGCATCGACACGGAAGAGGCCTACGGGTACACCGTCGTCGAGCCGCTCAAGACCTTGCGCAAGGACGACGTCCGGGCCGTATGCGAATACCTGGAGCTGCCGGCGAAGCTCTCACACCGCATTCCATTCCCCGGGCCGGCGCTGGCCACGCGTATCGTGGGCGAGGTGACGCGTCCCCGGCTGGACACCGTGCGGCAGGCCACCGCCATCGTCGAAGAGGAGCTCGCCGACAGCGGAGCCTTCCAGTACATGGCCGTGCTGCTCAACGACCGCGCCACGGGCATACGAGACAACAAGCGCGAGTTCGGCCAGATCATCGTGCTGCGCTGCATCGAGAGCGTCGACGCGCGTACCGCCACGCCGACCGAGCTGCCCTGGGAAACGCTGCATCACATTTGCCGGCGCATCGTCACGGAAGTGCCGCAGGTGAACCGCTGTCTGTACGATCTGACCCCGAAGCCGCCGGCCACGATCGAGTATATCTAAGGCCCGGGGCCGGTCGCGCGGCACCGCAGCCCGGCTCCTCGACTCAATGCTTGCCGAGCGACGCCGCTTGTGTTATAGCTGGACAGGTGCACGGTCCACGCTGCAGGTAAGGACGGTCGCACGAAGCTGCGTTCGGTGCAAACGTGGAATGAGTCCGAGCAGTGCCGAGGCCAATGACGAAGTCGCAAAGGACAACCAACTGGCACGCCATGCCCGATGAAGAGCTGCTGGAAGTGCGCGTGCGGGACCTGAAGATCCAGATTGCCGACTCGCCCGTGGACCCGTGCGTCGAGCGGCTGTACCAGGAGCTGGACGCCAAGGGCGTCGGCTTCCACCCGCCCTGTTACCTGGCCGACGAGTGGCTCACGCCCGACAAGATTCCGATCATCGGGATCCCGTTCTGCCTGGCCCACCCGCGTCTCAAGCAGCTCGAGCAGAAACTGATGTACGAGGTGGAGGGCGGTACGGAGGAATCCTGTCTGAAACTGCTGCGTCACGAGTGCGGCCACGCGTTGAACTACGCCTACCGGTTCTACCGTCGCACCCGCTGGCGCCAGCTTTTCGGGCGGTTCTCCGCCACCTACTCCAACTCCTACGACTACCAGCCCTACTCGCGGCGCTACGTCGTCCACCTGAAAGACAATTACGCCCAATCGCATCCCGACGAGGATTTCGCCGAGACGTTCGCGGTCTGGCTGACGCCCGAGAGTCGCTGGCAGGAGAAATACCGGGAATGGCCGGTCATCAGGAAGCTGCGTTACGTAGACAGTGTGATGAAGGACGTCGCGGACAAGCCTCCCCTCGTGACATCCAAGGGACAGCCGCCCTATGCGGCGGCGCGGATGACCTCCACGCTGGCCGCCCACTACGAGCGCAAACGCCGGGCCCTCGGCACCGAGTTTCAGGGCTTCTACGACGACAGCCTGCGGAGCCTCTTTGCCGCCCGGCAGGAAGACGACGCCGGGAGCAAGGCCTCCCGCGTGCTGCGCTCGCGCCGCGCCCTGCTCGTCCGCAATGTCACCCGCTGGACGGGCCATCGAAAATACGACATTCACCAGCTCGTAAACCGCCTGGCCACACGATGTGACGCGCTGGGCCTGTGTGCGAAAGGCGCCGACGAGGAAAACCTCATCGGGCTGACCGCCCTATTAACCACCATCGCCAGCACCACCCTGACGATTAGCAGGAAACGCAGGTGATTCATGAGCCGCCGACTTACCATTGTTGTTCTGGTGGACCCGGCCACGGTCCCACCGGACGATCCCCAGTTCTGGAATCCTCCGGAAACGCCGATCACCGAATACCACGTGTGTGAGGCGTTGCGGGCCCTCGGCCATCGCGTCTTGGCCCTGGCCGCCGACTACGACGTCGCCTCGGTCATCACCCGCCTGACTGAAGAAGACCCCGACCTGGTGTTCAACCTCACCGAGCAATTCTGTGGGGATCGCCGGCTGGACAAGAACATCGCGGCCCTGCTGGAAATGCTGGATATCCCCTTCACCGGCGCCGGCGCCATGGGACTGCTGCTCTGTCGCGACAAACGGCTCTGCAAACAACTGCTGACCCTGCACAAGATCCGGGTGCCGAATTTCCTCTCCCTGCCGTACAACCGTGCGATTCGCATCCCGAAAAAGCTTCCCTTCCCGCTGATCGTCAAGCCCGCCTTCGAGGACAGCTCCGAGGGCATCTCCAACGCCTCGGTCGTCTATGACGCGGACGCGTTGCGGCAGCGCGTGGAGTTCATTCACGAGCGCTGGAAGCAGGCCGCCATCGCCGAGGAGTACATCGAAGGCCGCGAGCTGTACGTCGCCGTCATCGGCAACAACCGGCTGACCGTCCTGCCGCCGCGGGAGTGCTTCTTCAACGCCGACGGCGACGAAGGCCCCATGATCCTGACGTACCGGTGCAAATGGGACGACGCCTATCGCGAGAAGTGGCAGATCACGTTCGGCTTTGCCGAGTTCGACCCGGTCGTGTTCAAGAACGTCGAGCGGATCTGCAAGCGCGCCTATCGCATACTCCAGCTCCAGGACTACGGGCGCATCGACCTGCGTCTCACGCCGGACAACAAGCTCGTTATACTGGAGGCCAACCCCAACCCCGACATCGCCTACGGCGAAGAGGTCGCCGAAGCCGCGCACAAGGCCGGCATTGAGTACGAGACCCTGATCGACAAGATCATCCGCCTCGCCCTGCGCCGATACGAATAGGCCTTCCGCTCCCGGCACCGCATCGACCTGCCGCGGGTCCGCCGTGCCTTCTCCCGGCATCCGGGCTGCAAGCACACAAGCCGCCGGGGCCCCGTCGCAAGAGAGCCGTATCCGGCCGGCGAATGCCAACACCGCCCAGGCCTGAGAGGACCCGAAAAGAATCTAAATATTCCTGTAAAAAGTGTATTGCTTTTTCTCTGCGCGAGCGTATTATGAGCAGGTTTTTTACGGGTCCGCCGTGGACCCGTCCGGTTGGAAAACCTTAAGTATAGCATGTTTCAGAGGTAGTTGGAAAATGTGTGATTCATGTGGATGCCTCCCTTGCGCGGCATGTGGCGTTCCCTGCGAGGGCGGGGTATGTTCCGGCTGCGGCAAAAAAGCCGATCACTGCACCTGTGAACCGTTCGACGCTGAGCTCGAATACGACTACGAGCAGGGTGACGACGACTACGAAGAGGACGGTGACGACGAAGAAGACGAAGACGAAGACGAAGAAGAAGAAGAAGAAGAAGACGACGATTACGATTACGACGACGACGAAGACGACGACAGGGATTGGTAGGCCTTAGGCCGACCCTGCGGTCGTCTATTTCGCGCGCAACACTTCGCCTCCTCCGTTTGGGCAAGAGAGGTCGTGGCAGCCTCGCGCCCGGGCAAGACTTTGGTCCCACGTGGCAACGAGGCTGAACCGATTCTGATCGCCCCGATCCGGGGCTACGGGGAAATCACCCATCTTCGCCTTCGGTGCTTGTCTGCGCGGCAAGGGGGCACTTTATAGAACGGCCTGCCCCGCTTTTCTCTCCACCGTCGGTCTTGCCGCGCAACCGGTACGCGCCTCACAAACCTATGCGTTTGTCTTGAAGCAGTCGCTTCTCCAACAGCACTGGGTCCACGGACAATCACCGTTGGAGCGCCCGTAACAGGGCGTGCACCCTTCGGCGGTCTGGATCGCGTGAATCAACTCCACCTTCTTCATCTTGCCGGGTGTAATGCCAAGGGCCTTGGCCTTGGCGCGGATCTCGGGCATCGCCATGCGTTTCGGTGCCACGCTCGTAGCAGTCATCCTTGTGCTCCTTCTCTTGCAGAGGGTCCGGCGTTTCACCGCGGGCACCCTCTCACTCCCTTCGAACCAGCACATCCGGTCCCGAAGCGGAACCAGGCACTTCGTCATCCAGACGTTCCATACCGTACCGGTCTGGCTCATTATTCTATTCGGCCAACGGCTCCAAAGTTCGACAGTTGTCCTGGGAACGCCGCACATTTTGCCCCTCGCCCCGCCGAAGCCGCTTCTTCGGCCTGATACCGCGATTCTTCTCGGACATTGAGCGGAGCGCAAACGAGTGCCGCCCCCGCCTTCTCTCAAGAAACATCCCGCCGCATATGTCCCGGCCCAGGACTGGTTTTTCGATTGCCACCTACCCCGCAATTTGGTAGTAGCATGGCAATGGATGTTATCGGAGATTGCTTCCATGATCGGCGACATCGCGGCCCGGATCGTCTTCGGCCCATTTCTGATCCTGGTGCCGCCTGCAACTGGAGCCCGGGCCGATCAGGCCGTATCCCGGATGTCCGTCCGACCACGGTCCCGGCAAATTCGCGTCCGTCGACGCACGCAGAAAGGATGAACTGCATGAAGAAAAGCAACGCCACACGTTCATCGGCATCTACAGTGCGAGCGTGCCTCCTCCTGTTTCTCGCCTCGGGCATCTCGCAGGCTCAGTTGCTCCCGGCGTTTCCGGGGGCCGAGGGTTTCGGCGCCTTCGCACGCGGCGGACGCGGAGGCAGGGTCTACGAGGTCACGCATCTCGGCGATTCGGGGCCGGGCAGTCTGCGCGACGCCGTCGAGGCCGAGGGCCCCAGAATCGTCGTCTTTCGCGTATCGGGAACCATCGCGCTCGAATCGAATCTGACGATTCGCAACCCCTACATTACGGTCGCCGGCCAGACTGCCCCCGGAGACGGCGTCTGCCTGCGTGACGCAAGTCTGGGCATCAGCGCCGACCACGTGGTGATTCGGTTCCTGCGGTGCCGGCTGGGTGACCGGGGACGCGGCGGCGACGCCATCGGCATCGGGTCCGGACGTCACATCATCCTGGACCACTGCTCGGCCAGTTGGAGCCTGGACGAAGTGCTTTCCTCTTCGACGAGCCTGCCCGGCCTGAGCGACATCACGGTGCAATGGTGCTTCATCACCGAGGCGTTGAATCCCGAGAATCACGGCTTCGGCTCCCTCATACGCGGCTGTCACGGCGCCCGCTACAGCTACCACCACAATCTGTACGCGCACAATCGCGGCCGCAATCCCCGCCCCGGAAACTACGACGACCCCAACCCCCACGACCAGGACCCGGACGGCCTGCTGCTGGATTTCCGCAACAACGTCATCTACAACTGGGCCGGCTCCCACGCCGGCTACAACGCCGACCGCGAGAGCGTCACGAAACTCAACTACGTCGGGAACTACCTCATCCCCGGGCCGAATTCTTCCTCCGGGGGCAGGGCCTACCAGGAAGGATCGCCCTACAACCGGGGCTATTTCGCCGGCAATTATTACGACCACGCCCTGCCGTCCGACCCCTGGACCCTGGTGAGCTTCCCCAACTGGACCGCCGGGCAGATCGCCGCCTACAAGTCCGAGCCGTTCGAGACCGGCCCCATCGTTACCCAGGACGCAAGCGATGCATTTGGCGCGGTGCTGCTCCACGGCGGGGCAAGCCTGCCCCGGCGCGACGAGGTGGATCAGCGGATCGTCGAGGATGTCGCGCATCGCACGGGCGGAATTATTGACAGTCAGGAGGAGGTCGGCGGCTGGCCGGACCTGGAATCCCAACCTGCCCGGGCGGATCGCGACCACGACGGCATGCCCGATTTCTGGGAAGCCCGACATACACTGGACCCCGACGACGGGTCCGATGGGGCCGCCGACCGGGACGGCGACGGATACACCAACGTCGAAGACTATCTCAATTGGCTCGCGCGGATACAAGTGGAACCGCAACCGGACCCCGGGCGGCTCCCGAGATAGTACCGCACAAGGCAAAGATGTCGACTTTGAGGAGACGATCATGAAGTTCAGATACAGCCGGGCAGGCGCCGCTGCGCCTTCGGCCCGGAGGACGAACGCAGTGCTGGGCTTGCTCGTGGCACTCGCGGGCCTCAATTGCCTGGCGGGCAACGCCGCACAAGGACAAGATTTCGTTCCGTTTGTCATTCCCGCGCGGATCGACCCGCAGGAAACGATCTGGATCGCCGATTGGGAGCCGATCGCAACGGACTCGCAGCGTCTGACCGCAGACAAACGCTTCCTCCACGACGGCAAGCCAGTGCGGATCTGGGGCATGAATCTCTGCTTCGGCGCCAACTTCCCCACACACGAAGACGCGCCGCACGTCGCGACCCGCCTGGCGGCGGCCGGGGTCAATTCCGTGCGATGTCACCACATGGACACCTCCCGCTGGCCGCGGGGCATCTGGAACGCCAAGGACGGCAAGACCATCGAGCCCGAAGCCCTGGACCGCCTGGACTATTTCATCAACGAGCTGGCCAAATGCGGCATCTGGGTCAATATCAACCTGCACGTGGGTCGGACCCACAGCCAATACCTCGACCTGCCCAAGACGAACAGCGATTATGACAAGGTCATCGGCATCTTTACCCCGGCGTTGATCGATGCCCAGAAGCAGTACGCCCGCGAACTGCTGACGCGCGTCAATCCGTATCGCAAGGTCCGCTACGCCGACGATCCGGCCGTCGCCTTCGTCGAGATCACCAACGAGGACAGCTTCTTCATGTGGGACGGCGAGGACAGACTCCGCGAGCTGCCCCCCTACTACGCCGGAATCCTCCGCAACCAATTCAACTCGTGGCTGCAACAGCGATACCACTCTGACGAAGCCCTGGCAGCGGCTTGGGGCGAAGACGTCGAACGTCTTAGCGAAGATATGGTCTACAACGGCCGGTTCATCGTTTGGGACTCCGGCAAGAACGTGCCAAGACACTGGAATCTCGAACAGCACGAAAACTGCCGCGCCGTGCTGTCACACCCTTCGAGCCTGCCCCGCGACGCCATGCAAATCGATGTCGCGAAGGTCGACGACACCGGCTGGCACCTGCAACTCACGCAGGGAGAACTCGAAATAGTCGAGGGACGTTACTACACACTGTCCTTCGAGGCTGCCGCAAAGGCGAAGCGTCAGATCAGTTGCGGCGTCAGCCAGGCGCACGCTCCGTGGAGCAATCTCGGCCTCTCCAGAAGCGTGGATCTGGGCACCGAATGGCAGACGTTCAAGCTCGGGTTCACCGCCACTTCCGCTGACGAGAACGCGAGAATCAGCTTTGCATTCGGCGGCGATACGACGCCGTTCTATCTCGCCCGCGTCGAGCTCAGACCGGGCGGACAGGTGGGTTTGGCCGAGACCGAATCGGCAAGCGCCGGCAATGTTGAGCTGTTCACCCATAACGAGAGCACGGCTCGCACTCGCGACCGGATGGTGTTTCTGGCCGAGACAGAGAAGAGCTACTTCGACGACATGCGGGCGTATATCAAGAACGATCTGGGCTGCGGGGCCCTCGTGACCGGAACGATCGTCTTCGGGCCGCTCGGCCTCTTCGCCCAGAGCGACATGGACTTCATCGACGCCCACGCCTACTGGCAGCACCCGCGCTTCCCGGGGCGTCCGTGGGACCAGGGCAACTGGACCATCGAACAAAAACCGATGACCGACCATCCCGAGCAGGCCACGCTCTTTCGCCTGGCAGCCGAGCGGTTGCTCGACAAGCCGTTCACCGTCAGCGAGTACAACCACCCGGCCCCGCTGGATGC
>JAFGCA010000758.1 GCA_016932895.1 Sedimentisphaerales bacterium | reverse complement strand
GCCCGCTGACGCGATTCTGCTATCGCCGGCTCGACGGCGTCGTCGACATCGGGCCCTGCATGCGGCGGTTGCTGGACGGCTACGGACACCGCGCGGCTCGAGCGACGTTGGTTCCCTGGGCGTTATCGGAATCGGAGGCCCCCGTCAAACCCGACCCCGAGGCTCGCCGGGAGTTGTTTGGCGACGCGCAATTGACACTGCTCTATTCCGGCACGATCGGCAAGGCCCACGAGTTCGAGAGCTTCATCGCGCTGGCTCGAGAACTGAGACGGCGTGGTGCCGGCGTCGCGTTCTGCTTCGCCGGCCGCGGCAACCGCTACGATGCACTGCGCGCCATGGTTGGCGAAGAGGATAGCAACGTTTCCTTTGCCGGGTTTGCCGATGAGTCGCAGTTGGCGAAACGTCTGAGTGCGGGCGATATTCACATGATCAGCCTGCGTTCCGGCTGGGAAGGCATCGTGGTGCCGTCGAAGTTCTTCGGGTCGCTCGCCGCGGGCAGGCCGTTGCTCTACGCGGGCACGCCGAACTCGGCGATCAAGGCGTGGATCGATCAGTATCGACTGGGATACGTCGTCGACCCTAGCAGCATCACCCAAGTTGCCGACGAGCTTTGTGATCTCGCCGGCAAGCCCAGTCTGCTTCAGGAGATGCAGCAAAATGCGTTTCAGTGTTACCAGGAGCATTTTTCCCGGGACAAGGTGATCGACGGGTGGGATGAATTCCTTCGTTCGATCCTCTTGCCGCGCAGGAGTGTCTAAGCGTGAAGAAACTGCGTCTTGCCTGTGTCGTCGGGGCACGCCCCAATTTCATGAAAATGGCGCCGCTGCTGCGCGCGCTGGAACCCTACCCGGGCGTTCAGCTCACGTTGATCCACACGGGCCAGCACTACGACAAGAACCTCTCGGACATCTTCTTCGAGCAACTCGACATGCGCCGGCCCGACGTCTCGCTGGAGGTGGGCTCCGGCTCGCACGCCGTCCAGACCGCCCAGGTCCTCGAACGCTTCGAGGGCGTGCTGGTCGAAGCCGCCGGGCAGGGCCGGCCATTCGACCGAGTGGTCGTCGTCGGCGACGTCAATTCGACCATGGCCTGTACCATCACCGCCAAGAAGCTGGGGATCCAGGTTGCCCATGTCGAAGCCGGGCTGCGTTCCCGGGATATGTCCATGCCCGAGGAGATCAACCGCCTCTGCACCGACGTCCTTTGCGACTATCTCTTCACCACCGACCATTTTGCCGACGAGAACCTGGCCGCCGAAGGGGTGTCTGCCGACAAGATTTTCTTCGTCGGCAACGTCATGATCGACACCCTGCTCAAGCACCGGGCGCTGGCCGCGACCCTCGATCTGAGCCGCAAGCTGGGTCTAATGCCCCAGGGCTACGCGACCTTGACCATGCACCGTCCCGGCAATGTCGACGACAAACGGGTGCTGACCGGCATTCTCGAAGCGCTGGCGGAGATCGCGAAGGAGCTGACCATCGTCTTCCCTATACATCCCCGCACCAAGAAGATGGCCGAGCAGTTCGGCCTCGGGCATTTTTTCAACAGCGGCGCGAAGGTCGAAGGCATCTGGATCACCGAGCCGTTGGGCTATCTGGAATTCCTCCATCTCAACATGAATGCGAAACTGGTCCTCACCGACAGCGGTGGTTTGCAGGAAGAGACCACGGTTCTCGGCGTTCCCTGCATCACCATGCGCCCCAACACCGAGCGCCCCATCACCTGTGAGGTCGGCTCGAACATCATGGTCGGCAACGACAAGACCAGGATTCTGGAAGAGGCGCGCAAAATTTTAAACGGTGAAATCCCCCGGGGACGGAGCCCGGAGAAGTGGGACGGCCACGCGGCGGAGCGGATTGTCGATGTTCTGGTTCAGAAGTTGGGCTGAAAAGAACGGTCTAATGCTGTCCAGGGAAGACACGAAAAGGTTTTTACAGGAGTTGTCGTCAATGATCGTGCCGGTGATTTTGTCGGGAGGGGCGGGGACGCGGTTGTGGCCGCTCTCCCGGGAGCTTTATCCGAAGCAGTTGCTGCCCTTGGTTGGGGAGCGAACGATGTTGCAAGAGACCCTTTGCCGGTTGGAGGGGACTCCCGACCTGGCGGCGCCGCTGGTGGTCTGCAACGAGAGTCATCGCTTTATGGTCGCCGAGCAGCTGCGGGCCATCGGCCAAATCCCTTCGGCCATCATCCTTGAACCGGTCGGGCGCAATACCGCCCCGGCGGTGGCGGTGGCGGCGATTCGCGCCCTGGCCGAGGGCGACGATCCGCTGCTTCTGGTGCTGCCGGCGGATCACGTTATCCGTGACGCCGAGGCGCTGCGCCGGGCCGTGGCTTTGGCGGCTACGGAAGCAGGGCAGGGGCGGCTGATGACCTTCGGCATCGTGCCGACCGGTCCCGAGACGGGCTACGGCTACATCCGTCGGGGCGCGCCGCTGGATGTAGCGGCCGATGCCTACGCCGTCGCCGCTTTCGTCGAAAAACCGGCGCTGGAGAAGGCCCGAGGCTACATCGAGTGCGGGGAGTATTACTGGAACAGCGGTATGTTTCTCTTTCGCGCGTCCGACTATCTGCGTCAGCTTGAAAGGTTTGAGCCGGCGATGGTCGCCTGTTGCCGGGAGGCCGTGGAGAGGGCGGCGGTCGATCTCGATTTCTTGCGTCTCGACGGCGAGGCCTTCGCCGCCTGTCCGGGAAATTCCGTCGACTATGCATTGATGGAGAAGACCGCCGACGCGGCGGTGGTGCCCCTCGATGCCGGCTGGAGCGACGTCGGTTCCTGGTCGGCCCTGTGGGAAGTAGGGGCGCGGGATGGCGACGGCAATGTCAGCCACGGCGATGTGCTTGCCCACGCCAGCCGCGATTGTTATCTGTATGCCGGAAGCCGCTTGTTGGCGACGGTGGGGGTGGAGAATCTGGTGGTGGTGGAGACTGCCGATGCGGTGCTGGTGGCGGCCAAGGAACAGGTGCAGGAGGTCAAGGAGATCGTCGCCCGGCTCAAGGAGCAGAAGCGCGGCGAAGCTCTGCTCCACCGGTGTGTCAATCGCCCCTG
>JAFGCA010000757.1 GCA_016932895.1 Sedimentisphaerales bacterium | reverse complement strand
GATATAAGCCCCTTCTTCAAGGAAATCACACCAACGATTTCCTTGAAGAATATAAGCCTAATCTCCATTTTGCAAAACTCTTGTTAGAACACAGAATTACGCACCAAAGGCCCAACAGCCCGCCCCAAGTCCAGTAGGTGAGGAGGTTACCCTCCTGACCCTTCAACTGACCCGGACGTGCGGATTTCCCGCATCCGGTTCCTCACCTGGCAGGCGTAAGGAACTTCGTGAATTACGAGGCACCGCCAGCAGGACATCTGCCAGACTGACAGTTTTCCCCCAAAGCCTAAAGGAGAAGGCTTTCTGCGAGGAGATTGAGGGATTTGCTACAGTACTTTTGGCTCCCACAGTTTTAAATGGTGCAGTCCACATGCAGTGGGCGGACCCAAGGACGCTCGTGGTCTACGTGCCGCCACATGCAAACATGGAACGCTTAGCCCATATCCGAAAGATCCTGACTGAGCATTACGGTGTTGAGGTTGACTTTGCCCGAAGCGTACCGGAAGCCGAGCCAAGTCCCTCACCGTCGCCTGAGTAAACCGAGTCCTTCCCGGCGTTGGGAGGAATTGGAGGTACGCGGCATCTTTTCAGGTTTGTTGCGGTGGTGGGTTGTTGATTCCGCCCGTATCGCTTTGCGGAGGTGAGGATTTCCTGGGCGTATTCGCGTTTGGGGGTCTTCTTGGCCGCGCCCTCTTCAAGCCGGGGTTTCGTTGCGGTATACTGTTGACGGGTGTGATGGATGGGGTGATTTGCAGGGTTCCGGATTTGGAGAATGGTATGAATGGGAAGGTTCTTTGTGCGGCTTTGATTCTGACGGCGACGGGGCTTTGCCTGACGGCGGCGGGCGAGTTTGCCTGCTTCGACACGCGGGATACCGGGGAAACCGGGGCCGGCGGCGCGGTGATCCAGCCCTGGCGGGTGGTGGCGCTCGATCCGGAATATGGGGGGCAGTGGGTCGTGGCCGGAGATCTCGATGGGAATGGAGACGCGGAGATCGTCAGTGCCGAGAACTTCAACGAGAGCGACGTGCATTACACGTCGGCCGTAGCTGCGCAGAGTCTCGACGGGACCGTCCGCTGGCGCTGGGGCGATCCGGCCGTGGGCAGGAAGATCTGGCATCACGACGTCGCGTGCCAGATCCACGACTGGAACGGTGATGGGAAGAACGAGGTCGTCCTCTGCACGAAGGGGTTGCTGGTCGAGCTGGCGGGAGCCGACGGAAAAGAGCTGCGGCGTATCCCCATCGCCGACGACGCCACCGATTGCCTGGTCTTTTGCAACCTCTCGGGCACTGACCACGCCGGCGACGTGCTGGTCAAGGACCGCTATCACCGAATCTGGGCGTACAACGTCAAGGGCGAGCTGCTCTGGACGGTGCGCGATCCGGGCGGCTTTCGCACGGCTCATCAGCCCCGACCGATGGACCTCGACGGCGACGGTCGCGACGAGATCCTGGCCGGCTACGCCCTGCTCAACGCCGACGGCTCGGTGCGCTGGGTCTATCAATCGCAGACGGTCGATCAATCCAGAGGCCACCTCGACTGCGCCCGCGTGCTGCGGCGCGGCAAGACGCCCGGCGAATTCCGCATCGCCCTGACCTGTTGCGGCGCCAACAACATCGCCTTGATCAACGGCAACGGCGGGGTGTTGTGGGAACTGGCAGGCCGGCACTTCGAGTCGATCGACATCGGCCATATCGTTCCCGGCCGGCCCGGGCCGCAGATCCTCGTGGACATCGACCACCAGCCGTTCGGCCAAAGCCCGCTCTGGGTGCTCGACGAGAAAGGCAAACCGCTCGGACAGGTCGTCACCAACTACAGCCGCCATCACTGCCTGCTGGACTGGGATGGTGACGGGCTCGACGAGATCGTCGTCGCCCACGGCGCCGGCCTCTACAACCACCGGGGCCAACGGATGGCCACGCTCGATACGCCGGGCGTCGAGCCGGCGAGCGGCAAGCCCAAGTATGAGAGGAGCCTCCTCGCCGGCGACATGACCGGCGATGGCGTCGCCGACCTGATCCTGGCCACGCCCCATACCGTCACCATCTACGAGAACGCGCGGGGCAGAAAACCCGACAAACCCATCGCACTCGGAACCGGCATCAACTTCACGCTGTACTGAGTGCGCGGCGCCGTAGGGTGGGTTCTCAACCCACGCGTACCGTTGTCGCGCACAAGCGCGTGGGTCAGGGACCCGCGCTGCGGCTATCGGCGCTGGACCCAGATGAAGTCGATGCCCACCTCGGGCTTGCCGGCGCGATTGGACGTGTCCCGCCATTCGACCGTGAGCGTGTGATCTCCTGCCTTGAGCTCCTGAGTCATCAGGGGGACGTTGCGCAGCAGCGTCCGGTACGGGCGATATAAATCGACGGTCTCAACTCGATTCGCCAGCGGCAGCGGCTCGCCGTCGAGCCGGAAAGCGACAGTGCCCGACTGTGGCGTCATGGCCATAGTGACGTAGATCTGCTTCTTGCCCGCCGAATCGACCGGGATCGTAAAATCCTTCCGGTCGCCGCTTTTCTTGGGAGACCAGGCCAGCAACTTGCCGCCGGCCCAGAGCCGCCCGCGCCGGATCTGCGTGGCGTCGTCATCGGCCAGCAGATCCTCGGCCGCGAAGAAGACCGAGTTGGCCGAGCCCTTCTTGGCGACCGGCTGCCAGCCGTCGGGCAGCGGTACCAGCCGCAAATCGGACGGCATGAGCGCGAGATGGTCGTCCGTCACGCCGGGCCGGGCGTAGTGATACCCGAT
>JAFGCA010000756.1 GCA_016932895.1 Sedimentisphaerales bacterium | reverse complement strand
TCTCTTCGAGCAGGTCGAGCACCGGCTCACGGTATTTCCAGGACCACATGAAGACCGTGTCGTACCCGATGAAGTGGCCTGCCAGTCCCACCCACAGCAGATGGCTGTGGATGCGTTCCATTTCGTTGATGATCGTCCGCACGTACAAGGCTCGCTCCGGCGGCTTGACCCCGGCGATCTCCTCCACGGCCTGCACGTACGCCAGCGGATGCGAGGCGGAACAGATACCGCAGACGCGAGAGACGAGATAGGGGACCTGGTCGAATTGCAGCGTCTCGCTGATTTTTTCGATCCCACGATGATTGTAGGAGATGCGCGCCTTGATATCGGTGACCTTCTCGCCGTCTACGGTTAACTGGAAGAATTCCATTTCCTCCTGAAGCGGGTGAAACGGGCCTACCGCCAGAACGGGTTTTCGCAGCGTCTCGCTCATGCTTGCACTTCCTTCCGGAGGGGGTACACGCCTTTGGGCCAGTCGTCCGCAAGGATCAACCGCTCCAAATTTGGATGATTGCGGAACTTGATCCCGAGCAGGTCGTGCATCTCCCGCTCGATCCATTCGGCGGCAGGAATCAGCGGCGTGATCGAATCGATCTCCGGCCTGTCGCGGTCGCGAACGAAGGCCTTGACAGTCACCACGGTGCCTGAGGCATCGTCGGAGAAATGGTGCAAGACCTCGAAACAATCCTCAGCGTCGATCCCTGTCGAGATGACAAACCGCCATCGGAGTTCATCGAGAAGGAACCGGCATATCTCGTACACGTGTTCTGCTTCGCACGGCAGGAACACCCGGTTCTCCTTCGTGCACTCGACGCCGGCCAACCTATCCCGGATCGGCGAGAACTGCTTGTCCAATTCGTTCGGCTGCATATTTCTCCTTCGGTTGCAGCGCCGCAAGCGCTTTGACGACGCCCATGATCATCGCCTGCGGCTTCGGGGGACAGCCCGGCACATAGGCTATGATCGCGTTCGGATCGACCTCGTGGATGATGTTGTCTATCGGCCCGGCGATGTGATAGCCCCTTTCGAAGATTCCCATACCGCAGGCACACGCACCCATGCAGAAGACCACACACGGTTTGGCCGTCTGCCGGTAGACCTCCTGCACGCGTTTGGCCGCCTGTCGCGTCCCCGCACCGGTCACCAGCAGGGCATCGGCATGACGAGGCGAACCGACCAGCTTGATCCCGAACCGTTCCACGTCGAACTTCGGTGTCAGCAGGTTCACGATCTCGATGTCACAGTTGTTGCACGCGCCCGCGTTGACGTGAAACACCCAGATGGATTTCTTCAATGCCCACAGTTTCCAGTCCATAGACCCACCTATAGCCAGGGGATGCGGTACGCCGCGCCCACCGACGCCAGAATCACAGCGGCGACTAGGGCAGTTCCACAGTAGAACCAGAAGAACCGCATCGCCTGATCGATTCGAACGCGGGGATTTGTGTTCTTGATCAGGATCACCAAGACCAGGACCAGCACGAACTTGCCGATACCCCACAGGACCGACGGACCCGACAGATCGATGCCACCCAGGAACGCGACGACCAGGAACAGCGGCAAGGCGACGAGCATCATGGCCTGCATCAGTTTCCACACACCGAGCAGTGCCCCGGAGTACTCGATCATCACCCCGCTGGCGAGCTCCGTTTCCGATTCCGCAATATCGAAGGGCACGAACCCCAGCTTGGCCTGGATGCACAGCAAGGCCACGAGAAAGGCCAACGCTCCCGACACACTCAGGACTGGGGCGTGCTGCGAGATCGCCGCCAGGCTCAGTTGCTGCCCCGGCTCGACAGAGCCGGCCGCTTTGAGGATGACCACGACGATGGCCAGAACGAGCGGAAGCTCGTAGCTTAGCACGAGTTTCATCTCCCGGCCGGCGCCGACGGCCCCGTGGGGACTGGCGCTGGCGCTGCTGCCCAGAATCAAGGCCAGTGACGGGAAGATCATCAGGTACATGACGACGACGATGTCACCTACATAACTGACCCCGGCCGTGGCGAGCCAGAGAACCGTCGTGAGCAGCAAGACACCGGAAAACCCGACCAACGGAGCCGCAATGAACGTCGCTCGATGCGCATCCTGCGGAATCAGGACTTCCTTGCCCATCAGCTTCATCACGTCGGCCAACGGCTGATAGATGGGCGGCCCCACGCGGTACTGCACCACAGCGCTAACCTTGCGAACCAGCCAGGACGCGAACAGACCTACCGCCAGTGTGAACACGAAACCCGGGAAGACCAGAATCCAGAACACATTCTGCGCGGCGTCGATCATTTCCTGGCCTCCTGTGTATCTCTGAGGACCGGTCTCCAGATGCTCCCCTCTGTGACCTTGGCCAGGATGCTCTCGGTAATCGCGACCAGATCGCCACCCGGCTCGGCTTGGCGGTATTCGACTTCGCCGCCTTCACAGGTCCGAACGCACAGGGGCATCTCGTCAACTCCGAGCCGGTCTTTGCAGAGATCGCACACGCTGCTGGCAAACGGCATCAGGTCGTCGTACACGGTCCCGAATGGACAGGCCAGCGCGCAGGTTCCACAGCCGGTGCACAGCATGTGTGCCCGTCGGAGGATGCCATGGCCAGTTGCGGCATCCGGGACCTTCTCCAGCGCCTTGCGAGGACACGCGGCCACACAGGGAGCGCTCTCGCACCGTCGGCAAATGAGCGAGAAACGGACCATCTCGAGCACCGCGTCAAATCCCTTGTTCTCGGGATGATGCTTGTACGAACAGCGGATGGCGGATTGTCCCTGCGACTTGATCCTGTCCATGTCGATGATTAGTTTCGCACTCATGTCCACCGACTCTCTTCTTGGTCGAACTACTCCCAGATGTTCGGGTACTTGGATATCTGATCGAAGGTGAAGACAGGGCCATCCTTGCAGACGTAATACTTGCCCAGCATGCAGTGCCCGCATTTGCCGATGCCGCAGCTCATGTTCTTCTCCATCGAGAGATAGATGCGCGCCGGCTTGAAACCGTAACCGAGCAGGCTGACCGTGGCATACTTCATCATGACGGGCGGGCCGCAGACGACGGCCACCGCGTTGTCGATATCGACGTCCTTGGGGCTGAGAATCTTCGTGACCACGCCCACCGGACCATCCCAATTGCCATTGGCCTTGTCGACGGTCAGCTTGATATCCACGCCATCGAGCTTCTGCCAGGCCCCGAAGAGAGTGTCCTTGTAGATGAAATCCTCGGGCGTCCTGGCGCCGAACCGGCAGACCACAGATTTGAAATCGCCGATGCGGTCCACAAGCGTCAGAAACAGCGACCGGATCGGCGCCAGGCCTACGCCCCCTCCCACGATGTACACGTGTTTGCCGGCGAACTCATCCACGGGATACCCCGTTCCATAAGGCCCACGGATACCTACTGGCTGACCCTTGCGACACTCGTGCAGCAGAGCTGTGACGCGTCCGGCCTTCATGATGGTGATTTCCATATCCTTAGTGATCGCGGGCGATGACGACGGCGTAAAGGGCGCCTCTCCCTCGCCGGGCAGCGTGAGTTCGACAAACTGTCCCGTGTCAAAACGGAAGGGGCCGTCCGGCACGATCACGAAGCTCTTGATCGTGGGCGATTCCTCGATGATGTCCACGATCTCCGCGTTCATCGGTTGGTATGGGTTGGCTGTCATTTCGTGGCCTTCATCGCAGTTTGCCCCTCGTTGAGAAGCTCCTCATTCAACCGGCGGAGGATTCTGCGCATATCGACATCGCCGGTCTCGGCATCGATGCATCGGCCGCAACCGACACACATCTCGATCCCGTACCGGTCGAAGAACCACACGAACTTGTGCATGTACCGGTGCCGGAGCCGATCGCCGAGGATCTTGCGCGGGTTCGCGCCGCCCGCCACCCCGGCGTAGCCGATCCGCATGCAACTATCCCACATCTTCATCTTCGCGAAGTAATCCTGCTGCCTCGTGTCATAGAGATAGAAACAATGGCATGTCGGGCAGACCCGCGTGCAGGCCTGGCACTCGACGCACGTCCGCGCCTCTTCGTCGAATATCTCCGAGTCATACCCCCGCTCCACCAGGTCCTTGAGGGGAATTCCCAAGGGCAGATCCGCGTGGGCCTGCGCCAATCGTTTCACGACATCTTCGCGGCGCCGTGTTCGCTCGTCCAGAAGCGCATCGGGAACGTCGCCGAACATCTTCGCGTGCGAGAAGAGAAAGCTCTTGCCCTGCGGGGAACCGCCCTGGATGACATAGCCATCCGCGACGGGAGAGATGCTCAGGTCGAACCCGCTCTCGGGATAGGGCTTGCCCCCGAGGACGTTGCAGAAGCAGCTCTCGCCTGCGGATGTGCAGTCCGAGGCGACGGTGAACATCGCCTGTCGCCGGGCTACGTAGGACGGGTCTTCCATCCCTTCTTCTC
>JAFGCA010000755.1 GCA_016932895.1 Sedimentisphaerales bacterium | reverse complement strand
GACGCTGCTTGTCGGCCTCATCGAGAGTCGCGTGCCCCGGTGCGAAACTGACGTCGGCGACGGAGAAATCCACATGGTCTCCCGTGATCTGGGAGGGGGTGCTCTGCATGGTGCGCCGCAGGTTGTTGAAGATTCGTCGCGCCTGTTCCTGCTTGGCGTCTAAAGTGACGCCCTCGGCTTTGTCGGGGCTCTCAATGTAGTGCTTGATCTTGTTGTACTCGAAATCGGCGGCTTTGCGTACGCCAAACGCCTGTTTCACCGACTCCAGAAAGAAGAAGGAGAGACGCTGGCCCTCATCGAACAGCGTGTCGTCGCGGATTTGTCCCATGCTCAGAAGGAGGACGAAGAACGTCAGCAGGTTGGTCGTCATGTCGGAGAAGGTGACGATCCACCCTGGGACCTCGGGAGCATCATCAGTGGTTGGGCGGGGGATGATTCTCAACGCTGCACGCTCCATTCCAACAGGATGATTTCCAGGATGCGCTCATCCTTGTCGCGTGTCAGCACGGGCCGGTCGAAACCTGCCCCTTCCGGGATCAGGGTGCTCTGCGTGGAGATGCTGAATCGCCGGCGGTCGAGATTGTGGGTGGCGACGAAGAACTCGATGACGGCCCAGGTTCGCTGCAGGCCGATGTCCTGGCCGTTCCGTTCCAGGGACGGGCCGTTTTCGCTGAGCACCACCCGCGCCGGCATCTCACTCAGAAAAGTCGCCATCAACGCCATGAGATACTTTCCCTCGGGGGACAAAACGGCGGTCTTGCCCAGGAATACCTTCTTGGATGGAATCGTGAACACCTTGTAGTGGCGGTATTCATTGGCCTGCAGGTTCTCATTCATGGCCCCGTTGCGTCCGTCTCGGAATGAGAGATCGGTGGGCTTCTCGCTGCCGTACAGCGGTTCTTCGACCGCCCAGATTTCATGGCTGAACGGCACGGCGCTCTTGTCCTCTCCGCCGGCTTGCGGGGTGGGGGCGCCGAACTCGGCGCGCATCACGGCCCCGATGCTCAACAGCCGTTGACGCGGGTCTTCCCCGAAGGAGGAAAAGGTCACCAGCAGCACGAAGAACGTCAGCAGCAGGTTCATGCAGTCGCTGAACGTGACCATCCACTGGGGCGTGCCCGGCTCGCGTTCCGGCGTCCGTTGTGTCCTGGACTTCGCCACGCTACACCTGTGCTTTCCTCTCGGCTCGCTTGCCCTGTGACAGGAACACCTGCAGCTTCTCCCGGACGACAGTGGGATTGTCGCCACGGGCGATGGCGCAGATGCCTTCGGTGATCATCTCCTTGGCGGTGGTTTCCGCCTTGGAGTAGAGTCCGAGCTTGCCCGCCAGGGGCAGGAATACCAGGTTGGCCATGAGGGCGCCATAGAACGTGGTGATCAGGGCGACGGCCATGCCGGCGCCGATCTGGTCGGGCGATTCGAGGTTCTTGAGCATCTGGACCAGGCCGATGAGCGTTCCGATCATGCCGAAGGCCGGAGCGGCGGCTCCCATGTATTCCAGGATCTTCTTGCCGGCCGCATGACGATCCTGGAGGTACTGAATCTCCATGGACAGAAAGTCCCGGATTTCATCGGGATTCTGTCCATCCACCAGCAATTGCAGGCCCTTGGCGAAGAAGGCGTCGCCAAGCTTGGGAATCTCCTGCTCCAGCGCCAGGGCGCCGTCCCGCCGATTGATCGTCGCGTAATTCACCATTTTCTGAATCACTTCCGCCGCTGCCGGGATTTTTGTGACGATGGTTTTCTTCACGACGGCGAAAATACCGAGAAACTGCGGCAGGGAGAAATGAATCAGCGTCGAGCACAGCATCCCCCCCATGGTGATCGCCAGCGAAGGCACGTCGAAGAATATCCTCCAACTGCCGCCGATCAGGATGGCCCACATGATGACGACGAAGCCGAAGATTACGCCAACTATCGTTGCGATATCCATGTGCCTATCTTCCTTCCTGGACCTGTTTCAACTTCTGGCACAGCAACGCCGCCAGGGCGGGTTCTTTGGCCACCATCTCCGCAAGGACGCTGGCTTTGGTCCGGTCCTGCATGAAATAGAGAATCTTCACCGCATCGTCCATGTTGGCGGTTCGGGTCGTTGTCCCATTGCGAGTCTGGCCCATTGCCATGTTGCTGAGGATGTCGCTGGCGCTGGCGGCGTCCATCTTGTCGTAGGCGGCGGCGATGGCTGTGAGGTTTGCCTTCTCCGCCTGCTCGATCTCGACACGCGTCTTGAGGAGCATATCCTTCTCGCTCTTGATGCTGGCGGCCGTGGCGGACAGGTCCACTCGCAACGTGTTGAGGGTCTCGATGTCCTTCTTCAGGGTCTGTTGGACGATCTGCTGGCGTTCCTTCTCCTTCTCCAATGCCTTGAGTTTGTCGTCGTATTCCTGAATCTTCTCCCGCACCTGCTTGATCAGTTCGATGAGCTGCTCTTCCGTCAATGCACGTGTGACCGTGCTCTCATCCGGCGCGGCCGTGGGGGCGAGAATCTGGGGAGGCAGGCCGCCCGTCGGCTGGGTGGTGGCGGCCGAGGCGGCGGCTGGCGCGGCGGCAACCGCTGCGGGGCGGGTCAGCCAACCCGTGGCAAAAGCCCCGGCGAAGCTGATGACTCCGGCAGCGGCGGCAATAATGATCAGTTTTCCCTTCACTGGCAACACTCCCGATCACGTTGTTTACAGCTCACATCTCCGGCCTCGAATTCAGCCTTTTGCGAGATGCGGGCCTTGAACGACCCAATACGACACTTCATCACCTCTCCTTGTCCGCCCGGGCGAAAGCGATTGTCGCCCGGTCGTCCAGTTCCTTCTGTTCGAGTTTTTCACGTTCGTGGATGAAACGTTCCTGAGTCTCGGCCCGGAGCCGTTCCAGGCTCTCCTTGGACCTCCTGACGGTGAGCAACTCGGCGGTTTTCTCTTTCTGCCGGGACTCCAGTTCCGCAATTTCCTTCCGAAGTCTGCGCATCTGCTCGTCATTGGTGGCCGCCTGTCTCAGGAAGAACTCCTGGGCCATCAGCCGCCCGGGCGAGGCGTCCCGCGCGATCCGCTCGATCATGTCCTGCATGGCTCTCTGACGCATCAGCAGCTCACTCTGTTTTCCGACCAGCATCTCCGTGAGCCGGAACAACTCGATCCGTTTGACCTCTTCTTGTTTCGTTCTGACATCCAGCACCCTCTGAAGGCGCCATACAAAACGCTTCATTTGCCATCCATATTCAGTTCTTGACGTTCAACAGCCTGTCCCACGCTTTCGTGATTGCCGTCAACTGTTTGACGGTTTCTTCGAAGGACCTCTTCCGGCGAACCGGTTGTACGAGGAACTCGTTGATGCGTTCGATCAGGCTGACAGCGCCGTCGATGCGGCGATTGCTGCCTGGGGCGAAGGCGCCGATATTGATCAGGTCTTCGGCGTCGATGTACGTGGCGTAAATCTCCTTGAGCTTCCGGGCGGCCGCACGGTGCTCGGGGCTGACGACAGCCGACATCAATCGACTGATGCTCTGGAGGATATCGACGGCGGGGTAGTGTCCCCGGTCGGCCAGTTTGCGGGACAGGACGATGTGCCCGTCCAGCAGGCTGCGGGCGCTGTCGGCGACGGGATCGGAGAGATCGTCGTTCTCCACGAGGACCGTGAGAATGCCGGTGATGCTGCCGCGGTCGGAGCAGCCGAGCCGCTCGATCAGCCGGGGCATCAGGGCGAAGACGCTGGGACAATATCCTTTGGTCGCCGGCGGTTCGCCGGCCGCCAGCCCGATCTCCCGCTGCGCTTGTGCGAAGCGCGTCAGCGAGTCCATCATGAACAGGACGTTCCGGGCTTTGGCCCGGAAATACTCGGCGACCGTGACGGCCACGAAGGCGGCTTTGACCCGCTGGATCGGCGGCGTGTCCGATGTGGCCACGACCACCACGCTGCGGGCCAGCCCCTCCGGCCCGAGGTTTTCTTCGAGAAACTCACGGACTTCGCGGCCTCGTTCACCGATGAGGGCCACGACGTTGACGGCGGCCTCACTCCCATTGGCGATGTCGCCCAACAGCACGCTCTTGCCCACGCCG
>JAFGCA010000754.1 GCA_016932895.1 Sedimentisphaerales bacterium | reverse complement strand
TTACGCATCAACTCAATGCCACACGTCAACTGGCGAAGTACTTAAACCTTACTATTCCCCCGTCAGTGGTAACGCTGCGAGTGGAGCGTGTAGACAGTAGATTGCGAGTGGAGACTGATGGTGTTCGTATCAGCGACGTCCAGCTGTGTGGGCTACGTGTCCTACTCCAACACGGCCACGGAGACCGCTGGACATGGATGGTTTGGATTCGGGTCGCAGATCGCTAATCTGGGATCCAGCGCCGGATTGCCGGTTACCTGAGCTAGACCCTGTACAGGCGGCACTATACGATCCACGCGTGGGCCTGTGGGACCCGGTGGTCGGTACAGGCATGGTGGCACTGTCCGGAGGCTGGAGACACCGATCTGCAATGACCCGACCCTGCGCCACGAGAAGAAGCTTTCGATCTCAAAGTCGCCACACCAGGTGTTCTTAGACGCTAATCCCCCACCGGAGGTGTCTGATCCGGCGTGATCGCGCTCCAGGTTATCACGTATTCTCCGTCTGGGTCGGTATAACTACCCCCTGGAACCACCGTGTCGAGCCCTGCAGGCGCAGCGGGCAACGGCCCATCCCGATAGACATCGCCCCAGGAAGACTCTTCACTCGTGCACCCCCATCGCTGTTCAATCCCGTCGATCCGGACGAAATACTCGATCTGGTATTCCACCGCTGACGACCCGGTACCCAAACCAGCATCCAGGTCGAGATCAACGGTCACACTGAAACTCGCATCGCCTATGCCCGCGCCAAGGTCGCCCTCGTCCATCCGACCGGAGGCGGTGACGTTGTGGAACTCGGTACGCGTCGGCGACCCGCACGTATCCTCCCAGTTGCCTGAGATATCCCAGGTCATGTCGAACTCTTCGTCAAGCCACAGTCTCGTCTGGGTCACCGGCGGCACGGCCAGACCGTGCGGCTCGCCATTAATCTCGTCATGAACGCGCTGGACAATGCCTCGCCCGGAAAACGTGGCATCGACCGTGCCGGCCCACCGGCCGCGAGGGTCAGCTACGTTCAAAGTCAGCGAACCGGAATACTGCGTCAGACGCAGCGGATTGCTGTCGAGTCCCTTTGTCCGGACGATGATGTCGCCCACAAGCCCCCGCGGCGTCGTCGCGAACACACGGTCTTCGCCTGCCGATACGAGGTCGATCTCCGTGCCGCCGATCGAAACCTCGACATCCTCGTACCCATCGCCGAAGAATCCGCTGAGATGCACCAGTGAATCATCCATCGCCGGCACAAACCATCCGCTCGTAATGATCGGACGCAAACTCGTCGCGGTCACCGCCGGATCACCACGGTACCAGTCAAACGCACCGACGCGTGTCTCGCCGGTCTGCCTCGAAACCCATATTGGGGCGGTTGCGCCTTGGTCAACGAAGAAATCGTACACCTCGTCAACGGCAAAGGGCCGCCTGCCGGGATCAGTCGGGGCCACTTCGTTGAGCCCACTCCCCAGATCAAACAACAACTCAGCCATCTCGGCTGAGTAGACCTCCGGAGATCGCGTACCCCAGCCAAGCACCATTTCCGCACCCAGATCACACAGCGTCGCCGGCAGGTCGTCCGGGTTCTCCAATCCCCGGCAAGAATTGATATAGATCACCGCACCGTCCTGCATCGGGTTACAGTAACGCTCGAAGAACCGCTTGGTCACAGCCAGCACGCGCAACTCGCGATCATTTGGAAGCTCGATCGTCGAGTAGACGACGCGATGACTCGTCAGATCGTCCGTGTAAGTCGAATCGAGTTCCCCGGTGCTGAAATAGTGGTTGGTCGTCTGCATGGCGAAGAGCTGAATGTTCCCGTCAGGTTCTTCGACTGTGCAGATGTTGCCGTGGCCCTGGAAGAAGATCACGCCGTAGTTGCCCCACGATCGGAACCATTCAACATCTGCCTGAGGCGGCGTGTCAGGCACATCATAACCGGCATGCTCGCACGCTCGCCGAACCACGCCCAGGGCGTCCTCGATATCCGAGTACCCGTAACTCCAAGGGTTGTGGCTGGTCGCCATCGTCGCTCGTGGCACGCCGGGGATACTCATCGCCAGCACCGCCGGCTCAACTCGCCTGGCCGATATGGACCTCGCTGCTCCGGCGCCGGCGCTGCCGACGACAACAGGTGCTGAAACGTCCTCTTCTTCGTTATCCGGCACATGGAAGACGTGGAGCACGCTGGAGGCATACTCGACCGTGACGTCGTCGGAGTCCGCGTCGACGTTTACGTGCTCGACGCCGTCCAGGCTCCGCGCATAGGCCACGAATTGGTCGCGGCCGGCCGGCCAGCCGACCTCGTCGCAGATCCGGCCGAACTCGTCGCTGGCTTCGTCCGCCAGGGCCACCGTTGGCGCCAACGGGCCGGTCTGGCCGCTACCAGGACCGCCGTTGCCCCCGTCCCATGGTGGTGTGCAAGCGCACGTGAGTATAGCCAGACAGAAAACACCCAACCGGAGCGAGCCTAAGCGAAGACATCGGTCCATGTTTCCCGTACCTCCTCGTAGGAAAGCCGACAAAGCACACCGTAATGTCACGAGACTGAAAAGCCGGCGATCGGATTCGAACCCACGACGTCCAGCTTGGGAATCGCCCCTCGATGCTTGTAGAAATACTCACAAACCCCCAGGTTTTCAGTAGCTTAGCGCGATCCGGCCACTTTCGCAAGGTATCGCTGGAATCCGCGTTTTTTCGTATTCTGTGGGGTTACTACCCTTACTTAGGGTTACTGTACCCCTTCGTGTTCGCTTTGCCTCGCCGGGCGGATTCAAGCACGGCAGCTCGGCTGGAGTTAAGGACGTCCATTCACACTCAGCCTGTCTGAGTCGTATGCTGGTCTTCCGCGCCCTTACAATTCGAGGGCGTCCCACCAAGCGGGAGAGCCATGTTGCTTCCCTTTTTGCCTTGGAGCGATCGGGCGCAGTGGCAGATGAGGTTTTCGGGAAGGGCAAGCCAATCGCCGGCTACATTGGAAAGAGGGTGCGGGCTGCAACGATCTCCTTCCGGCGTAGCGTCGCGGAACGGAAGCCCATATGTGTCCCGGAAGCCTCAATCGCGGCTCATTCCCGAATAGTAATTGCCGTCATTGCCCCTTAGGCTCTTGAACTGTACGCCCTCAAGCACCGGCTTTATGACGTGCTCGATCGACATGCCGACTACTGGCCGGAATGCCGGACTTTGCACGTATTCCAGGATGCCGTCCAGAAGGGCTTTCGTCGCCGGATCATCCAAGTCCAGGTTGAACGATGCCGCGAAGATCCGCCCTCCTTCTGTCTTCGCTTCCCACATGGCCGACTGCAACCGGATGTACTTGTACGAACTGACGACCTCGACGATGGGATCGAAGACGGCCGGCAGCTTGTTGAATTCGATACAGTCACCGCCCTCGATCAGTTGGCGAAACTGCCAGTCGCACCAGCCGGCGTGCGGCAGATACTTCAGCGCGGCGTGGTCCTTGACGACCGTGGCCAGATTCATGTGGGCGCGGCCCGCAACGCCAATCTGAAAACGAGTCTCGTTGGACGGAAACGGTTTCGCCCCGAGCAGCAGGACGTCGCCACCGGCGGCCAGATGGTCCGCATCGGACGTCGTCAAGGTTCGAACGATGCGCAGCTTCGCGTCCGGGGCTTCTGCCGTTGGCCGAACACCGGGATAGCGATTGCCCAGCAGCGCGACTGCGGCTTCGTCGCCGGCCGCGGCAACGGTTGGCCCGGGCCGATCGGCAAACACCCAGAAGTCCCACCGGTTGCCAATGTGGTAGCCCGAGCCGTCGAGCAGAACCTCCAAAACGACATGCCGGGACTCGGGCAACGCGGGTGAATCGAAGCAAATCCGGCCCAATGTTGTGACCGCCCCGTCGGGGGCTCGCAGGTCGGCCAGTTCGCCACTGGCGACACTGGTATCACCGGCGCGCACCCGCCAGGTCAGGCCGCCGTCGCGCAGTTCCCGGCCGCCGTACAGCGAAGCCATCACGGGCACGTCGAAAACCTCACCGGCCGTGAACACATACCGGCATGCGTTGTCCAGCAAGACAACGCTCTCGCCGTTGTACTGAAGCACGCGCTCTGCCGTGTCGCCCGGCTTCAACTCGAAGAACTCGTTCAGCAGGCCGCACCCAT
>JAFGCA010000753.1 GCA_016932895.1 Sedimentisphaerales bacterium | reverse complement strand
GTATGCGCTCGCCACCAACGCGGCGCCGAGCTTCTGCGGCGTCATGTCCCGCAAGACCTGCCCGCCGCCGGTCCGGAACCTCTCGATTTTCTTCTCCGCGTCGGCGGGCAGCTCCGCCCCGACAGGCAGCACCAGCGCTGCGAAGGACCGGCCCCCGATGCGAAACTGGCCCTTGCGGACGCGCGCCACGGCGAGAATCTCGTGATCGGCCAGGGCAAACGAAACCTGCCCCCGCGTCAGCCGTTGGCCCAGGCCCATGAAGGCATTGACCGTCTCCCGCAAACGCCTGGGTTGCGATTCCAATACCAGCTTCTCGGCGACCGGCTCATAGTCGCTCCAGACGTTCACAATCGGATAATACAGCAGCACGCGCGGCGCCGGCTGCGCCTCGCGCAGCAAGGCATTGAGCCGGCCGACGAAGGTGCCGTAGCGGCGATACTCCTCCTGCGAACGCTGCGAGCGGTTGTAGTAAAGCGTGAACTCGGTGACACCGAAGGCGGCCTGCCACGCTGCGGTGGCGCACATCTCGGCCACCGAGGCCGGGGGCTTGCCCGCCATCGTCTCGGAGAAATCGCTCACCTCGGTCATGACGCGCCGGCCCCCGCTTGCCAGGGCCGCCGACGCCGGCAGATTCGCCGTCATCCACCCGGTGTAAATCACCGCTTCCGGATTGGAGGTCAGCAGGTCCAGGCCCGGGATATCCATACGCGAGAGGACCTTGAGCCCGTTGCCTTCGAGGGCAGCGTGATGCAGGGGCGTTTCCTCCCAAAGCGAATGGCCCGACGAAGCCACGCGGTGCGCGCCGGCCCATCGCTGGATCTGTCCGAAGTAGCGCTCGGCAACCAGCTCCGAAATCAAGGCCCAGAACTGGCGGCGCACCCGGCGGTCCGCGTCACTGCCCCCTTCGAAGAGGCTCCGGCGTGCGGCCATGATGTCCTCTCCGTAGCGCTGCCGGTAGAGTTCCGGCAAATCCGCCACCCAGGGCACCGAAGGCAACGGCGCGACGTTCGGATCGAGCGGGTCGTCGACACGAACCTTCGTTCGGACCGAGTCGGGCAACGGACCGATGTTGACGGCGATCAGCGAAGGCTCATCGGTGAAGACCGCCTCTATCGTCGTCCCGAAGAAGGGCCTAAGTCGCTGATAGTACGCGTCATGGGTCGTCTCGATAAAGCACGCCACGGCTTTTTCGTCGATCAGGTTCGGATAGCGCCGCGCGGCGCAGAAATTGTTCGAAGCATGCGTGTGCTCGTAGGCCGGACGCAGAATGAATGGATCGCTACGCGACCGGTCGTAGGCTAAAGCGAGGGCTTCGCCCTCCGGCATCTTATCGAGCACGAGCCCACCGGCGGCCCCGCTGGGATAACCCAGCTCGTCATAGAGCCACACCCGCAGGCCCACTTCCTTACACGCCTCGACCGCCTTGACCAGAGTCTGCCAGTGCGCCTCGGAGACCAGGTACTTGTCGAAGGAGACGTTGCAAACGATGCCGCCCAGACCCAGTTCCTTGAGCTGCTCCATGGCCTCAGGCGTCGCCTGCGCCGCGGGCAGGCCGTGGACGATCTGGAGCGGGCGAAACTCGACGCCCGGATCGCGCCAGGCCGCCAGCCAATCCGCCGGCAGATCCTCGGCAACCACACTCAAATTCGAGACGGCCACGACGGCAAACGCAATGATGACTTTTGCAGAGTATTTCACTTCTATCCTCGAGAGCCCCCAAACACTGATGATCGCCGCGCGTTCTCGTCCCGGTCCGTGCTTTTAGAGCCGGGCGAACCTCTCCAGCGCTTCCTTGACATTTTCCGGTGTGCCGAACGCGGTGAGGCGGAAATAGCCCTCGCCGGCGGGTCCGAAACCGACGCCGGGCGTGCCGATCACGTTCGCCTCTTTCAGGAGCCGGTCGAAGAAATCCCAGGAACCGGCGCCGTCGGGCGTCTTGAGCCAGATGTACGGGGCGTTGACGCCGCCGTAGACCTCGTAGCCCATCTCCGTGAGCGTTTTGCGGATCAAGGCGGCGTTGGTCATGTAGACGTCGATCGTCTGTTGTATCTGCTTGCGGCCCGCCGGCGTGTAGATCGCCGCGGCCCCCTGCTGCGTCACGTAGGAGACGCCGTTGAATTTCGTGCAGTGCCGGCGCTTCCAGATCGGGTTGACCTCCACCGCCGCACCGTCGCTCGTGTAGGCCTTGAGTTCCTTGGGCACGATGCTGTAGGCGCAGCGCACGCCCGTGAAACCGGCCGTCTTGGAACAGCTTCGAAACTCGATAGCGACCTCTTTGGCGCCGTCGACCTCGTAAATCGAATGCGGGATGGCCTCGTCGGTGATGAAGGCCTCGTACGCCGCGTCGTAGAGGATCAACGCCTTGTTCGCGCGGGCATACTCGACCCACCGGGCCAGCGCCTCCTTCGTGGCGACCGCGCCGGTGGGATTGTTGGGAAAACACAGGTAGATCATATCGACCGGCTCGGTCGGCGGTTCGGGAACGAATCCGTTGTCGGCCGTGGCGGGCATATACACCACGCCCTCATACTGCCCGCTTTCGCCCGCCGGCCCGGTGCGACCCGCCATCACGTTGGTGTCGACGTAAACCGGGTACACCGGATCGGCCACCGCCACGACGTTGTCCAGACCGAAGATCTCCTGCATGTTGCCCGTGTCGCACTTGGCGCCGTC
>JAFGCA010000014.1 GCA_016932895.1 Sedimentisphaerales bacterium | reverse complement strand
GGCTTCTCCAGAACGAACGACCCGCTCATCAGCTCCCGCCAGATCGCCGCCAGCGTACGGTCCGGCAACGGGCCCTGGTTGGCCCGCGCGATCTTGGCCAACACCTGCTTCTCGCGGTCCGGCGCATAGATAGGCCGGTCGGTCTGGCTCTTGAGCTTGCCGATCTCCACGACAACCCGAGCGCGCTCGTTGAGCAGAGCCACCAACTGGCTGTCGATCTCATCGATTCGGTTTCTCAGGTCATCCAGAGACACGAGCTTACCCCAAGCTTCTCTCCCGCGGCAACCGCTTGGCAGGGCAATGTTTACACCCAAAGCGCCCGGCTGATCCTCCACAGCCTTGCGTGCCCGACGATTTCCCGGCAGGTTCCACTATCCCAACGCGATGGGCCGGATTTCATAAAAACTCCTTTCTCTAACAGAATTTGCCGCCGGCGTCAACGAATTTCGCCGCCCGGGCGAAGATTTTGCCATTGCATCGGCCTGCTGCCGACCATGCGTGCGGCTTTTGTGTGTGAAAACACCCTGGGAAGGCAGGGGTCCAGGAAACGACCGAAGCATCCTGGATTCCCGCCTGCGCGAGAATGACACGGGGCCTTGCCGTTGAGGGCGGGCAGCGGACTCGAGGCGCGATGCCCGGAAATCTGCACAAGCACTGCGGCTTGCCGATGCTTCGACCAGCGCGTACAATCATGCTTTCGCAAAGGTCCAACGGGAGTTTCACATGCTCTACTACGCAGTTTTTCGGACCCAATGGGGCTATTTCGGCCTGGCTGGCTGCAACGATGCCGTCTGGGCAACGTCGCTGCCCCGGACGGACCGCGAGGCAACGCAGGCCAGGTTGCTCGCTGGATTGCCCTGCCCTCCGGAAGAAGTACGCTTCGAGCGAGGCCTCTTCCGGCCGCTCCAGCGACGGATCATGGCATACTTTGAGGGCGAAAACGTGGATTTCAGCACTGATCCGGCCGTTTGCCTGGATCGGATGCGTCCCTTCGGCCGCAAAGTTCTCCGGGCCTGCCGCCGCATCGCCCCCGGCCAGACAGCCACCTACGGGACCCTCGCGGCCCGGGTCGGCAGTCCCGCCGCCGCCCGCGCCGTCGGCAGCACCCTGGCTGCCAATCCGATCCCCTTGATTATTCCCTGCCACCGCGTCCTGCGCAACGACGGCGGTCTCGGCGGGTTCACCGCCGCCGGCGGAACCGCCACCAAACAGCGCCTGCTCCAGCACGAGCGAGCCGCCTGCGGCACTGTCGCCACGTAGCCCACCTGCGCGCCAACGAGGCCCCCCAGCGCGCCGATGCCCTGGAGGACGATGTACGAAAAAAAACTTGCAGGAAAGAATGCCCTGACCATTGACTCTTCTGTATACTTTTTTGTAGTATACTGCATACACGAATCCGTGGGCTCTTCGACGGCGATTGTGGAGGTGAAGCTTGGATTTTGAAAACTGGCAGACTCAGCTTCGCAAAGGGTTGCTGGACATTGCGGCATTGAACTTGTTGCAGCACGGGGAATGCCACGGCTACGAGATGGTCCGGCGGCTCAAGCGGCTCGAGGGCCTGGACGTCCGCGAGGGCAACATCTATCCGGTGCTGGCGCGTCTGCAGAGCGATGGCCTGGTCCAAACCTACGCGCTGGCGTCGAGGGGCGGCCCCCCGCGAAAATACTACAAGCTCACTGAGACCGGCGAGATGGCTCTTCGTCAGATGAACGCGCACTGGGAGAGCCTCGTCAGCAGCATGAACCGGTTGAGAAGTGGAGGGACAGGGAAATGGACAGGCAAGACAGGAACTGGGAGAATCTGAAAAGCAGATATCTCCGGGATATCCGGCGGGCCCTTTCGGGCGTCAAGGGGGCTCGCGTGCGGGCCGTGCTGGACGACGTCAGCGGGCATCTGGATCAGCGTCTGGCCGAGTTGGAGCCGGCGCGACGCACGCCGGAGAACCTGAACAGAATCATCGCTGAGATGGGCCCGGCTTCCGATTACGCCGAACTGCTGGCTCCGCGTATAGATCCAGTTCGGTTTCACCTCCGCTCGCGACCGCTGCTTGCGCTGGGCCTGCTTGCCTGCATCGCCATTACGGGAATCCTCCTTCCCACGGCGCTGTCGGACGACGAAGTTGCCTACGTCATCCGGTTCAAACCCGTCGCTCCATTCGATCCCCAGACGCCGCGCGAGCTTCTCGACGCCTTCAATGAGAACCATCCGAAGGGGGCCCGCACGCATCATTTCCGCACGGCCGTGCAGGACAACACGCTGGTGGGCCTGATCTGCGTGGACACGCAAGCGGAAAGCGATGCGATTGTGAAGATGATCGAGACCTCCGGGAAGCTGACGCTGCTCGAAACGGCAGCGGCCACGGAGGAGGATTTCGAGAAACATCGGGCCCTGGGTCAAGTGTCTCTGATCAGCGAGCAGGAGGCGGAGACTTACATTGTGACCTTCAAGCCAATCGGCCCGTCCGCGCCCCGAACGGCTCGCGCGCTTCTCGGCGCCTTCAACCAGAACCACCCTCCCGGCGTGCGAACGCACCATTACCGGACACGGGTCGAGGACGATGTCCTGATCGGGATCATCTGCGTCGATACGGAGGCCGGCCGGGACGCCGTAGCGGAAATGCTTCGAAAGAGCGACACACTCGAACTGGTCGAGATCGAACGGGGCACGGAGAACGCCCTTGGAAACCTCTACCAGATGGGCCAGCCGTCCCTGGAGAAGCCAACGTCTCAAGAGTCGCACGGTGGTCTGACAGATTTCCGAAACCGCACATTGCTCGACGCCGAGACGCTGGAGGCGCTTAGGCGCCACGAGCAATACACTGCGGGATGGTTCGGTGCAGAGCGGGCCTACGAAGCTGCTTCGGAGCAGGACAAACGTGAAATAATCGCCAGGTGGATGACCGAGGCGGCCGGCGACGACTTCGATAAGATGACCCGAGCGATAGCGGCACTGGGCAACGTGGCCGCCAAAGAAGCGGTGGACGTATTGATGCGCATCGGCGACAAACCCAAACGCGGCAACCGACCCCGATGGATGGCGGTCAGAGCGCTGGGGAGAATCGCCGATCACCAGGCGGTGCCTCTGCTGATCAACCTTTTGGATCACTACAATACCGACACACGGCTTTACGTCAGGGTCGCTCTCTGCGAAATTGCGGGCGTTTACTTCGGTGATTCCCGGGAAAAGTGGTCCGCGTGGGCGAAACAGCAGGGTATCAAACTCAGACCGCCGCGTCCGGACCGGCAGCCCCCTGTCACGCGGCCGCGCAACCGTCCGGCACGCGAACCGCAAACGCGAAACAGGACCGTCACACGCTCGGGCCACTGGCCCGGCGGCAACGCCTCTATCCGAGGGGGGGTATACAGAAAGGCTTCCAGCAGCCGGGTCGGTCATGGAAAGGTATGTCTCGAGTCCGCTGAGTATGGCGTGTGGGTGGTGGAAATGGGCGACCACGGCGACTTCGAGTTCCAGAATCTGCCACCCGGCGTCTATACGCTAAAAACCACCGACACCTTCGGCTACAAAGACACGTACTACGAGCCACTGAACCAGGGCCAAGAGCAGCCGGAGTTTCAGCTCGAAGAGGGTCAGCGAGTATATGCTCAGATACGAATAGAGCCAGCGCGACCGTACCGCAAGATCGCCGGCCGCATCACAGGCCAAGACGGCAGGCCTCCCGCCGAATGCAGTACCTGGAGCGTCACCGCGTGGGTAAGGAAGCCACAAGGCCGCTGGCAGGGACATCTTCGCCGGCTCTCTTGGTCAGGCGTCGACAAAGACGGTTCGTACATCCTTGATGAACTGGATGGCCGGCCCGTCTATGTGCAGGTGCGCGATCCGCAGCCGCCCAACGAAAACCAGCCGTTTCCACCCTGTTTCTATCCCGGGACTTTTTCGCGCAGCCAGGCCAAGCTGGTGACATTTGGCGATGCTGAGACGGTCACCAATATCGATATCGCGGTGAAGAGGCACGGCGGCCTGGCCGTGGAAGGCGTCGTGACCGATGAAGGCACCGGCGCTCCCGTCCCTGAGGCTCTCGTCACGATCTTCCACGCCGATATGTTCTTCGATCTGTATTACGCCTACGCCGACGAGCAGGGGCGTTATCACCTGGATGGACTCGGCGTCGGGACCTTCATCGTCCATGTCGACGCGCGGCACAGGGGATACGTCAAGAGCAGAAGACTGCTGACGATCGGGAAGGGGACTGCCCAAACGCGGCTTGACTTCTCGTTGCGGCGCGGCGCCACCATCGGCGGCAACCTCGTTGACGAGCAAGGGAATCCCTATCGAGTCGGCCGCAGCTCGGGCTACGCCTCGCGCAAGCGAGGAGGCTTTGCCGCGGCCGCCTCCAATTTCCGCTATGGCAACAAGCATGCCCCGGACTACATCAGAAACGGCGCCACGGTCTTCTATGAAGAAGGCGAAGGAGACGCCTCGGGCGCGATTATGACCTTTCCGAAACAAAGTTCCTTCCTGCTGTCGGCGGTCGCTCCCGGCGAGATCGTCATCGGCTTTCGCCCGCGTGGTCGGGGCGAACGGGTGAGCAAGATCCTCTATCGGGGCCGGGACATCCGGGAAACCGGACTGGCAATCGAAGCCGGTCAGAACGTAGAGGACGTCACAATCGTCATACAGACTGCAAGCGGCGGATAAGCGGTCAGGTCTTCGGATTCAGGACGCGGCCCAGGAAAAGGATGCTGCCTGATTTGGCGTCGCGGATCATGAAGATGAACGGGTGGTCGGCCCGGAACACCGGCGTTCGGTCCGGCCCCATGGAAGTCAGCTTCATCACGACGCCCGTGGCCGCGGCGGCTTCGGTGCCTTCCTCATTGACGTCCACGTAGGCTTGGTGAATCACGGCAGAGATGAACAGATCGCGTTTTCCCGTCATACCCGAGAAATCCGCGTTTCGCGAGAACGCCAGAGGCATTCCCATCGACGCCAGGACGGAGGCCAGGCCAAATTTGCTGGTCATTTTGAACCTGGGGACCGAGACGATGACCTCGCGTTTGCGAATTCGGCCGAGCCACGTCGCGAGATTCTCGGCGGTGAGGTCCCCCTCCAGCGCGTCGATCCCATCCGTTTCTCTCGGCAGCAGGATCACCATCGAAAGCTCCTCGCCCACGTAGGGCAGCTCCAGGACCTGAAGCGCGTCGGTCTCAGCGTAACCGAACCGCGCCCGCTGGTTCATCATGGGGACCTGGACCTTCTCTCCATCACGCAGCGTGAACGGGGCCTCCCGCGTCCGATCTTTTTCGAACTGACTGGCCCAGTTGCCCTTGAAGTAAATCGCGTTGGTCAGGACCAATCGCGTCATGGCATCGAGCACGCCCGGGCTGATAAGGTCCTTGATCTTGTCGTTGGTCTGCTTCTCCACCCAGGCATTGATGGTCTTTCGGGCCTGCTCGGCGCCGGTGACAAAGTCGAGCTCTTGGAGCTTGCCGCCGTATGCGGCCTCGATTCCCTTCGTGAACGACGAAAGAGACTCGTAGTCCTTCTGTCCCCACAACGCGTTGGCCACGCGCAACTGGTACTGGGCCTCGTCACCCCGAGCGTTCAGACCTTTGATGATATGGCCGAATGCATCGGCGAATTCCTTCCGGGTCAACGGTTTCCCGGAGGCGCCTATTCTCGCGAGCACCTCGGCCGACGTCGCAAAGCCCAGCGTCTCGGCCATTTGCGTTTCCGTCTGGCCCCGTGCCCCGGCGTAGGTCATGGCCAGCGCCGTCGAGATGCTGTACGGCGAGAAAAACAGATTCCCGTCGCCGCTTCGCAGCTTCTGATACAGTTGCAGGGCAAAGCGGTTATTCCCTTCGACCACCAGCGCTTCGTCTTCGTCTACACGTTTCTCCGCACGCTGCCCCGCGAAGCTGCAACCAGCGACAAGCATAGCGAGCATCCCGATCAAAACGGCCCTGTGCATCATCATTTCTGAAACCCCCTACTGGCAGAACGTATAGCTCCTTCGCTTACCAGGACGCTGATTGTACCGCGCCGGTTGACCGCCTTGGCGGAGAAATCTCATCGGAGTCGACAGGTTCCGTCGCAGCAGACGGCCCGGTTCCTTACATTCTGTGGTTCTCGATCTGCACATCGGCCCAATGCCGCCAGGCGGTTCCGTCGTACCACCGGGGCTGGGCCAGGCCTTTTTCCCAACGTTCGAGAGCGTGGAGAAGCTCTTTGGCTTTTTCGGAGTGTTTCTCGGCCAGATTCACTGTTTCGCCCGGATCCTTCTCCAGATCGAACAGCATCAGCGGCAGCAGCAATTCGCGTTTCTCCCGGAGTGGGTCGGCGGCGACGCGGATCAGCTTCCAGCGTCCGGCCCGTACGGCCGCGGCGCGCCACAGCCGCCAGAAGAGATACTCGTGCGCCGCCTCCTTCTTCTGCCCCCGCAGGAAAGGCAGCAGGTTGACCCCGTCCAGGGCCTTGCCGCGATGGCCCGCGCCGGCGGCCGCCAGGAACGTGGGCAGCAGGTCCAGGGTGCTGACCGGGCTGTGATATTTCCGGCCAGCCGGCAAGCGCCCCGGCCACTTGACCGTAAAGGGAACGCGAATGCCGCCTTCCCAGTACGTGCCCTTATGGCCGCGCAACGGGCGGTTGATTGAGGCATTGTTCGTCGCACCCCCGTTGTCGTTGATGAAGACGACCAGCGTGTTGTCCTCGAGGCCGCTGTCCCTCAAAGCCTTTGTCACGCGAGCGATGTTCTCATCCATCGACCGGGTCATCGCCGCGTAGATGCGCCGCCGCTGCGGGGAAATGTCCGCGCACTGTTCGATATCCTCTTCCTTGGCGTGCATCGGCGTATGCACCGCGTTGTACGAGAGATAGACGAAGAAGGGCTGGTCTTTGTGGCGCTGAATGAAGTCCAGAGCCGCATCGGTCAGGTTGTCGGTGGTGTAGGTGACCTGCTCTTCTTCGTTGAGGCGCTGCCGATTGCGCATCATGGCAGCCCCCACGCCGGGCGACTTGAGCGGCCAGTAGCTGCGCGAGCCGCCGAGGAACCCGTAGAACTCATCGAAGCCGCGTTCGAGCGGGTGGTACGGGTCCGGCTCGCCCAAGTGCCATTTGCCGACCATCATGGTCTTGTAGCCCGCCCGCCGCAGATCGTCGCCCATCGTGCGTTCGCCCGGCTCCAGGC
>JAFGCA010000752.1 GCA_016932895.1 Sedimentisphaerales bacterium | reverse complement strand
GCGAATGGGAATCGAACCCACCCAGGACCTTCTCGGCCCAACACTGGTTTTGAAGACCAGGGGCAACACCAGTCACCAGTCACCTCCGCAAACGACGATCTGTCATTCTGCCACCCAATATCCTAATAAACCCGCCGCCTCGGGTCAACAAGAACGTGTCTCGTTTGAAATTGGCTTCGTTTGGCGCGACCCCGTCCCGCGACGGGTGGCAGCGGCAAGCCGGGGTCCGGATTGGGTTCGTTTGGCATCCTCGCGCCAATCGGCATTGTTCTTCGCTCGAACCTCATTCTCGGCCCAAAAACGCCGAAATTGGGTTTGTTTGGCGCAGCTTGGTCCCGCGACGGGTGGCAGCGGCAAGCCGGAGCTTGCCGATGGTAGAGGCCGTGGAGTACGCCGGCCCCGGCGCCGCCGGGGCCCGGATTGGGTTCGTTTGGTGTCCTCGCGACAATTGGCTTCGGTCTTCGCTTGGACCTCATTTTCAGTCCAAAAACGCCGAAATTGGGTTTGTTTGGCGCAACCCGGTCCCCCGACCGCCGGCCGCAACGGGGGCCAGCGACAGGCGGGAGATTGCCTATGTTTGAAGCCTCGGGGCGTGTTTCTCTCTGCGCACGCTCGACCTTTGTGTCGGCTTCCGCCTGGCAAGGGGGGAGATTCGCGGTTTGGGTTTCCCATTTTATCACGGCCTGCTTCCCACTGTGGTCCGCTTCGATTAGTTACCCAGTTATTGTACCAGCACGCAGCGACGCCTGTCAAGTGGGAATTCCGGAAAATGTTGGGTTGGCGTTTGCCCGGCCGGACCCTTGCTCGCAAGCGACGCGAAGAAATCATCAATCATCAATGATCAATTCAAAAGCCCCTCGTCCAGCGTGTCCAGGCCCATGATGACGTCGTGCATGAGCACGCGCCGGCCGCTGGGCGTGTCGTGGGCCGCGTACGTCTTGCCGCTGGCCGGGTCGTAGTACGCATACCACGTGTACTGAGACAGCCACTCATAATCCTCGTCGTCCACCTGTGCGTTCTGCCCGTTGCCTAAGGGGATCTCTTTCATGATGCATTTACCTCCGCTCTTGACTGTCGGAAGGGCGACGCGCCGCCTTTCCAGGTTCTCTCTTTTGCCACAGCCTTCGCATGGGCAACTTGTTGCCCATGCAGGCTATCCCGGCCGGTCATGCGCAGGAGCTGGGTCTTGAGGGTCGCTTTGGTCTTGGCCCAGCGTGGGTCGGTTGACAGGTTGGTCCATTCGTAGGGGTCGCTGTTGTGGTCGTAGAGCTCTTCGCTGCCGTCGTTGTAGAGGATGTAGCGCCAGCGGCGAGTCCGCACGGAGTAATGATGCTGGTCCGTCTGCTCGCTGGGCTTGCGGTCGGCCTTGATGACGGTCAGCGCCGCATCGGGGCCGTCCCATTGGTCCGCTTCGGGGTCTACGAGCAGGGGCTTGAGGCTGAAGCCGTCCAGCGGTGCGCCTTTGCTGTTTTTGCGCGTGTCGCCCTGCAACTGGCAGAGATCGGCCAGCGTCGGGTAGATGTCGATCAGGGACACGGGGCGCTCGACGACGGCGCCTGCCTTCGCGACGCCCGGCGCGCGGACGATCAGCGGGACCCGTCCGCTCTCCTCCCACAGCGAATTCTTGAAGAGGTAGTCCTTCTCGCCCATGTTGTAGCCATGATCGCTGGTCACGAGAACGATTGTATTGTCCCGCAGGCCGCTGCGATCGAGGGCGTCCACGACCTTGCCGACCTGCTCGTCGACGAAGGCGGCGCAGGCGAGGTACGCCTGGATGTAGACCCTGAGCCCTTGTTCCAGCGTGGGATACGATTCCTTGAGCAGGCGGAAGTGGCGGGGGCCCTTCATGTCCGGGCCAAAGACGTCCTTGTAGTGCGTGTCCGCCGCATCACCCTCCCGTATGACCGGCAGTTGGATGCTCTCGGGCGGGAACATGTCGAAGAATCGCTTCGGCGCGAAGAGCGGCGTATGGGGGCGGATGAAGCCCACGCCCAAGAAGAATGGCCGGTCCTCCTTCTGCTGCGAAATCGCGTTGATCTTGTCGACCGCCCACTTGGCGCAGCGCTCGTCCGGCAACAGATCGCGGTCGTCCTCGCTCACGTAGCGCAGCGGCTTGATCCCTTTCCAGCCCGGATTCTCGTACCAGCCGACCGCCCCCGGTGCCGCGTCCGTCTTGCCCACGCGCGGGACGTCCGTCAGCGGGGCGAACGAGCCGTCCACGTGCCCGATCGAGCGGAACGGCTCGGGCACGGACGGATGGCCGACGAACTGCTTGCCGTCGTAGGCGAACGGGCCGTAATTGGCGCGGTGTCCGGACTCCTCCCACACGTGCGGGCGGTAGTTGTGCAGGAGCTTGCCCGTGCCCATCGTGCGATAGCCGTTCTCGCGGAAGTATTCCGGGATCGTCTTGGAGTTGATGAGCACCTCGTTCTCAAACCACTTGCCGAAGTGGATGAGCTTGGAGGTGTGGGGATAGATGCCGGTGAAGAAACTGCCGCGCGACGGCGCGCAGACGGGGTTGTTGCTGTAGGCCCGGCGAAAGGACACGCCCTGGGCCGCCAGTTTGGCTAAGTGAGGCGTTTTGGCCTGCGGATGTCCCCCCATGCCGGTGACGTAGTCGTTGAGATCGTCGATCACGATCATCACGACGTTGGGCTTGCGTCCGCGAGATGAGGCGCCTCTGGCCGATATCCCCGGCAGCCCCCACGTTGCTCCCGCCCCGATTGCCCAACCGAGAAAATCGCGTCTCGACAACGGTCTCATTCGTGCCCTCCACTTCGCTTTTTCGATTGATTCGATGGAGTCGCAGAGCGTTTCGCCGCCGGTGCAACCGTCTATGGCGTGTAGCCGAGGCGGCCCCAGAAGGCGCGCTGCACCCGCTGTATGTCCGGATTGTCGGACAGGGCGACGAGATCTCCATTGGTGGCTGGATTCTTGGCTAATTTGACGGTCCGTACGTCCTGCCACTTCCAGTACTCGGCGTGTCCGTCGGCGAAGCTGAAGTTGGTGCCGTCACCGTGACGCACCGGCGGCATATCCCACCAGGAGGCCCGGGTGTACCAGATGGTCCAGCTTTGCGGGCTGGTCTTGCCCTCATCGACGAAGACCATGCGGTCGCCCGGTCGCTTGATCTCCGTGCGTCTCTTGACGTAGACGCCGGGTGGCGCCTGGTCCACAGGCATTCCCAGGGGCGTCTCCGCACCGTTCATCGCGTCGGTGATCATGTAGGTATTGACCTCGCCTCGGATACCGGTGGGACATTTGTAGATCTTGAGCTGCTCGACATAAGGCCACATCGCTCCGTCCAGGATCCCCTGGATACAGCGATCCGTGTCCCAACTGGTCTGGAAGTAGAGCCAGCAGGGCTCCAGCCTGTCGGGGGGGTGTCCTTCGGTGCCGGGAACGGTGCAGGAGTTGACGAGCTTCTGGTCGTTCTCGTCGGCGTACATGACCCAGGACAGGCCGAACTGTTTGACGTTGCTCAGGCACACGGCCCGCTTGCCCTGCTCCCGGGCCCGCTGCATCGCCGGCATGAGGATGGCCATCAGGATCGCGATAACCGCGACCACCACCAGGAGTTCGATGAGTGTGAATGCCCTTGTCTTCATAGCCCTGCCATCCAACATGAGACAGTCAAACGTTTTCGTTGCCGGTATCGCCGGAGGCGTCAAGACGATCCCACCCGGCATCCGTAAACTTCAAGATATCCACCGCGAACGCATTTGTCAAGAGCCGCAGGCAGCCGCGCGATGGGTGTCTGTGCTACTAACTCGCAACAACTGGAAATTCTTTCCAGATAATTTCAGCAGAGGTCGATACGCCACTGCGAACATTAAAGTCATGCCTCTCGCAAAGACGCAAAGATCGCCAAGGTTGAAGGGTCTTTTCGTTGGGGCCTTCTTTGGGCTCTTGGCGTTCTTGGCGAGAGTCCCTTTGGTTGCGGCCGAAGGCCGCGCTGGGCAATCTTTCGGGCATCATTGTTTTGGGCCCTGGACAGCACCGGGTGGCAGCGTCAAGTCCGAAAGACTTGGCGATGGTTTAACGTTCGGGGCTCGTATGGCGTCACACGCAGCAGACAACACCCCCATCGCCAAGCTGCGCTTGACGCTGCCACGCGCAAGCGGGGAGATTTTCAGCGACACCGTCCGATGGGCGGCTTTTTGCCCATACTGATCGTATTGGGAAGATCAGCCTCGTTTGGCGAAGGGCCCCCGGGCGCTGGCTACGATGCGGCGTTTGCCGTCGGTCCATCGCCCCCGGTACCAGGTGGATTCGGGGAACGTGTCGTTCAAGTCGCTCATCTTTTGGGCCAGCATCGCCTTGTACTTCTGATGGGTCCGGTCGTACGCCGGGTCGGCCGAGAGATCGCGCATCTGGTAAGGGTCTTTGATGTTGTCGAAGAGCAGCTCCTTGCGAGGCAGGTTCTTCTTTCCGCCGCCTCGAAAGATGGCATACGTATACCGGCAATCGCGCAGCGCCCGCCACTCGTGGCCGTCCTCCCAGACGGCACAGGCGCCCGTATTCATCAGAAAGGCGGCTTTCGGTTCGGGGCCGCTTTCCCCCCGGGCGAGGTGACTGAGGTCCATCCCTTCGACGTCTCGCGGAATCTGCCGTTGCAGGCCCGCCAGGCCGAGCAGGGTGGGCATGATGTCCGGCGTGTTCATGCAGGCATCCGAGATGCTACCGGCCGGGATCGTTCCCTTCCAGCGCATCAAAAACGGCACGCGCGCGGCCTCTTCGTAGAAGATGTTCTTTTTCATGCGGCCGTGACCGCCGAACATTTCTCCGTGATCCGAGCTGAACACGACGAGGGTATCGTCGCCCAATCCGGCCCGGTCGACCGCCTCGATGACGCGCCCCACGTTCCAATCCAGATTGGCCGTCATGGCGTAGTAGTTGCGCATCCACTCGTCCAGTTGCTTCGGGCTCTTCTTCACGTTCGACCAGCCGTCGCCGTAGGGGTCCATTTCGTCGGAGTAGTTCGGCGGCGTCTCGAACGTGACGTCCTTGAACATGTCGTAGTATTTCTGCGGGACGTTGCTCTTGACCCACGGGTCGTGGGGCGTTCCGTAGGAGACCATCAGGAAGAAGGGTTTGTCGCTTTTGCCCTTTTCGGAGATGAAATCGAGCGCCATCTCTGTTTGCGCGTCGGGCTCGAAGACGTCGTCCCCGTAGAAGATCTTCTCGGGCGATTCGGTGTGATAGTAGCTGCCGTAGTAGTCGTGGTGGAAATTGTAGGCCGCCCAGAGGCCGTCGAAGCCGAGCCGGTGCGGGCCTCGCGGCACGAACGAGTTGCGCGGTTCGTTGTGGTGTCCCAACTGATCGGCGTACAGGTGCCACTTGCCGATGTATCCCGTTTCGTAGCCCGCGTCCGTGAGCACGTGTCCCAGGCACCTGTGATTCGGATTCAGGCGCAGCTCGTTGATCACCATGCCGGTGCTGCTGGTGTATTTGCCGGTAAAGAGCGAGGCTCGATAGGCCGAGCACACCGGCATGTGCGAGACCGTCTGGCGAAAGTCCACTCCTTCTTTCGCCATGGCGTCCAGGTGCGGCGTGTGTGCGCGCGCGTCCCCGGCGTAACCGCAGGAGCGGTACCGCAACTGGTCCGCCAGCAGGAAAATGATGTTGGGCCGCCTGCTCTGACGGCCGTACGCCAGGCGAGGCCACGCAGACGCCGCCAGCAGCGCCGAACTGCTACGAAGAAACTCTCTGCGATTCATTGTCCGGATTCCCATACCTCACAACAAAATGGGTGTGTACGCGTATTTCACATGACTGCTAAAAGAAAACACGTCCGCCCGGCGATGTCAACCGTCATTCATCGGCCTTGTGCGGGAATGATTGTGTCTGCGCCGCCATTTCCGGCTTGAGCCGGCGCCCGGGTTTTGGTACTGTAGTTGTAAAGAAAGGCGGAATGTACGGGTTGTTCAACCATTCAACTGAGGGACACGATGGAAAAGCTGCTGTCGTTTCTGTGTGTCGTCCTGGCGGGGGGGAGCCTCGCTGTCGCGGCGGTCGAGCCCCAGACGGTCGAAATGACCGTGTATGACAAGGATGACGTAACGAGCCTGACCGGCTATGGCAACTGTCAATGGCTCTATCCGCTGGACGAGCCCAACGAGGCGCTCGCATCGGAGCCGAAGTATGCCTCCGCCAAACCGGTTTACTACGCGGCCCAGTACGGCGACGCGGCCGACAACGTCCACACCCTCGTCATCGACGAGAGCGGCGGCACCGGCAGCGGCTACGACACCGTCTACGCCGACCTCGACAACGACAATCGCCTCGACCCGGCGAGCGAGAAATTCGCGTTCGAGCTGGGCTCGACCCGGCACGTCGAGCCCGTGCGGTTGAAGCTCATTGTTCGGGCCGGTGGCAAGGAGATTCCGTATTCGTTCCAGTTCTCCGCGTTTCCGTATAAGGGCGACAACCACCCGGTGGAGAAGGTCCACGCCAACTGCCGCAACTCGTCGATCATGGTAGGCGAGGCGCTCTTCGACGGCAAACGGTGCAAGGTGGCGCTGGCGGACCTGGACTCCAACGGCCTGTTCAACGACTACGAGCAGGGCCTGTTTCGCGGGGATCGTTTCTTCGTCGACCTCGACGGCGACGGCCAGTTCCGAAAAACGGACGCCGGCCCGCAGTCCTTTTCCTACGCCCGGTACGCGCAGATCGGCGGCAAATGGTACACAATCGAGGCCTCGCCCGACGGCGGCACCGTCCGCATCGAGGCCGCCGCGCCGCTTCTGTGTACCCTGAAAACCGTCGATAATACACAGAGCGCCGGTTTGAGCGCCCCGAAGCAGTTTCAGAGCATCGAGTTCGAAGACGACAGGGCCGAAGCCATCGCGGGCACCTATCAACTAAAGTCGGTCTCGCTCGAACTGACCGACGGCGACGGGCAGGTGTGGAGCACCTATGGGCGTTACCGCGCGGAAGGGCCGCAGGTCACTATTCTGCCCGGCGTAGAGGCGCAGCTTCCCCACGTCCTGCCCTTGCACGTTCGTGTCGAGGCCGCCGCGACCGGCGAGGGCGACGTGGTCCGCTTGCAGCCCTTGATCGCAGACGCTCACGGTGGTACGTTCAGCACCCTGCGCAAGGACCGGTCGCGTCACGAACCCCCGGCTTCCCTGCTCATCAAGGATGCCGACGGTGACATCGTCGCCGAGGCGAAGCTGGAATATGGCTGAAGCTCCTTCTGCGCGTATTCGTGGCGAATACCAAAACAGCTTGCCGACGGGACCTACACGATCGAGCCGAAAATCAGCCTGCACCCTTTCGACGCCAAAACGGTCTCCACGACCATCCGCATCAAAAGCGGGCGGTTCGTGTCAGAGACGCAGTAGCACGGGGCGCACGAAACCCTCGCGGTGGGATTCGCCGGGAACGAAGCGATCTCAAGCCTGCAGGCCAGAGATCCTTCACTTCGCGGCGCTCCGTTCAGGATGACACGCCGCGCGCGAGTTTATCAGAATTCGTATCATGCGGAACACGAGGACTCCCAGGACGGCGCCCGCCGTGTTGCACAGCAGGTCGAGTGACGACGGCGACCGCGTCGGCAGGGCGATCTGGGTGACTTCGATGAGGAGGCTCAGGATCGCGCAGGCCGGCACGGTCAGCAAGGCGGCCTGCCTGGCGGACATGCGCGTGTTTGCCGTCAGGAAGAGGAGCAGGCACAAGGCAAAGGGGATGAAACCGAAAATGTTGACGAGGACGTCCTTCACGGCCGCTTTATCCCACTCTATGTCGTGCCAGAACCGCACCACGATGGGCTTGCGGAGGGGCTTGAATCTCGAAGGAATGATCAGGTGGTTTGCATCGTCCATCTGGTTGTGCACCAAAGCACCGGATCGCTCGGCAAAGGTGTACAAAAGCACGGGCTCCGGGGTTGCGGCGGCAAGCTGATCGGCCGATCCGTCGGCCCACAATTCGTAGTGTTGTCGGATTTGCTCCGGTGTCAACAGCGTATCGTACAGGGCCAGGCCGTACAGGTTCCCAATCCAGGCGTTGTGCCCGATTGACGAATTCCCCACGTTGAGGTAGCCCCGGAAATGCCCCGCTCCGATCAGCGACGCGACGTTGCAGGAACGGGCCAATTCGCCGTTGACATAGATGTCGGTGCGCTCGGGCCCGGAGGCGATCGTGATCAGTTTCTTCTCATTCAGGTTGAGCCCGTCATGCAGTCCGGTTTCACGATAGCTATCGAGGGCCGGGTTCCGATTGTCTCTGCTGCGTATTCCCAGTTCGGTCTTCCATTGGGCAATGACCAGCGGCGAGCGCGGATAGCCGTCATGGAAGGAGGCAATATGCATCAGGCCCCGATCGCTCTGCCCGTGTGATTCGAGGTGGATCTCGATGGTGCTGGGGACAAACGCAGGCGACCCCGTGCGAGGCTCGACCGGCGAATCGCTGTAAATGACGCCGCCAGTGTATCTTTGCGTTGTGAGGCTCTGGGTGTAGAACTGGATGCCGTTTTGCCCGACCAGCCAACGGACATGATTCTCGCAAAGGAAGTCCAGAGGCCAGAGCCCGAACAGTAAGGTTACGACACTGACCACGATCAACGATAGAACGCTGAGCCTGCGGGTTTCCCAAATGTCAATTCTGGACCAGCCTATTGTCTTTCCCCTGATTAGCGGTTTCAGGATATCTTTTGCGGGCTGTTCGTCAGAGGTTCTTGTTCTGTTCGTAAAAGACCATGGCGGGCGAGCCGGCGAAGCTGATGCCCATCCAGGCGGCCTCGTCGATCTCGTCCTGGGTAAAGCCCTTCTTGCGGGCGTTCTTCAGGTGCATCTTCAAGCAGGGCTCGCAGCGGGTGGCGACCGACAGGGCGATGGCCATGGCTTGTTTCGTGTAGGCGTCCAGGCCGTGAGGTGAGCCGGCGGCGCTGAGAAACGCGTTGAACCGGGCCTTGACCTGGTCCATTTCGGAGCCCTGCGGACCGGCGGCTGGGCCGGGCGCCACGGCGTCGGCGCAGCAGGCCACCTCTTCTTCGTCAGATGTCACCGGCGCGGTTGCCTGCGGCGGGGCGGCTGGCTCGACCGGTTGCGGAGCCGCCGGAGCGGCATCGGCGCGGGGGATTTCCCGTGTGCCGGTCGTGACGAGATGGATCCGGCCTTCGCCTTTGCCTTTGATGCGCCCGACCACGGTCGCACGCGGGACTCCCGCCTCGTGCAGGGCGCCGAGAAACGCATCGGCCTTCGCCTCGGCGATGGCGATCAGCAGGCCGCCCGAGGTCTGGGCGTCGTAGCACATATCGACCATCTCCGCCGGCAGAGACGCGTCGGGCACGACGTAGCGGCTGCACGATTCCTTGTTGCGCTCGGTGGCGCCGGGCAGGATTCCCGCCGCCGCATAGTCCAGCACGCCCGGGAACAGCGGAATGTCGTCCCAGACCACCTCGACGTCGACGCCGCTGGAGCGGGCCATCTCCGCCAGGTGTCCCATGAGACTGAAGCCCGTAACGTCCGTCGCGGCGTGCGCGCCGAACCCGACCATCAGGCGCGAGGCCTCCTTGTTCAGGGTCGTCATCGATTCGGCGATAGCCTCGACACTGTCCGGCTCGGCCCGGCCGATCTGGGAGGCGAAGGCCACGATCCCCGTGCCTAACGGCTTGGTCAGAACGAGCACGTCGCCGACCTGCGCACCGGCGTTGGTCACGACCTTGTCCTTGTCGATCAGGCCCGTCACCGCAAAGCCCGCCTTGATCTCGGCATCGTTGATGCTGTGGCCCCCGATGACGGCGACGCCGGCCTCTTTCATTTTGTCGAGGCCGCCCGCGAGCATCTCGGACATCGCCTTATCCGGAATCTTGCGCACGGGGAACCCGATCACCGACAGCGCCGTCAGCGGCGTGCCGCCCATGGCGTAGATGTCACTGACCGAGTTGGCGGCCGCGATCTGTCCGAACGTGTAGGGATCGTCGACCGACGGGGTGAATACGTCCACCGTCTGGACCAGGGCCTTGCCGTCGCCCATGTCGTAGATGCCGGCGTCGTCGCCGGCCGGCACGCCCACCAGGACGCGCGGATCGTCCGGCGCCGGCAAGCCGTGCAGAACCTCTTTGAGGAACGCCTGGTCGATCTTCGAGGCGCAGCCCGCCTTCTCCACGATTTGTGTCAGGCGCACCGCGCCGGTTGGGTTTTCGAGCCGCTCCCCGGCACAGGAGCAGACGTTCTTTTCCTTAAAGACGGGACAAGGGCAGGGCAGTTTGGGATCGCAAATGCAATGGCCCAGCTTTATCGACCGCTGCATGACGCGTTTTCGTCGTTCGAGATCTTTCATTTTCTTTCCCTTGCTTACAATTTCAAATGCTTGGTTGTACTGCCGTAGCCTTGCTCGTGTCAACCGCCGAAGGCCGTCACGAACCGGCTTCGGCAAGCTGCCGCGCCGCCAGGATGGCCGCCCCGAGGGCGCCGGTCATCTGCGGCTCGGGGCAGACGGTTACCTCCTGTCGCAGGACCGAACGCAACGCCTCGGCCATGCCCGGTATCATGGCCACTCCGCCGGTGAAGACAACCGGTGGCTCGACGTTGCGGCCGACCATGGAGACCAGCCGCGAAGCGATGGCGTTCTGCACGCCGGCCACGATATCCTCCACCGCCCGGCCCGAGGCGAGCAAGCCGATGATTTCCGTCTCGGCGAAGACCACGCACATGCTGCTGATCGCGGCCGGATGGCGGCTCTGCGCCGCGATGGCGCCGAGAGAGTCCAGAGGAATGTCGAGCCGGGCCGAGACGATCTCGAGGAACCGCCCGGTCCCGGCGGCGCAACGGTCGTTCATGGCGAAGTCGCGCACCTTGCCGTGGCCGTCCAGGCGGATCAACTTGCTGTCCTGGCCGCCGATATCGATGACCGTCATGACCTCGGGGGCGAGCCGGCGCACGCCGACGGCGTGACAGGTGATCTCGGTGACCGTCGTATCGGCGATGGTGACGGAGTTTCGCCCGTACCCGGTCGCCACGATCCGGCCCACGTCGCTGCGGTCTACACCGTGTTCGCCGAGCAGGCGGTCGAACAACTCCGAGGCAAGCCGGTCCTGGTGCACGCCCTGGTCCGTCAGGTCCCGGGCGATGGGCGTGGCGCCGTCACCGTCCAACAGGACGATCTTGATGGCTCTCGAACCGGCGTCGATTCCTGCGCTGATCATGTGTTTCTCCGTTGTTTCACTGTCTCGACGAGCGCTTCGATTCGCGTGCGCAGCGTCGGTTGTATCGAATCGGTCAGCGGCGCCACCTCGATCTCGAGGGCGGGAATCCCGCACGTCTCGGCGACGAGGCGGCGTATCACCTGGCCCTCGGAGGCGCAATGGCTTGCTCCCGGAATGCGCGAGACGAGCACGGCCTCGGCTCCGAGCTGGCGGACGTCGGCGACGATCCGCGCCGCGCGGTCGGCGGCGGGTCCGACCATCGGATCGGCCAGAGCCGTGCGGGCCAGGGCCTCCATGGGTGGCAGCGTTTCTGGAATCTCATCCAGGGCGTGGGCGAACAGGTACTCCGTCCCGCAGATGCGGCCGCCGCATTCTTCCAGGAGGTTCATTACCTGCAAGTCCGCCACGGGATTGACCCAGAAAATGCGCGCCGCCTCTGGTGACAGGTAGCCGACGCGCGCCCGGATGCGCCGCCGGACTTCGTCCAGGAGGTCCTGGAGAACGGCGATCGTTTCGTCCCGGTCCGAGCAGAAATGAATCGCGAGCATCTCCGCCACGAGCATCTCCAGCGCGGGCATCGGGCATACCGGCGCGGTGAAGGTCAGGTGACGCAGTTCCGCGAGCCGGCGGCGCACCTGATTGGCTTTTTCGATGCCGGCCCGGAGAGCCTCGTCGTCAAGGGGCCGGCCGGCCAGCTCTTCCAGCGCCGTGCGGACGCGGTCGAGCTCCGAGGCGACGAACCGAACCTGGCTGCGGGGCGCGCGAAACGTGCCGGGCAAAGGCACCGACTCTTCGCCGGGCTCCGGCGTGCGCCGGTGAGGCATTTCCCACCAGAGGATCGGGTGGCCCAGGCCGTTGAGCCGCTGGGCGATGGCGGAGAAGTCGTCGCAGACGGCCCCCACGCTGCACGTCAGCAAGTCGGGCAGGGGGAAGTGCGCTTCGGTCACGAACGCTCCCAGCATGGCACGGACCGGACAGAACGAATCGTCGATGCCCAGCGAATCGGCGATCTGCAGCAGCCCGGCGTTGAGCTCCATCACGCAGGGGATCCACCAGGCCCCGTCGGGATAGAAGGCCACGAGGTTGCTCAGCGAATAGGCCATCACCGGGACGGTGCCGAGGTCCTTCATGGCGCCGACGAGCTTTTTGCCGGTGCCGCGCGCCTCGCGCAGGCGGTCCTCTTCGGTGAGCAGGAAATTCCAGAGTCGCAACGCGGCGGGGGAGTTGTCATAGCGCAAGCTTGCCAAGCGCGTGTCCCCGTCGTTGAGATGCCGGCTCAGGGGCCCGCCATAGTCCGGCTCGCGCAGACCGGCGGCGTGCAGCGCCGCGTGGCGCGCGTCCCACTGTTCGAGCGTGATTGAGGCCGGCACGTCGGTCATTGCAGCATCTCCACAAACGCGCGGATCCGGTTCTGCACGCGGGCCCGGTCCGTCTCGTCGTGCCCGTCGCTGTCCAGCTCGAGCACGGGCAGGTCCGTCCATTCTTTGAGCCGGGCGAACTCGGCCCGCCACGTGTCACACCATACGTAGTGGTGAAAGACGATGCCGCACGCGCCGCTGTGTCCGATCTGGCGTTTGAGCCAGACGTAGAGGCTGCTGTTGGGCCGACGCGAGGCATCGGGGATCTCGAAATAGGCGCGGGCCAGTTCCATGAGCGGGTCGTCGGCGAGGGCCCGGCGGTCAAACGGGCCGCGCCGGCCGCGCTGCCCCGTTTCGGTCGCGTCGAGGACGACGCAGCCGCCGCTGTCGGCGATGATATCGAACAGTACCTGATCCCGCTGCATCAGAGGACCGCCGACCACTGCGACGGGAACGCCCTTGGCTCTTGCAGGTTGGGCGTCGGGCTCGGCGACGTTGTCGGAGTCCAACATGACCCGCGCGAGCCGGTCTTTGCCGGGGGCGGCGCCGCCGAGGCGAACGAGGAAACGTCCCAGACGTTTCAACTCATCGAGATACAGTCGTTGGGCGGAGGTTGTCTGCCAGGTGCTCGGCACGTTCAACAGAAACGCGGGGGCGGTGCATTGCATGGCAAGCAGGTCGAACGCGCGCCGCATCTGGTCGCAGACAGTTGTGAGCACGACGGCCGCGACGTTGCGCCCGTCCCCCACTTCGGCAAGAAAGCCGCGAACGTAGGGACAGACGCCCTCGGCCGGGACCGGCGCATCCTGCGGTGTGCCCGACGTCGGTACCAGACGCTGCGGGCGGAAGCCGTGAGCGGCGATCCACTCGGCCGGCACGTACGGACACGTGTACGCGATGGTCTCGTTCGGTTCTCTCATGTTCGTGCCGATGCCCTCTGTTGAACCGTCTCGAACAACGCCTCCACCCGCAGCGCGATTCGCGCCGAATCGGAAGGCGAGTAGTCCGTCTCGATCCGCAGGTAGGGGATGCCGAGCTCATTTTCGGCCAACTCCTTGACGAGGTAGGACTCCACGTCGTACGTCAGGCAGGCCTGCCAGATCAGATCGATCACACACTGGGTCCGGTACTCGCGGGCCAGATCACGCAGGACGTCGAGCCGCCGCGTGTTCCGGGTCATCACCGAGCAGGGCAGGCGAAAGTACTTTTCCGCCAGCGCGACGATGGGATCGCCAGCGTCTTCGTCGACGTCCTCGAGAATCGGCTTGAGGCCGGTGCAGTTGTCCATGCAGACGATCAGGCCACCGTGGGATTCGATCAGGTCGACGACGCGCTCGGCGCCGTGCACCGTGGGCACGCCCGTCAGCAGGACGCGGACGCGGGAATCTTCGCCGGCGACACTGGCCTGCGCTTCGTACTGTTCCAATGCGTTGACATACTGTTGGAAATCCGCGCAGAGGCCCGAGATGCTGCTCTTGAGCTCGAGCAACTGCCGGCCGGTCAGCGGCGGAGAGTCGGCTTTCATCAGCTCCGCCAGCCGTCGTCGCAGGCCGCGCTCCCGGTTCATGGTCTCGATCGCTTGGCGGATCTTCTCGTCGGTGATGCGGACGCCGAAGGTTTCCTCCAGGGTGGCCTTCAATTTCCGCAGCTCGCTGATCCAGTGGGCCATGGCGTCGTGGTCATTGGGCTTCTGGGGCAGCTCCATGACGTGCATGGGCCGGGTTTTGGCCATCAGCTCGTACATCTTCTTCTTGCCGTCGCAGGTCGTCTCGGCCACTACCAAATCTGCCATCTCCAGGAAGGGATTTCCTTTGCGGAGGTGGAAGCCGTACGTAGACTTGATGAGCGGACAGAGGTTGGCCGGCAGATGCTCTTCGGCCGGGGGGATCATCTCCGCCGAGCCGCCGCAGAGACAGACGGGCACCGCCCCGGCGGCCATGATCAGCTCGCGCGGCGTGTACTCGCACAGGATCCCTACGACCGGTTTGCCGTCCGCTTTGGCCTGTGTCACGTATTGCAGGCAGTTCTGAATCATGTGGCCGAACCATTCCAGGGGTCCGTTCTCCGGTGTCCGGCCGGCCGAGCCTCCTGCGCCACACTGGGGTGCAGGAGGGTTGCACGGATCGGTTGGATTGACTTGCACGTTGTCCTTGTCACCACAGTTTCCCATTTTCGTGCCTCACATTCCCCAAAGCAGTTACGCCTTTTTGCGTGCGATGAAGAGGCCCTGGGCGATCTTCCCGCTGTGGGCCAATTCCTGCATGAAGGTCATCTCCGCTGCCATTGCACCCATCATCTCCTGGTCGAAACCGATGATCTTCAACGCGTCGTACGTAAGCTGCATCTTAAGCATATTCAGGTAGAGGTCAACATGCGGGGCGAATCGCCCGGTGTCTTCGGCCGCGACCACGTTGCAATCGCTGCCCTCCAGCAGCCCCCGATAGCCGGCGATATCCTGCACGTTGGGGAACTTCATGAAACGCAGGAAACGCTCGGCCTCCTCTTCCGTAAGGCCGGCCCGGCCTTCGACCCAGTCGGTAAAGGCGATGATTCCTCCGGGCTTGACCAGGCGAGCGGCCTCACTGATGAGCTTGTCCTTGTCTACCACGTAACACCAGGCGTCTTCTCCCCAGACGAAATCGGCACGGCCGCCCTCAAGCCCGCTGTCGCACACGTCGGCCAGCGTGAATTCGATTTTCTCGCCCAGTCCCTCGGCTGTGCACCGGGCCCGGCCTTGCTCGACCACTTTCTCGGTGGCATCGACGCCGCGCATCCGAGCGACCTCGCGAAAGCGTACCAGGAAACGCATCCCGGCGCCGTTGCAACAGCACAGATCGACACCCGTGTTGCCGGCCTGGATGCCGGCTTTCTCGGCCAGGTCCATCGAAGAAGCGAACCCCCCGATGTGAATCTGCTCGCCCATGACCAGCTCCCAGAGCTCGCCTTCGGGTCCGCTGTAGACACCTTGCACGTCTGTCAAACCGATGTTGTCAATGCTCTTCATGACGTTCTCCCTAAAACTCGTATTTGACTTGAATGGCCCACACGTTGTCCTCGCGGTGGTTCAGGATGTTGCCGAAATTGGCGTACCCGCCGGCCACGGTGACGTGGTCGTTGACGATGTACCCCAGGCAGATGTCCCACCAGTCGTTCTCGGCCTTGACCAGGTGCTTGCCGCCGACCGTGCATTGGTGGATCAGGTCGGATTTCTGCCGGTACTCGCCGGCCAGGAGCAGCTTGTCGGTCAGAAAGTAGATGAAGCTGCCTTCCAAGGTTGTGCGCCGCTCGCCCGCGAATCCGAGCAGACCCGTGTGGATGGCGTCGCCGTTGCGCAGTCCGGCGGAAACGATGAGGGGTTTGGGCAGCCGATTGGCTATGGTCTTGGTGGCGACGGCGGTGAGTTCTACGCCCGAATCGTGATCGGCACCCAACTGGTCACAGGTTCCGCCGAGCTGGCTGTTGATGTCACTGAGGTTTTCGTGACACTTGAGATGCGTGCCCAATGTCACGGCCGGCATCCAGGAGCAATCGAATCCTCCTTCCTCGATCACCATCAGACGCGCGTTGAAGTTGTGCAGGATCGCGTGGTTGTCCACGTGGAATCCCGTGGCGGCCTTGACGTCGTCGGGCCAGTCGCCCAGGCCGATCCGCTCGAGCGCGTAGCCCAGCTCGACTTTGCCCCACAGGTTCTCCGTCATCGCGAACCCCTCGAAGTCCTTCTCGCCGAGGACCGCAAAGGTCCCAGAGACGCTGGGCAGACCCACGGCATCGCCTTCTTTGGGCGGATTCGCCAGATAGGCGGTGCTCGTGATGAAGACCCCGCTGTTGCCCTCGATCTGATGCGTCGGCAACGGGGGCCCCGCCCAAGCCGGTCGTTGCTGTACGATGAGCGACACGAACAATGCCCCACACAGCAGCTTCACACAGATCTTCGTTTTCATGGCAATTCTCCTTATCTCAAGAAACAATATGGAAATAGTATAGTTTATTTGCACGGCCACCTTTCCGGGGAAAGTGCCCCAATTGTCGGCCCCGCCGGGTCTTATCCGGAAACTGGAGCGATACGTGCGCCGGCGTTTCCGCCGCGGGAGGCGTCGTAGACCTCGGTTACCTTGATGGTCACCACTCCCTTGAAGTTCTTGTCGGGTTTCTTCTTGTGGAGGTTCTCATTGGCCAGGTCGTAGGCCGGGCCGGACGTTTCGTATCGCGCGGTGCCTTTGAGCTTGTAGGAACGCTCCAGTTGCTCGTCCCACACGCACAGCGAGACGTGCTCGTTCTCCTCCACGTTCTTCTTGGTGGCCTTCATGAACACGTCGCCGATGACGATTTCGTCCTCGCTGAGCCACCAGTATTGGAGCATATAGACGACGTTGGGAATCGCCTCCCGCGAACTGGTGGCCAGGGCGATGAGCGTTGGCTGTTGCAGCATGGTTTTCACTTCCTGGGGAATGACCATTCGTTCTTCTCCTTTAACCTCGTCTTGTGTCTCCAAACGCCGGCGGAAACGTTCGATGGCTTCGCGCCGGGCGTCCACTACCTTCATTCGTCGGTCTCCTGCGACAGGGACCGGCGGATCTTGATGAACAGGTCTGTGAATTCCGGGCTCGTCTTGTCCCTGGGGTGGGGCAGGTTGATCTCGAACCGTCGCCTGATGCGTCCGGGCCGTCCGCTCAGAACGACGACCTGGCTGCCCAGCACCAGGGCCTCGTCGATGTTGTGCGTGACGAAGAGAACCGTCATGCGCTCGTGCCTCCAGAACTCGGTGAGCATTTGCTGCAGCTCGGTTCGCGTGGCGTCGTCGACGGCGCCGAACGGCTCGTCCATGAGCAGCAGCTTGGGCTGAATGGCCAGGGCCTGGGCGATGGCGGCCCGCTGTCTCATGCCGCCGGACAGTTCGTGCGGATACGCCTTCTCGAAGCCCGCCAGGCCCACGCGTGCGAGCAGCTTCGCGGCGGCTGTTCGCCTCTCTCGTCGCGGCAGGCCGCGCATTTGTAGGCCGAAACTGACGTTGGCGGACGTCGTGCGCCAGGGGAAAAGCGTGTAATGCTGGAACACGTACGCGATGTCCCGGCCGAGATGGACGCCGTCGCCCAGGCGAAGCTCTCCCGCGTCCGGCTTCTCAATGCCGGCGACGAGATTCAACAAGGTGGTCTTGCCGCAGCCGGTGGCGCCGAGCAGCGTGACGAACTGGCCCTGCGGAACGGTCAAGCTCGCATCCTGCAGCGCGCGGACCGCCGTCCCGGAGTCGGAGTGGAACGTCTTGCCGATGTGGCGCAGCTCCACCACCGCCGGTTTTGCAGAATCCGTTTTGGGCGGCACGAGGTTTGCCATGTCGCTATACTTCCTTTCCCTTCCAGCTTACGAATCGTTGCATGATCGCGCGCATCAGAAAATTGAGCAGGGCCCCGATCGCGCCGATGATGAACATGGCGGCGATGACGATGTCCATCGCGGAATTGTCGGAGGCGTAGATCAACAGGTAGCCGATGCCGCTGTCGCTTCCGGTCATCATCTCGGCGGCGATGATGACGAACCAGCACAGGCCCAGCCCCTGGCGCAGACCGGTCAGGATCATGGGCATGGCCGCCGGCAGGTACACGTGGAAGAATACCTGGCGGCCCGATGCGCCGAGCGTGCGGGCCAGCAGGACGTAGTTGCGCCGCACGCCGGTGACACCGTCGAGCGTGTTGGTCAGGACGGGAAACAGGCCGCCGACGAAGATCACGAAGATCATGCCGAGCTGGATCTGATCGAGGACGCCGTGCGTGTAGCGTACGCCGAACAGGTGAGGCAGCGTCTTCAGCTTGAACACCGCGATCGCAAAAGGCAGCCACGCGATAGGGCAGAGCGGGCGCAGGACTTCGACGATCGGTTCGAGCGTGTGGCGGAGGATGCGCGCCGAACCCATCAGAATGCCCAGCGTGGTGCCGACCGCTGCCGCCAGGGCAAAACCCAACAGCACGCGCAGCAGGCTGATGGCCGTGTTGCTCAGCAGAGAGCCCAGGGCGTAGTGGTCGCGCAGCGGATGGGCCAATTGATCGAGCACGTGTGTCACCGGTGGGAAGATCCACGGCTGGTTGACCCGGACCGCGGCGATCTGCCAGAGAATCAGCAGCGCCGCCGGCGCGACGATCCATCCCAGGACCGTTGCCCCGGGCCTTTGTCTAATTGGCATTGGTTCGTTGAGCAAGTTTGTCCCTCGCGTGATCCAGCAATGAAAAGTCGTATGCCACCTGGGGTACGTTCTGGACGTCAAGGTCTTTCAGCTTTCCCCGGAAGACCTGCAAGCCGTTCATGGCCTCGACCCATTGCGACATGGTCTCGTGCCACAGCGGCGACGCTTCCATCGAATAGCCGCTGGTGGGGATGCTCATTCTCTCCACCGCCTCGCTGGTCCCGATCCACCGGACGGCCGAGGCCACCGCCTTGTCCATATCGCTGTTGATCGTTTCGTTGGCCTGCAGAAACAGCACGAGCAGATCGGTGACGGCGTCCGCCTTTGCCGCCAGCGTCCGCTCGTTGGCGGCGATGCAGCAGCAGGGGTGGTTGCGGAACGTGCCGGGCGGAAGGTCTTCAAGGTCGCAGATGATGCGGCCCATCTTCTTTTCGAGGGCGATGGCGGGGAACGGATTGTTGCCGGCGTAGCCGTCGATCAGTCCGCCCGAGAGGGCGACGTTCAGCTTGCCGCCGCCTTTGACGTTGACCATGTGGACCTGAATGTTCTCGCGGGACGGGTCGCCGCCGAAGGGGATGCCCTCGTGTCGCAGGGCCTCCTCGAAAATCACCTTTGCGCAGGCGACGGGACTCTTGTAGCCGATGCGCAGCGGCTTCTCGGTGGCCTTGGCCAGGGCGACGAATTCCTCCCACGTTTGCGCCTCGAAGTCGGGTCGGACCACGAACATGTCCCCTTTGTAGTGTAGCGGCGCGATGAGCTTCACGGGCGCGCCGCTGTCGATGGAGGCCAGCACCGGGGCGACACCGCCGAAGCCGACCTCGATGACGTCCTGCGCCAGAGCGGTGGGCATCTTCGAGCCACCCCCGACTTTGACGATCTCAACGTCGGCGATCTTCGCAGCGTTGTCGTACAATTCATAGAGTTGCTGATCCTTGACCATCTTGAGGCTGACGCCGGTGGTCCGGCTGTAGTCCGAGGCATTGTCGGCCGCGACGAACAGGGCGATGTGATGGTCGTGACCGACGTGGCCGACACGCAGCGTCACCGGCGCCGACGACTCGGCCGGTTCCTGCTCTTTCTGTTTGCATCCGGGCAGCAGCGCGGCCCAGAGCAGGGCGGCCGCCAGTCCGAAATGAAGCGTTTTCATGACGCAATCCTTTCCCGTTTGGACTGAGGTTGGTCAGTGACACGTGGTTTCGCCATGCTTTACCACCGGTAGAATAGTCTCATGACCACGCCCAGTCGGTCTCTGTCGGTGAACGTGGAGTCGAGGTTGACTACGGCGCCGAGCTTGAACGACCAGCCGGGACGGAATCTCCAGATGAAGCCCGGCACGAGATCGTGACGATGACCCGCGTTCTCCTTGTCGAGATAGTCGTATTCCAGGCCGGGCCAGAAGGTCTTGTGCGGCTTGGTCAGCACGGCGGCGTTGAATTCGCCGATGTCCGGCGCCTCGTCCTGGCCCCAGGTGTAGCCGGGATTGGCGTGCAACGAGAAGCCTTTCCACGCCTTGGAGATCGTGGCGGTCAGCTTGACGGCGCCGTCGTCGGTGCCCAGTTTCTCGTCGCTGTCGCCGGAGCCGAAGTAGTACCAGACGTCGAAGGCGACCGCCGGGAGAGTGTTGGTTTCCTGGATGACCTGCCATTTCTCGAACACGAACACGTTGGCGAAACCGTCGTGATCGTTCTCCTTGCCCGGAATGTCGAAATCGTTGAACCAGTAGGGGATTCCGACGGCGATGTGATGGTTCTCGGCCCAGCCGTATTTCATGCAGAGCGTGGTGGCCAATCGTTCCTTGTCCTGTCCCGAGGCTCTGCCGTGATAGTCGCCGTCGGCGCCCTTGACCAGGTCCCAGTCAAAATGCTGGACCTTGATGGAGGCGGACAGATGTCCCTTACCGACGGTCTTGGCGGACCGGGCCCGGACAAAGAAGCTCATGCAGTACTGGCCGCACCAGGGGTTCAGGATGTCGGTCTCCTGCGGCGCAGCCTGCCCTTCCTGTGCACCGCTGCACATCGTTGCCATGATCGTAACAACCGCCACGCTCCATACTGCCATCATCATTTTTCTCATACTCAACCCCTTCCAAAAAGAATCTGTTGGCAACTACGGTTCGGCGATTCTTCATCCGGTGACGACGTTTGTTTCACGTCTCTGCATCTCTCCGCATCCGTCCGGCCAATAAAAAAGGCGGGTCAGAGTTGCCTCTTGACCCGCCGGTACGCGCAGACGCTACATCTGTGTTACTCGATGGAGTGCCAGCTCCTTTCGTGTGTGACCTCAAAGGGTCCCAGGTCGATGTCGATTTGCACCTGGTATCTGCCCTTGAAATCGGATGGCACTCGCCACGAGTACCGGCAGGTACCACCTCAGCCATATTTGAATTTGTCTTGAACCAGCACGGTTCCTTCCTCATCTACGATCTTGAATGCAGGCGGCGATGGGCGTTGCATACCTCGCGAAGAAGCCGCCCGGTATTCCTCGCCCCCGCAACCCACGATGAGCGGGCTGATCGACACGTTTCCGGAGTCCGTTGTCTGTACGTCCGCCTTCACGACGAGCGGCGGCCCGATCCTGATCGATGTCGTCTGCCCCGCCTGGATCTCGAAGTACTCCAGCGGTCCCAGGCGGGTGAAGGCCGAGGAGGTGTTGGACGCAAGCGTGCAGGTTTTCCCCGATGCATCCTTCTTCGTAAGAACCGCATAGACCGCCTTGTATTTGCCGGCGGGCAATTGCCTCTCCCGGCATTGCAGGAGATGTTGATCGGCGGCGTCGGACCACAGCCGCAGCTCCACAGCGGCATCGTTCGCGTCCACCGTCAGGATCCCGAACTGCGGCTCGATCCGGGAAAGGGTGAGGCTCTTGCTGTCGGGGGCGATGTCGATGGCGTAGTAGGCGTCCCTGACTTTCACCAGCTTCCCGAGCGGGACAACTTCGGATCGCTCATGCAATGAGATCTCAAACGAGCCATTCTGGTTCAGATCGATGGCGAATACGTCGCATTCGGGCAGACGCCACATGCGTTCGACGGGCAATGACAGCATCGAGCGATACAGGCCGTCGTAATCGCCGTCCACTACCGCCACCTGATATGTCTGGCCGGCCAGACGCAGCTTGCCCGTGCGGAAGAAGTGTGGGGACGTGGTCAGCAGACCGCGCGTATCGGCGCGCCAGCAATTGACATAGACGTCGGCGTCGGTTCCCCGGCTGTCGCCTCTGGAGACGAGCGAGATCGGCCCGAATTGCTGTCTCCGGCTGCTTACCGGCGTCTTCTTGCTGACCTTGGCCGTCAGGCTTCGTTCCTCCGAGAGGACGCCATCGCCGTCTCTGTCGATGCACAAACGGACAATCTTCTCGGAGTGGTCCGCCGCCATCAGGATCGACCTGTCGCCGCTCGTGACTCTGTAGTAGCGCGGCTGCTCGAAGCCGGAAGGGGGGTCCTGCACATCATCCGGCTTGCCATCCAGGGGGAAGAGGAATCGAGAGGCCAGTCCCGTCAACTGATTCTCCGGGTCGGCCTTCTTGCGGATCAACCTACAGCGCCCCTCCCGGATCGGCTCAGGGGCGAGGAACACCCAGAGCAGCCCGACGCTCAGGGCGAGCAGTGCGAACAGAATGACTCCGCAGCGTTTCTTCATAGAATTTGCACCAGGGATTGCGCGGGTCGATTCGGCCGGGGGTTAGATGGAGTGCCAGCGCTGGTCGCGCTCGACTTCGAAAGGTCCCAGATCTGCATCCACTTCGACACGAAACTCTCCTTTGAAATTCTGCGGTACTCGCCACGAGTACGAACAGGTGCCGCCTCAGCCATACCGGAAGGCCCCGGAGGCGAGGACCTTCCCGGTTTTATCGACGATGCGAACTTTCGGCGCCGAGGCCCGGCGGCCATTCCTGAGGATCGTATTTCGGTATTTCTCACCGGCCTGCCCGTAGATGGACAAGCCGACGAAGACCCGTCCCGGCATCCTTGTGACCTCGGGTTTCACCTGCAGCGGCGGGCCGACGTCGATCGTCGTGGCCTGCTCGCCGGCGACGGCAATTCTGCCCAACTGTCCCCAGGGTCCCCGGCTTTGCAGTTCCCAGGTTTGGCCGTCTTGTTTTTGGGTGATCGTCAGGTGGGTCGGTCGGTAGTTGCCCGCGCGGATCTCACGCGGCTTGGGGCTCGACCGCAGCGTCACGTGACGGGCCAGGCCTCCGCGCAGCTCCAGCTCCACACCAGGGTTCGCGATTCGGACAAGGCCTGTTCTTTGTGAGACGAAGAGCACGGCCAGAAGGGCCACGGCAATGATTCCTACCGCAAGCAAGATGTCTCTTTTCTTCATCATGCCGGTCTCTCGTACTGTTTGTTTACCGCCTCGGCGGACGGTTGTCAAGGTTCCCGAGGTAAAAGGGCGGCTGCCGCTTCTCACGGCTGCGAGTCGCTCTGCAGGCGCACAAATCCCACCGGGCGATCCTTATTGGGACGCAGAACGGGCCATTGTGTTACAGCTTTTTCCGGTTTTTTGGCGAAATCTGCCCTCGCTGGCCGAGATGCGAACAGGAACGCCGCTGTGGACCGGGGACGTTCAGCGGGGAAAGCCGCTTGTCTTGTCCGGCCGGACAGGTACAATGGTGTCTGTCTGCCGCAGGCGGAGCGGACGAGAATTGAAACGAACGGCTCTCGGTCCTCAAGCGGCACGACACAGGCGAATCCAAGGAGTGTCAGAGTGATCTATGGATGAAGAGACGAAACAAATCATGCGCCGCGTTCCTTCCGTCGATGCGCTGCTCAAGGCGCCCGAGATGGAGGCGCTGGCGGCCGATTTCGGGCACAAGCTGGTTGCGGACGCCGTCCGGGAGGCTCTCGGCGAATTTCGACAGCAACTCAGGACCGGGGCCATGGCCGAGGTGGATGACGCAACCATTCGCGCGCGCGCGCTGACGGTCGCCGCCCAGCGCCTGGCGGAAACGGCCAGGCCGTTCTATCGTCGCGTCGTCAACGCCGCCGGGATCGTTCTGCACACGGGCCTGGGACGCGCCGTCCTGCCTCAGGCGGCTATCCGGCAGATCACGCAGGAACTCCAGGGATACTCGCTCCTGCAATTGAGCGCCGAGACCGGCAAACGCTCGCGGCGCGACGAGCGCATCGATTGGCTGCTGCAGCGATTGACCGGGGCCGAAGCGGCAACGGTGGTCAACAATAACGCCGCCGCGACCGCAATCGTCCTCAACACGGTGGGCAAGGACAAAGAGGTCATTGTCTCGCGCGGCCAGCTCGTCGAGATCGGCGGCTCTTTTCGCCTGCCCGAGGTGATGGCCTTCAGCGGTGCCAAGCTGGTCGAGGTCGGCGCGACGAACAAGACGCACGCGCGCGACTATGAGAATGCCATCACCGAGAATACGGCGGCGATCCTGCGCGTGCATCCCAGCAACTACAAAATCCAGGGTTTCTCGTCGGAGGTGCCGCTCGACGTTCTCGTGGAGATCGCCCACAAGCACGGGCTGACCTTGATCGACGACGTGGGCGCCGGGGCCCTGGTCGATTTCTCGCAGTTCGGCTTCGCGCCGGAGCCGACGCTGCCCGATTCCGTTCGGCAGGGGGCCGACATCGTGACCTCCAGCGCCGACAAGCTGATCGGCGCCTCCCAGGGGGGCATCATCCTGGGCAAGAAGAAGCTCATCGACGCCGTGCGCAAGAACCAGTTTGCCCGGATCGTCCGCGTGGGCAAGCTGACGCTGGCCGCGCTGGAAGCGACGTTGAAACTGTTTCTCGATGAAGCCGTTGCCCTGCGCGAAGTACCCACGCTCCAGATGCTGCGGCGCAGCGCCGACGAGATTCGAGAGCATGCCGAGCGGTTGGCCGGCGCGATTGGCAAGAAGGCGGCCGGGGCGACGGTGACTACGATAGGCGGCTTCTCGCAGATGGGCAGCGGCTCGCTGCCGCTGCAGAATCTGGCGACGACGCTCGTGGCGATTCGACCTGAAAAGGGCGACGCGGAATCTTTGGCCAGGCGGTTGCGGCTTTGTGAGACGCCGGTCTTTACGCGAATACAGAACGACCAGGTCCTGCTCGATCCGCGCACGCTGCGGGACGGTGACGACGCGATCATCGCCCAGGCGGTGGCGGACGTTCTTTCGATGGGAGGCTAAGCTCCGTGGAAGCTCGGCAGCGCAACATTACCCTCGGCACCGCCGGTCATATCGATCACGGCAAGACGGCCTTGATCAAGCTGCTCACCGGCTGCGAAACCGACCGGCTCAAGGCCGAAAAAGAGAGGGGCATGTCGATCGAGCTGGGCTTCGCTCCCTGCGTGCTGGCCGATATGGAAGTGGGGATCGTCGACGTCCCCGGCCATGAGAATTTCATCAAGACCATGGTCGCCGGCGCCAGCGGGATCGACGCCGGTCTTCTGGTGGTGGCCGCCGACGACGGGGTCATGCCGCAGACGCGCGAGCACCTCGATATTCTTACGCTGCTGGGCGTCGAGCGGGGCATGGTTGCGCTGACCAAAGTGGATTGCGTGCCGCCGGAGCGGGTGCAGACGGCGACGCAGGAAGTGGAGAACTTTCTCATCGGCACGTTCCTGGAAGCCGCGCCGATCCTGCCGGTCTCCAGTATCACCGGGGAGGGATTCGAAGATTTCTACGAGGCCTTGAAGGACCTGGTCGCGAGCGTCGAGCCCAAGGGGGCCGAGGGAGTCTTTCGCGTGCCGGTCGAGCGGGCGTTCTCGGCCAAAGGCTATGGTACCATCGTCGCCGGGATTCCGGTTTCCGGCTCGGTTGAGATCGGCGACGACGTGGTGCTTCTGCCCCAGGGGACCAAGGGACGTCTTCGGGCGATCCAGGTGTACGGCCGCGAGAGCTCGCGGGCGCTGGCGGGGCAGTGTGCGGCGTTGAACGTGCCGCAGTGGGACCCGAAGGCCATCACGCGCGGCAACGTCGTCACGGTCGCTGATTATTTCTCTCCCAGCTCGTGGTATCTGTGCGAGCTGAAGCTGCTGGAGCAGGAACGAGCCGGTCTGAAGAACGCCCAGCAGGTCAAATTTCACACGGGTACGTCGGAGACGACCGCGGCGGTGTATTTGTTTCAGGAAACGAATCTCAAGCCCGGCGGTCGCTGCCTGGTCCAGGTTCGGCTCAACGAGCCTCTCGTGGCTGGGCCGCGCGATCATTTCATCGTGCGCATGCTCTCGCCGGCGCGGACCATCGGCGGCGGGATCGTGATCGAGGCGTTGTCCAGACGCCTCAAGCGCAGCCATCCCGAGGTGGTCGCCGACGTACGGACGCGGGCTGTTGCGGTCGCGACGCCGGGGGACTTCATCGAGTATTGCGTCAAGTCCGCCGAGTCCTTCGCTGCTGCTGAGAAAGAGCTCTCGCTACGCAGCAAGACGCCGCCCAGGCAGATTGCCGAGCTGCTGGCGGAGCTTGTGACGAAAGGTCGCGTTCTTCAATTGGGTGGCCGGCTGTACATGCACGTTGACACCGCCGAGCAGCTCCGGCAGCGTCTGCTGACGATCGTGGAGGACTTCCACCAACGCCGGCCGGAAAGTCCCGGCATCGGCAGCGAACAGCTCCAGATCGATGCCGATGTGCGTAAGGATGTCTTCGATCACGTGCTCAGCTTGCTGCTCTCCGAGGCCCGGCTCGTCGAACGAAAGGGTCGCCTGGCACTGCCGCAGCATCGCGAGCAGTTCAACGACGCCGAGCAGGAATTGTTGGGCCGCGTTGAAGAGTTGTTCAGGAACAGACCGTTCAATCCGCCGGGCGTGCAGGAAATCACCGATGCCACGCGCCAGGTGCCACCCGAGGTCGAGCGAGCCGTGCGTCTGCTCGTTGAACAGCAGCGGCTGGTCCGCGTGGATCAGAAGCTGTACTTTCACGCCGAGGCGGTTGCGACCGCGCGCGAGCGGCTCATCGCCCATATCCGGGAAAACGGCGGACTCGAGAGCGTCAAATTCAAATACCTGCTCGACACGACCCGGAAGTACGCCATCCCACTGCTGGATTACTTCGACAAGATTGGCGTGACTCGCCGCGTCGGCTATACGCGCCATCTCAAGTGACTGTTAGGGAAGGTTGCCTGATGGTATGGGGCAAGATTGCAACCGGTTTCCTCGGGATCGCCGTCGCGGTCTTGCTGCTGCTCTTGCGACTCAAGCCGGGATGAGGCAGCCCGCTCGGAACTCTTGGAGGGCTCCTCATAATGATCTTCTTTCCACTGGCCTGGATATTCGGAATGCTGGGGATCGTAAATGACCGTCGCAAGTGGTTGGCCGTGTCTGTGGCCGTCATCGCCGGCGGCTTTCTTCTGCTGGGACTGTGGGACATACTTACTTGAGTGGGCTGACGAGGCCCGCCCCGTTGAATTGTCTTCCACATTTCGCCGGCATGGGCTACAATCCTCTCCACGATGGTAAACGGGCGACCTTGCCCGAAAGGACTGCTCATGCGTTATGGCAAAACAGCGGCGACGTTTCTGGTTGCGGCGGGTCTGACGATTCTCTTCACGATGGTCCTCCGGCCCGGCTGAGGCAATCCTCTTGCGATCCTTGGAGGATTGCTGATCATGGTTTCATTTCCTCTGGCGCTGATTCTTGGGATCGTCGGCATTATTGCGGACCGCCAGAAGCTGCTCGCCGTTATCTGCACCCTCGTCGCGGGCGGATTCGTCCTATTCTACCTCTACATGGTAGGCCTCCAGATGTTTTGCCGATGATGTCTCGGTCGCATCGGGAAGGTGCAGTAGTGGCGAACGCTCCGCAAGATTCAGCGTTACAGTGGTTTCGCCACTGATACGACGTTTGGCGGACGGACGTTCAGTCTGTCTGTCTGACGGGATATCCTCCCGGCACGACCCGAAATCTGTAGCCGCCGACGTCGGTGAAGAAGATGCGGTTTCGACCGTTCTCGAAGTCAAATTGCGTGTGGCCGTCCGTGTACCGTTCAAGCAGTAGCCGCGCCGTCTCGGCATGCGTTTCATCTTTTAGCAGGGCAAACAGCCGTTCGAGCGTCTCAATCTTACGATTGGAGTCGATGCCGAGAGACTTGAGCTCTTCGTCCACCTTGTATGCGCCGTTCCAATACACCCACTCGACGTTCTCGCGGTAGTATTGGGCCAGTCCGTCCGGGTCGGAGTGGTACTTTTCGTAGAGCTCTTCGGGAAACTGTCTCAGGAAGAACTCCTTCTGGTCGCCGCTGATGCGATTGATGATAGCGGCCAGGCGCACCGCGTTGAGACGCGGGCTCGATTCCCTGTGCACCAACGGTGCCTTACCGTCAAACCGACGAATATAGTGGACGCAGTTGAGAAAGAGCGTACGCCCGGCCTCAGTCATCTGCGACGGCGCCGCCGAATAGCCCCATTGCAGGAAATTGCCGTGCCGGCCGATTCCGATGGCGCCGTATTCCTTGCCGCGGTTGAAGCCCACCGCGAGAATCTCCGCGTCGGGTGAATCCGTAAATCCATAGGAGCGAGCGACGACACCGCCGAACGTCTTGCCGGTATTCTGAACGCGCCAGACCTTCATCTTCTTGGGCAGTTCGTCGCCGTCGGGGTAGCGTCGGTAATTGTCGGGGGTGTCCCAGGTCTCGAACTCCGGCTCGACTGCCAACGGGGTGCGGTAGACGTCGTGGTCAAGCGACTCAGCATGAGCCGCATCTCCCATGCAGTTTCACAAGTAGCCCGTCTTGAGTCGCCACTGCGAGCACATCAATCCGCCGGGGACCCCCACGGTGACCAGAGGTCGAGAGAATTGATCGGGAATTCGGGGCCGGGGCGCCTTGAAGCCGTCGCCGCCGTCGTCGTAATCCACAATCGTCACATCAAAACCGTCGCACTGGGAACCGTCGAACGTTTTCAGGTCGCCGGTCTCGACCGTAGCGAAGTGTTTGCCGAGGAATCGCACGAAATCCTTTTCCCGGCCCGAACGGGGTTTGCCGACGTAGAGGATACGGAGTTCACCGGGCTCGGCTGCCGGCGTCCCCGCCGGCGCGGCGGTCGTGATCGGCGTCTGGGCCGCGGGGACCGCGGCGGGCTCCTCGGGTTCGGTCTGCTTTTTGCAGCCGGTCAGCGCCACTGCCAGGAGCACCGTGGCGACAACCGCTCTGGCTGCGACTGTTCTCTTTTTGATGAACGTGGCCATTGGGCTTCCTTACTACCGGTACAAGGTCCGGCCGATCTTTGTCTGATTCTTGTTTCCGGCGGGATACTCTCTCGGGCGGACGAGGAATTTGTACCCGCCGACGTCGCTGAAGAAAATTCGCTCGCGGTTGGCCTGAAACCATTGCTGCCACTGCTGCTTCGAGCCGAAGGACTCGTTCGTGTATCGCGTCAGAAGCTGCCGTGCGGTCTTGCCCTTTTGTCCGTCGTCGAGCATCTCAATGAGCCTGCCGAGCGTTTCGGCGCTGCGGTTCGACGTCAGGCCGAGTTCCGTAAGTTCGGCGTCCACCAGGAACGTGCGGTCGCGGTAGATCAGATCGAGGTTCTGGCGGTAGTAGTCGGCCAGGCCGTCCGGGTCCCCTTTGTATTTCTGCATCAACTCGGGCGCGAACGTCCCGGAGAAGAATTTCTCGTCCTTGATACGGTTGATCAGCAGGCCCAGCCGGATGGCGTTGAGCCGGTGGCTGTTGCTGTAGTGGGCCAGAGGCGGCCGGCCGTCGAATTGATGGATGTAGCAGATGCAGTTGAGAAAGAGCTTTTTGCCGGTTTCTGTCATCCGGGAAGGCGGATCGGAGTAGCCCCATTGCAAGACGTTCCCGTGCCGGCCGATGCCGACGGCGCCGTACTCTTTGCCGAAGTTGAATCCGAGGGCAATGACCTCGGCGTCGGGGGAATCTTCAAAACCGTAGGCGCGACACACGACGTTGCCTCGCTCGGTGCTCTGCACCTTCCAGACCTTCATGTTGTCGGGCAGCTTGTCCGTGCCGAGGTGCCGGCTGTGATAGTTGCCCGGCGTTTTGCGCGTCTCGAACTGCGGCTCTACCTTGAACGGACCCTCGTAGACGGAATGCTGGAGCGACTCACCATGAGCCGCATTGGACATGCAGTTTCACAAGTAGCCCGTTTTGAGGCCGAGCCTCCGGCCGACCTCCGAGCCGGCCACCCCCATCGTGACCGTCGCTCTCGAATAGCCGCGCCGGAGGTTGGGAACAGGCGAGCCGGGACGGGCCGTGCCGTAGTCGATGATGACCACGTCGTACCCTTTGGCGTCTCTTTCCTGAAAGCTCTTGTAGTCGGTCGTGCCCACCTTTACGAAGTGTTGGCTGAGGAACGCGACGAAATCGTCGGTTCGCCCCGGCTTCACACTGGTGGTGCAAAGGATGCGCAGGTTGATTTTTCCGTCGGCGTTGAACAGTGTGTTCCGTTCGGTGGCATTCGCCGACGACGCCAGGGCCGCCAGCAGAAATCCCGCCATCATGAAACCGCGGCCAACGCTCCGCTTTCGGCTACGGGTCGACATGAGTCATTCTCCTACGAAGACCTACATAGAGTCCATCGGTCGTGATTGTAGAAGCTGGGCCCGGTCTCGTCAAACGGTATTTGACTTTCGCCGTCGTTTGTGGTAGCGTCAACCTCAGTGCAAACATACTCTGACGGCCAAGTGGAGGAAAGACGCTATGACTGGACAATTACCTCAGTTTAAGGCGTTGCGGATCGGGATCATTCTGCTTTGGCTCCTGTTCTCGTCTCTTGTGATCGCAGAAACGGCGACGGAAAAGGGCATGGTGACCGTCATGCTCGAGGAAGTCCCCGTCTGGAAGGTGGATCCCGGCATCGTCAGCAGTTTTACCCGGGGCGGGTACGCTTCCATACACAGCGGTGCGCTCGCGAACGTGAAATACCCGCAGCTCAAGTCCGAGACGCCGCAGTACGGCGAAGTCCACTTAGGCGGTAACGGCCACCATTTCGTGCTGGATCACTCCGAAGGCAAGGCCGGGACGTATGACCGGCTCTATTTCGATGCCGACCGCGATCGGGACCTCTCCAACGAGAGTCCCAGCAAGGCTCTTGCGGTCGTGCCCGAGGTCCTTCTGAGAACCTCCTCCACGATCAAAGAGCAGATTCTCTTTGAGGCCGTCGAAGTTCCTTTCGATTTCGGTTCGGCGGGCCGACGAAGCGTCGAGATGATGCTGCGGATGTGGGTCTATGAGGGCCGTTCCCCGCAGCTCACGTTCTTTCCCGTCGGCGTGCACACGGGGGAATTTGATGTTGGCGGCGTTTCCTACACGGCGTTCTTGGGATACGGATACTCGGTCGAAGGCCGGCTGGATCAAGCGTCGTCGGCTCTGTTCATCGCAACCGATGGCGACGCGCCGGCCCGGTGGTGGGGCGGGGACCGGCTCAACGCCACCCATCTTCTCGGCGGTCGATACTATCAGTTTTCGTGCACCCCCACGGGCGACAAGCTGTTCGTGCGTTCCTACGAGGGCGATTTGGGCACGCTGGAGATCGGGCCGGGCGGCCGGGACGTGGAGACGCTGGAAATCAGAGGTTCGTTGCGTGGCAAGGATACGGCCGTAGCGGTGGCCGATGGTATGGAGGGCGGCTGGCCCGAGCCGACGCAAAAGTGCGAAATCCCGGCCGGCGACTACTATCCCGCCTATCTGACCATGCGTATCGGGGACGTTCGTATCAGCGTATCGAACAACTATCACGTCGATGCGAAGGGACGCTCGCGTAACGACCGCGAAGTCGTCCACGGCATCAAGATCCGGGCCGGCAAGCCGTACGTGCTGGATTTCTCGAACAAGCCCGTTGTGGCCTTCGTCCAGCCCAAGGACAAGCAACGAGTGACGCCCGGCAGCGAAGTCAAGGTCGAAGCGGTGCTGTTGGACCCGGTCCTGGATATCATGATTCGGCGTCTCGACGATATGAGCCGTGTCGAGAAGAAGACCTACAAAACACCTGACGGACAGGAACGAACCTATGAGCGAGCTCCGTCTCTGGACCCGAAAGTCACCGTCGCCCGCACCAACGGCGAGATCGTCGCCGAGGGCGTCATGCCCTTCGGCTGAGCGGGCACCTGCGGGTACTCGTGGCGAGTACCGGAAGATATGAAAATCGACGGCGATGAAGAGACGTTGACGATCCGCGTGACCTACGATACGCTCGAACTTTACGGCACGGTGCTCGGCCGGCGGGAGATTACCGTTTGTCGAGACTGAACAAACGGCGGAAATAGAGGAAAGGACGAACGTTGTGTTGTGAACGCGCGAGCGTGAGTCGGCGGACCCCCGGGAGAGTCGCCCGGCGGTGTTGCCGGATTCTGCTGTTCTGCGGGATCTTCCCTGGCTTGGCGACGGCAGCGCAGGGCGCGGCCTCATCGACACACGCGCCGTCGGCCGAGCGCACGGCGTTCTCGGTTCCGGAGAACGCTGTGGCGTTTCCGCTCCAGGAGATCCCCGTTTTTGACGTCCCCGTGACCGTGCACAGAGAGTTCATCTTCGGCGCTTATGCGGATTGCCAGACCGAGCCGGCCGAGGCGGTCAAGCAGTACCCGGCATTCAAGTCCGACAAACCGCTCTATGGATCGTTTCAGGTCGGGGGCGAACGGACGGAGCCGGAGGCGGGATATCATTACGCCTTTGCGCTTGACGAATCGAAAGGGGCCGGGCTGGGCTACGATCGCATGTACATCGACTTGAATCTGAACGGCGACCTGACCGATGATTCATGCTGCCTCCCCATGAAGGACGTCCCCGATAAGGCACTCATCAAATCCAGTTCCTTTGTTGCAGAAGTGTGCTTCGACCCTGTCATGCTCCGGGTGACGCCTGCGGACGATCCGCAGCATCGGCTTGCAGTCATGCCGCGTTTTTTCGCTTACAAGAGCGAGCGCAGATATGCCACGCTGATGTCGACGAAGGTACGCACCGGGACGATCCGAATCGGGTGGAAGAAGCTCGACGTCGTGCTTGGTCACGGCCGGGCCATCCCCGGTTGGTTCGATCACCCCGCCACGGATCTCTACCTGATGCCGGCGAATCAGCCGCACGACAGCCCGGTTGTCAATTGGTACGGGGGCAGCCAGCTCAAGGCGCTGCACCGAACTCTCGGTACCTACTATCGCCTCTCCGCCACGCCGAGCGGCGACCGGCTTTTCGTTTGGCCTTACCAAGGGCCTTTCGGTGTGCTGGAGATCAAAGCGGGTCAGCGCAATGTCCGGAAGGTGTCAGCTACCGGGACTTTGGTCTCGAAGGACATGGCCATCAGCCTGACCGAAGGGCTTGGAGGGCGGAACGCACCGACGTCGAACTCCTATCGCATACCGGTTGGCGACTACTGTCCTTTGCTTCTGAATGTCACATACGGTACGCTTAACAGCTTGATGCTGCGCAACCGCCATGCCGACGGACGGCCCGGTGGCCGCGCCCAGGAAGGGGCGCCCGTTTACGCCATCCGGATCCGTGCGGACCGGCCGTTCGTGCTCGATTTCTCCGGTGAGCCGCAGGTCGTGTTTGCCTCGCCCAGCAAAGATCATCGCGTTCAACGTGGCGAGCAGTTGGAGGTCAAAGCCGTCCTGATCGACCCGGCGCTGGACATCATGTTCCGCATGGTCAATAAGGGAGGACAACTGAAACCAACGGTCGTTATCAAGCGTGCCAATGGCGAAATTGTCGCCGAGGGCACTATGCCCTTTGGCTGAGACAGCACCTGCGGGTACTCGTGGCGAGTACCGGAGAATCTGGAAATCGACGGGGACGAGGAGACACTTACGATTACCGTAACCTACGACACTGAAGAGCTGTACGGCACGGTGATCGGCACACGGGAGATCGTCGTGACTCGGGATTAACAGGCTTGTTGAAGCTCGTGACACGCTGCGTTCACCTGCCGCGAGGTGGGCGTAGTTGTGTGTCGCGAGTGAATGGGAGTGCGGAAGATGGATGCGAAGCGGGTTTCATTGTACAGCGTTTACGCCGCGGTGTTGTTCCTGGGCTGGGTTTCGGCGGAGGCGGATGCAGATGGGAAGGCGTTTGATCTGGCGGAGATTTCGGCGTTCGAGGTACCCAAGTCGGTGCGGCACAGTTTCGTCATGGGACAGAGGGCCATGTACGGCGAGGACCCCAACGAGGAGGTTCGCAGGTACCCTTCGTTCACCTCCGACAAGCCGCTCTACGGCACGGTCGCGTTCGGCGCCGCCTACGGCAAGCCCGAGGAGGGACTCTCCTATGCGTTCGCGCTGGACGAGTCGGGTGGGACCGGGAAAGGCTACGACCGCCTGTACTTCGATGCCAATCGCAACGCGGACCTTACCGACGATCCGCCGGGAAAGCCCATGAAGAACGTCCCGGAGGGGGCCAGCCTGAGCTACTCATCGATCAAGACGGAAATGATCTTCGACTATCTGCGGGTCGGGATCGATCCCAACGATTCCGCCGACCGGCGGCTGGAGGTCATGCCGCGTTTGCTGATGTTCGACAGCGGCTATGGATACCTGTCGTTCGTCTCCACGAAAGCGCGAAAGGGCCGGATCGAAGTGGGCGGGCAGTCCTTCTGCGCGGTCCTGGGCCACGCCTATGTCATCGCCGGCTGGTTCGATCATCCCGCCACGGCCCTTCACATTTTGCCCCCCGACGAGTCCAATCGCGCGCCTTCCTGGTGGGGCGGGGAACAGGTGACGGGGATGCACAAGCGTAACGGCACGCTCTACCGCTTCTCGGCCACGCCCAGCGGGGACAAGCTCTTCGTGCAGCCCTACGACGGGCCGTTGGGCACGTTCGAGATTGGGGCCGGAGGGCGCAAGATCACCGAGATGTCGGCGCAAGGGGCGCTGCGAGGCGAGGAGACGGCGGTGGCCCTGTCGGCCGAATTGGGCGAGGACATGGCCGAGCCTGTGCGGTCCTGTCGTCTGCCGGTGGGGGATTATCTGCCGACCTTTATGACGGTCACGTACGGCCGGCTCCGCATTGACATGTCGCACAACTACCACTCGGATGGCAAGCCGCGCGACACGGCGGCTCGGAAGCTGGTTTACGGCATCCGCATCCGGGAGGACGAGCCCTTCGTGTTCGATTTTTCCAACAAGCCGGCGGTCATGTTTGCCTCCCCGGCCCGGGGACACCGCATCAAGCCCGGCGAGGAACTGAACGTGCTGGCCGTGCTGACCGACCCGGTGCTCGATATCATGATCCGCGGCCTGCGTGATACCAAGCGTAAGCAGGAGAAAGAGTTCAAAACGCCGGATGGCAAAAGTCACACCTACAAGCAGGACCTGTC
>JAFGCA010000751.1 GCA_016932895.1 Sedimentisphaerales bacterium | reverse complement strand
CCGGCGGTCGATCAGGTCTGCAAGCACGAATGTGTCTTCAGCACCACGCCGCAGATGGCCGAGAAAGGCGTCCATGCCCTCGATATCGCCAAGGCCCTGATCGACCGGGGATTCCATCCTCCGACCGTCTACTTTCCCACTATCGTCAAGGAGGCGATGATGATCGAGCCGACCGAGACCGAGAGCAAGGAAACGCTCGACGCCTTCTGCCAGGCCATGATCGATATCGCCCAAATGGCACAGACCAACCCCGAGAAGCTCCAGGCGGCCCCCGAGACCACCTGCGTCTCCCGCCCCAACGAAACCGCCGCCGCCAAGAACCTGAACATCGCGTCCCTCTAACCCAATCCGCGGCCGACTCGCGCCTGCGCGGCGTTGTCGTTCCGCGCAGATCGTCCCGCAAGTCGGCAAGCTCGAATCCCTAAGCTCTAAACTCTAAACAAATCCCAATCTCGAATAACAGAAATGCAAAACGAGGTCGACAGACCCGTTGGATTGGTGTGAACTCACTCATTTTCTCCCTCATCGAAAAGCTTCATCTGGTCTCTTACGTCCCTGCCTTTGTCTGCCGAGTACCAATCTCGCGGGGCTATAGACCGGGCAGGAACAGCATGTTTCCCATTCTCGGTATCGACATATCTCTCAAGAATCCTGAGAAATCTTCTGTCGTAATTGTATCGAACGTGGTTAACGTTCCAAAGACCGCTCCCTCGGATTTCCTCACTGGAACTGTATCTGCCCAGCCAAGTGTCGCTCGGTGTATCAAGCGGGTCAAGGCAGTTGGATAGCAGCCCTATCGAATTCCTCTCGATGTACGCCCTGTCGCTGGTCGGTCCGGCTGAATCCGGAATCGCGAGCCATAGGAACGGCAGCTTTCCCAGATACTGCGAGACTTTCCTCTCCAGATCTTCCTCTTGCTTGCGAGTGGCGGCGGAAGCTGTCTGGCCCTCTCCCCAGGAGGGAACGCGAATTTTGCCATTTGAGCGGGCCATCAGGGATTTGCCCACATGGAGACGAAAAATCGAGCCACGATGGTTGCCACGCCCGTCTTCGGTCCCACGATGCGTGCGCAGGCGGTGCCAGAAGGTGGCTTTGGAGCCGGTGCTGACCATGTGCGTACCGACCCGGACGACGCGAGGTTGACTGGCTCGGCCAGCGCGGAATTCACTTTCTTCGAAGAAGAAGTAGACGCCTCGCTTGGGCCAGTCGATCTTCCCATTGCACTGTGACAGTATTCGCTTACCGCCAAGGGATTGGTCGAGTTTACCGAGGCTTTCATAGAAGTGGTCGAGATCAGCCTTCACAAACGAGGCACGACTTTGGACTGTGAGCCAGTGCAACTGTTTGCCAATTCCCATCCCTTCCATCGGCACACGGATGGGGTTGCCTCTCTTCGCCAAGAATGCAGCCAAGTGTTCTCGATATTTCACGCCAGCAAGGAAAGTGATCTCATCGTTGGGGTCAGTGCAGCGGACCAGATCAGAGTACACCCCCTGCGCCCAGGCAAGTCTGTCACTGCGGGGCATGCCGTTGAGGGTTCTCTCATAGGGGGCAATGGTGGAGTCGGGGCTGACCAATCCATACTCAGCAGAGAGGATATACCACCTGTCGAATCGCCCTTCAGCATACTCTTTTGCCTTTCTGAAGAGCGGAGAGACATACAAATCCTTGGCCTTACTCGGCTCTCTCGCCTTCTGACTTACGCATGAAACAAGGCAGATCCGTGCCATGGGAGATCACACCCTATTCATCCAGGAGCTTCCAGTCTCGTTCACACCGGTCTCTCGACCAGACTCCACGCGTGTCGATGCAAAACACACGCATCGCAACGCCCGCAAGGCTGAAATCCATCTTCTGTCTCGACAGGTCTGTAGCAACTCCACGTATCCTCGGGGCCAAGCCCCAGCCTTCTTGCCTCGTCTGCTATCTCGGGCTTCGTCATGTCAATCAATGGTGCAACAATCTGCGGCCCATCCGGAATGGCCAGCTTAACCATTTCCCGAAGTCCATGGATTCGTGGTCTCAGCCTTTGAGGACGTTGATGGCGGCTTGGACGCTGACTTCGTTGTGGACCATTTCGCTGAGGGCCTGGATCATCTTGTCGGGGGTTTTGTGCTGGAAGGCGTTTCGTCCGATGGACAGGCCCATTGCGCCGGCTTCGAGGGCTCCCTCGACCATGCGGAAGATGTCCTCGTCGCTGCCCATCTTGGGTCCGCCGGCGATGACGACCGGGACGGGGCAGCCCCGGACGACCTCGGTGAACGACTTGACGCTTCCGGTGTAGACGACCTTGACGATGTCGGCGCCCAGCTCGGCCCCGACGCGGGCGGCGAGCTTGACGTTCTCGACGTCGTACTCATCTTTGACCTTCGGCCCGCGGGTGTACATCATCGTCACCAGGGGCATTTGCCACTCCAGGCAGCGCTCGCTGACCCGGCCGAACTGCCGGAGCATCTCGTTGTCGGTCTCGGCGCCCAGGTTGATGTGGATGCTGACGGCGTCGGCCCCGAGCTTGACCGCCTCCTCCACCGTGCAGACCAGCTCCTTGGCGTTGGGGTCGGGACTGATGGCCGTGCCGGCCGAGAGGTGAATGATCAGGCCCACGTCCTTGCCGGTGCCGCGGTGGCCGGCGCGGACCATGCCCTTGTGCATCAAGATGGCGTTGGCCCCGCCGCCCACGACCTTGCTGATCGTCGTGCGCATATCGGCCAGCCCCTCGATCGGACCGACCGTCACGCCGTGATCCATGGGGACAATAACCGTTCGCTGCGAGTTGCGGTCGATGATTCTCTCCAGTCGTATCGCCTTACCGATCATGGCCAGACCTCCCTGAGTCTTTAGTTTTGAGTGTCGAGTTTTGTGTTGCCGGTTCACTTGCCTGACGCGAGACTCCGTGCCAGGAACTCAAGACTCCACACTGTACTTCCACCGTCCCGCAAGGCAAGAAAAAAGAGCCTCGGCGCTGAGACAAATCCCAGACGGTTTCTGTCCCGGCATTCAGACGCAGCACGTTTGTTGCGATGCGCGGGCCGGGTGTTATTCGAGGCCTTCGAGGAGTTGCTCGTAGAACTCGGCGTATTTGTCCTTGTCGTCGGTTTCGCGATAGGCGATGGCCGCCCGGGGGTGTTCGTTGAGGATGCCGGTGACCATGTACGGCAGGATATAGCCCCACTCGATCTCCTCACGCAGCGGCAGCATGTGGTCCTCGATGAACTTGAGGACGGGGCTGAGGTTGAACTTGGGATTCTTCAGGAAACCCAGGAGCAGCTCGAGGCAGCAGTTGCCCGGGCCGCGACCGATGCCGAAAAGCGAGGCGTCGAGGTAGTTGGCGTCGTGGATGATGCCTTCGATCGTGTTGGAGAACGCGAGCTGCTGGTTGTTGTGCGCGTGGATGCCGATCTCCTTGCCGGGCAGGTGCTTCCGGTACATCTTGACGAGGTATTCGATCTGCTCGCAGTACAGGGCCCCGAAGCTGTCCACCACGTAGACGGCGTCCACGTCGGTCTCGGCGAGCTGGTCGAGCGCCTCGATCAGGGCGAACTCGTTTTCCTTGGAGATGGCCATGATGTTGACGCAGGTTTCGTAGCCCAGGTCCTTGACGCGCCGGCCTAAGTCGATGGCCTTGTCGATGTCCTTGACGTAGGTGGCGACGCGAATCATGTCGACCGGGCTCTCGTCGGCCGGCGCGAACGCCTGCTCGCGCACGCGGTGGGCGTCGACCATGATGCTGATCTTGAGATTGGACTCGATCCCGTCGATGATCTCGCGGATCTTCTCGTCGTCGCAATACTTCCAGGCGCCGTAGTCCTTGGTGGGAAACAGCTCCTTGCTATTGCGATAGCCGAACTCCATATAGTCGATGCCGCTGCGGGAAAGGGCGCGGTAGGCTTCGCGGACGAACTCGTCCGTGAAGTAGTGATTGTTGATGAGACCTCCATCCCTGATCGTGCAATCCAAGACTTTGATTTGCGGTCGGTACATGGTTTACCCTTGCCCCAGTTATTTGAGCTTTCTCAACACGTTCTCAACGATTTGTCGCTCTACATCGACGGCGTATTGCCCGTCCCGGCAGTAGGCCTGGCCGAGCCGGGCGATCAGGACGAATCGCGGCCACTGGCCGACGGCTTTCTTGTCGTGCTTCAACAGGTCGAGCACCTTTTTTTCGGCAATTTGCGGAGGCAGTTTTACCGGAACGCCCAGTCTTTCGAGGATGCCTTGTACGCGTTGGCGCCGTCCCGGTTCGGCCAGGCCCATTTCCGCTTCGATCCGGCCGGCGGCGACGATGCCGACGGCGACCGCTTCGCCGTGCAGCAAATCGTACCCGCTGGCGGCCTCGACGGCGTGTCCGATCGTGTGGCCGTAGTTGAGCGTCCGGCGCTCGTTCTTCTCCTGCGGGTCGGCCTCCACGACGGCCCCCTTGATCCGGCAATTGTAGCCGGCGACGGTCTCCAGCACCTCCGCCTTTCGCTTGAGGATCTCGTCGAGGTGACGCTCGAGAAAGTCGAAATACCCGCTGTCGGCGATCAGGGCGTGCTTGACCGATTCCACGAGCCCGCCACGGTAGTGCCGCTCGTCGAGCGTTGCCAGCGTCGCGGTGTCGATATAGACGGCCGCCGGGTGCCAGAAGGCGCCGAAGGCGTTCTTGCTGACGCTGGAATCCACGCCCGTCTTGCCGCCGATGGCCGAATCGGCCTGGGCCAGCGTCGTGGTCGGGATTTGCACGACGGGGACGCCTCGCTTGAAGATCGCGGCGGCGAACCCGGCGATATCGCCGACCGTACCGCCGCCCAGGGCCACCACCACCGTGTCCCGGCCGAGGCAGGCCTTCTCCATCGCCTCGACGATCGCTACAGCGGTCTCGACGGTTTTCGAGGGCTCCCCGGCAGGCTCGATCACGAAGTGCGGGACGTCCCGGCCGGCGAGCAACGCGTCCAAATGCCCCGCGGCGACGAGGTTTGCGTCGGTAACCACGAACTTTGCACCCCGGCCAACCTCGCTTTCGAGCCGCGACCACAACGACGGCAACAGTCCCGTGCCGATGAGGATCGGGTAGTGTTTCTCCGTTGTGCCCGGGATTTTGACTGTCAATTCTTGCATGTTCGGATCGATACAAGACGCTATTTCAGGGGGAGACGACTCTGCCGGCCCACGGTTTTATAAACTATTCTTTATAATCGATTGCGTCTGGAATTGCAATAGCTTTTGGAGCAAAGACTGACTCGCTCGCGTGTATCATGAGGCTCAGGGCCGGATAACAGGTGTTTTCGCGCCAACGCCGGTGAGCCAACTGCCGGCCAGTTCGGCCAGATCTCCGACGTCCGTGACCTCGCCCGCCGGATGCCGCCACTGGCGCGCCAGCAGGGCGAAGTCCCTGAGGTCCACATCGACGTCGTCGTCCCGGTCGGCCGTCAAGGTGCCGATGAGATCGATATTCCACCGGTTTCCCGCATGGCTCCGCCAGTCGGCGGATATCCCGGTCTGGACGGGTTGGGGCGTGAAGCTCACACCGGTTTTCCGGGCCGTAATCGTCAGCACGGCTCTCGAGGGCAATCCGGCCAGCGCGTAGATCCCCCTGGCATTCGACGTCGTTTCCCGACGGGGAGACCTCTGCACTGCCTGCACCAGCACCCCGGCCAGGGGCCGGCCCAGCACGTCCTTGACGCGCCCGCTGATGATCTCGCCGGGATCGGTCGGGGTAATGTTGTAGATGCACGCCGTCACCGTGTCGAAGCCGGCCACCTCCGGCAGGTCGTACCACGCATCCTGCTGGCCCGCCCAGCCCATGTTCAGGTGGTGGTAGAGGGTGGCGAAGGGGCTGCCGTCATACCCGTAACCGTCCACGACGACAGCGTGGCCGTCGCCCCCGGTGATGCCCAGGATGGCGGGATATCCGGCGTCCAGGCTGGGATTCAGCATGGCCATCACACCCGGGCCGACCTCATCGCCGTCATCGGCTCCCTTGACGGCGTTGGCGAATCCGAACGTGTTTCTCAGCGCGTCGGCGATGAGGTACGCGTCCGCGGCGGAGCCCCCGGGTGCGTAGTCCATGTTCACCGAGAGGCCGGCGTCGTAGCACAGAGCGCCGATGGCCTGCCGCTGAGGGTTGGTGGTGTTGCAGTCCGGCTTGAGAACCATCCGGTCCCACTGATAGGGTCCGCCGTCGCCGTCGCCGCCGTGCGTATAGGCTGAATTCGGTGCGCCTCGTATCGTGATGTCGAATTCTTCCCGGCCGATGCCTTCGGCGGGGTAGCGATGGTAATACATCAGTTGGGCCATCGCCGTGGCGACACAACCGCACGTGTAGTTCTTCGGCGTGTGGTAGTTGTAGCAGGAGGCGCCGCAGACGTCGCCCTGAGACCACCGCGTTTGAATCAGCGGGTCGACGCGGACGTCGGAGACGGTTTCGAGACCCTGCAATCCGAGTGCGTGCGCGCCTGCGTCCGCCCGGGCCATGAGGTACCGCCATTTCGCCTGGCACTGGGGCCCTTCCTGGATGCGGACGCTCCCGGCCGCAGCGGGGCGGGCGTTTTCCAGCCGTGCGGCCAGATCATGGCGTATCAATGCCGCCAGCGGATTCGCGGGCGAGGCGTCGAATGTGCCGGCTTCGGCGAAGGCGAGGATCGGCTCAGCGGCGTCGTCGGCCGGCACGACAACGAGGCCGAGCGGGTCAACGTGTACGACGTGGTATAGGGGCCGGCCGGCTTCGTCGCAGAAGGTATCGACGCCCGCGAGGCCCCGACCCAGGGCAATTCCCAGCGGGGCCGGGTCGTCCGCCAGCCACCCGGCGACCGCGACTTCGGCGTCGAGAGCCGACATGGACCGGGCCGATACGCCGGCCGGATCGGCCAGCCCCTGTATCAGTATGACGCCGATGATGCAGACGGTCGTTGTCTTACCCATGCGTCCTCACGAAACGGATCCCCTCGATCGCAGACAGCCCTTGTCCCGACCCCTGCGGACGAAGGGAGATACAGGCGAAAGGCAGGCATCCTCCTGCGCGTTCAGAACCACCCCTATACAAACCATTATAGGCCGTTGGGGGGCGTGTTGTCAAGGACCGGCCGTCGTCGTCTCAGGGAAACCTCATTCTCCGATGGGACAGGTCCGGCCCGCGTCTTGTCCGCCTGCCGCCGCCCCGGTCTGCGGAGCGGAATTGGCTTTGTTTGTTATTTTACACTGCGGCTTTCCGCGCACCGGCTCTTTCGAATCCCCAATCCCCACTCTCCAATCCGAACTCGCCGGCGTCCGTCCGGCCCGGATTGGCTTTGTTTGGTGCAGCGCCTCATCACCGCCGTCAAAGCCTCCCCTCAACTCCTCCATCGCACCTGGAGGTGCCGTTTGATCCGTCGCATTCGCATGGCGGACGTTGCCCCAGTGCTTGTCCGGCCGGGTGGGCTTCTCCGTCGCCGGCTGGACCTCCCGCATCACGCGCAACCTCTGAAGCTCGTTCATGCTCTTGTACAGGCTCAGCTCGATCCGCCTTTCGTACATCGAGAGACGCTCCAGGACCCGATTGTCGGCGAAATCGTGCAGCGCCGCCTG
>JAFGCA010000750.1 GCA_016932895.1 Sedimentisphaerales bacterium | reverse complement strand
CTGTTGTTCTGAATGCGGTAGGATTCGGCCTGACGCCGCAACTGGCGGTACGCTTCCCGCACACCCAATTTGACGCTGTCCACCTCGTTCTCGTGCTCGCGCCGCTGCTGCTGCAACGCGATCAGCGCCTCGCGATAGGCGTTCCTCTCGGCCTTGCGATCCAGCGGCAGGTCGGCTTCGAGGCCGAGCCGGTAGAGCCCCTCATGAAATTGCAGGCGCGCGAAATCTGTGTCCGGTGTGGAATTCACGGCCGTGCTGCCCACCAGGTTCAGTTCCGCGCCGAGATTGTCCGCCGCCACCATCACCTTGCGGGCCACGTCTTCCACGCCGTCGGCGCTGTTGGCCAGGTCCAGACGCTCGCTCAACGCCGTTTGGATCGCTGCTTCCACCGTGTAGTCCAAATCCAGAACCTCGGTCCGACGCAACGCCTCCAGCTCGTTCGGATCCAGCTCCACCTCCGCATCGGTGGGCAGCGCCAGGCGAATCTTGAATTGATCGAGCGATTGGGCGTACCGCTCCTGCGCCGCCACGACGTTGTCCTGGGCTCGCAGCACGTCCTGGACCGTCTGGTCGACCTCAAAAGAATCCCGCCGGCCGGCTTCCGCCTCCATTTCGAGCCGCTCGCGCGACAGGACCCTTCTTTCGTAATCGTTTTCGGCGTTTGTCACCGTATCCCGCAGCCGCAGGACATTGTAGTAGTCCGTCACGATGGAAACGACGAAGGTCTTTCGATACCGGTTGAACGAGCGGATCTGGTACAGAACGTTGCGTTCGGCCTGCGTCAGGTTCTCCTGGGCGATTTTGCGTCCCCGGCCGCGCAGCAGCGGCTGCGTGAAACTGACGTTCAGCACCGAGCCCAAGGAGGTTCGCGGGTCTCCCGTCAGGAAGCGCGCCCAATCCAGGGCGATGCCGGCGCTGATCTGCGCCCCGTCGGCCAGCGCGCGGCTGAATCCCAGGGCGCCGCCGCCGGTGAGCGACTCGTCGTCGCTCTCGTTCAAGTAGCCGGCGTCCACGGTGCCGAACCACTGCCGGGCAAATTCGTGCCGCGCCAGCGTCAGCGTCAACGTCGTCAGATAGAGCAGCTCCTTCTGACGCTGATAATCCCGGTTGTGTGCGGTAGCGATCGCAACGGCCCGGGCCAGCGAGAGGCGGCCCGCCGTGATGCTGCGCTCGACCCGGATATCGTCCGGCGAGGCAGGCGCATCGCTCACGACGTAGTTGACCTTGCTCCCGAAGCGGTCCTCCCACTTGCTGTCGATGATGCCATACACTTCCTTGTCCGCTTCGGCCTTGTAGTGGGCGGGGCTGCATCCGGCGATCAAAACCGCAAGCGTCAGCAGGCAGACGGCCCGGGGCAGCATCCGGACCCATAGGCGGCCGTGCACGGTGACAAACAGGGGCGAGCCCGCTTCGTCGGGCCGAGAGGACGCGGTGGCGCACCGCGCTTCCTCGGAGCGCTGTGGAGGGAAAAACACCGGGGCACGCACAATTTCATTGCTCATAAAGCCAATCGAACCTCCATACGCCCAGCGAAGCCCACTGCACCGGTCATGGCCGCCTGCCTGAAAAGGCCGCTGCTACCTCATTTCTGTAAAGTAGGACGTGTGGAAAGCAGCAATATTATCTAAAAAAACTGATAACGTTGGAGTGTTTGGAGTATTTGCGTGAGATTCCGGTGGGGCTGCGGCTGCCGGACGGTGGCTGCCGGACGGTTGTCGCCAATTCGCCTCAATCGTCGAGAGTGATCTTCCCGGTGCGAGTGATGATGCGGCTCGAATCGTGAATGTCACGCCACCGGCGGCTCAGCCCTCGAAGGGCTCTGCCAGCATCGTCTCCAAGTGCTCGTCCGCCTGCCAGTGCGGCTCATCGCCGGGACGCCGGGCGGTCAGCGGAAGCGTGACCCTGAACGTGGTGCCCTTGTCCACCTCACTTTCGACGTCGATCCGACCGCCGTGGCCCGTGACGATCTTGTGCACGATCGCCAGCCCCAGTCCGGTCCCCTTGATCTCCCGGCCCGGACGGTGCACCCGGTAAAAACGGTTGAAGATCTTCGGCAGCGCCTCTTTCGGGATGCCCATGCCCGAGTCGCTGATCTGCAGGACCAGATTGTCATGCGCACGGCGGGCCGAAAGAGAAACCGTTCCCCCCTCCGGCGTGAACTTGATGGCGTTGCTGACCAGATTCGTCAACACCTGCATGATGCGGTCGCTGTCGTACACCGCCGGGGGCAAACCGGCCTCGATGTCACTGGAGAGGTGCACCTTCTTCTTTCGCGCGTGGGGCGACATCGTGGTGTAGGCATCCTCCACGGTCTGAGCGACGCTGTGTGGCTGCTTCTGAAATTCCATCTTCCCCGCGCTGAGCTTCTGGAAATCGAGCACGTCGTCAATCAGCCGGGCCAGACGATCGACGTTGCGCCGGGCGATCCCCAGGAAGTGCTTCTGATCCTTCTTGAGCTTCCCGGCCACCTCGTCCGCGACGATGATGATCGCTTCCCGGATCGCCGTCAACGGCGTGCGCAGCTCGTGCGAGACCGTGGAGATGAACTGGGACTTCAGATCCATCGTCTCCCGCAGCTCCGCTTCGGCGCGCTTCCGGCCGGTGATGTCATGGAGGGCAACCACAACGTGCTGGCCGCCGTCGATGTCCACCGGCACCACGCTTACCGACAACCAGGGACGCACGTGTTCGCCGTTGTCATTCAGTACGGGACGCGCCTCCACACCGTGGACGGGCGTGCCCGATTCCAGAGTGGCCCGAATGAATCGTCCGAGGGAACACTCCTGGCAGGACGAGCCGGGCTCATCCGGCGCCGGCGGGCGGCGGGCACACGCCAACGCCCGGCAAACGTCCTGGCCCAGAATCTCCTGGTACTCCTGGCCGGACATCTGTCGCACCGCATCGTTCGCCCGCACGACGGCATGGTGCTCGTTTACCAGCAGCATGCCGAAGGGAGCCGCGTCAAAAATCGCTTCCAGGTTCTTCTGTTTGCGATCCAAAATCTCGTGGGTCCGCCTCCGCTCGCTGATGTCGCGGATGATGCCGACCGTCTGATAGCTCTCGTCCAGGCGTACCGGAGCGATGGACAATTCGATGGGAAACTGCTCTCCGTTCCGGCGCAGGGCGGTCAATTCCAGCGTCCGGCCTGAAGCGGGGCATTGCCCGCCCTCCCGGACGGGGACCACTTGTTGTCGGCAAGCATCCTGGTATCCCACCGGCGCCAGCAGGTCGCGCAGGTTCCGGGCGCGCGCCTCGCCCTGCGAATAGCCGAACATGATCTGCGCGGCGTGGTTCCAAAAGGAGACGTCGCCGTGCTCGTCCATCATGATGATGGCGTCGTGGGCGGCCGCCGTCATGCTGCGCAGGCGTTCCTCGCTGTCCTGCAAGGAACGCTGGGCCCGCTCCACCGCCGCCCGCGCTTCGTTGGCGTCCTCGGCCAGACTCAGGGCCGCCGCGCGTTGCTCGCGCAGCTCCCGGTTGGCCCGATCCAGGGCCTCGGCTCGCCGAACCAGATCTCCTTCATACGTCCTGCTGCGAATCCGCTCCAGCCCCATCTCCGCCACCAGGCGGGCGCACGTCGTGAGGTAACCGAGGATCGCAGGCAGCCTCTCCTTCGATACGACGGGGACACGAGACAGCGCTTCGAGGTACGAGGCCTCATCGAAACCGAACTCCGCCGCCTGCCGCCGGAAAAAGGCCTCGTCGGCAGGCTCCAGCAGGAACTGACCGGCGAATACGTTCCCGACGTGCGTTCCCTCAATGAGAATCGGAGAAGCCGCATCCGTGAGTCCGTTGCGACATTCATAAAGCGAAAACGACGCGCCTTCCTCCAACTGGTTGGCCAAAACCGTATCGCTCTCGTTGCAACGAAGGCACGTAAGCTCATTAACGCGGTGGAAATCCGCACAAATGCGCTGCCAGCGGGTGGCCACGAACAGCTTTCCCCGGGTATCGATGACCGCCGCGGCGATGCCGAACGCATCGCTGCAACTGTCCAGCAATTGCTGGATTTGATCCCGGTCCAACAGGTCTTCCAGGCGGTATTCGGCGCTCCCGCGCGGCGGCTGTGCTTCGGCCGGTGCGTGCGTGGCCGGTCCCCCTGTTTCCGCTTCTTTCACACAGGCGTCTTCGGCCGGTGACTCGTAGGGAGGCCTCTGCCCTGCCGCCTGCGACAACTCGTTGATGCGTCGTTTCAACTCGATCACCCGGACCTCACGGGCCGTGGCCAGGCGGTTGAATCGTTCGATTTCGCAAACGTGACAACGCAACGCCTCCTGCGCCCCCACGCGCGCCGTGATATCGATGTCGGCGCCCCGGTATCCAAGCAACTCCTGGTTCTCTCCG
>JAFGCA010000749.1 GCA_016932895.1 Sedimentisphaerales bacterium | reverse complement strand
CGGCTCCACCGCAAGAAGCCCATCGAGGTAGGCATCACGCAGAAAGGATTGGACACCATCGTCCGCAACCTCCGCGGGCTGACGCGCCGCCAGGCAATGCGGATCATCAGCGACGCGGTAGCCGCCGACCAACGGTTCAGCGATGAAGACATCAACATCGTCATCGCCAACAAGCGACGGATGATCCAGCAAGGCGGCCTGCTCGAATACATTCAGACCCCTCTGGACCTGAGCGAAATCGGCGGCATGAACCGGCTCAAGAGGTGGCTCAATCAGCGTCGAGACGCCTTCAGCCATGAGGCCAAGGAATTCGGCCTGACACCGCCAAGGGGGGTCCTCATGTTAGGCGTGCAAGGCGCCGGTAAGAGTCTCTGCGCCAAGGCCATCGCCACCGCGTGGCACCAGCCCCTGCTGCGGTTGGACCCCGGCACACTCTATGGCAGCTTCATCGGCGAATCGGAGCACAACCTGCGCGATGCCCTGCGACAGACGGAGATGATGTCGCCGGTCATCCTGTGGATCGACGAGATCGAGAAGGCGTTCGCCTCCGCCGCCAGTCGCAGCGCCGACGGCGGGCTGAGCCAACGCATGTTCGGCACCCTGCTGACCTGGCTGCAGGAACGCGAGGCCCCCGTCTTCGTCGTCGCCACCGCCAACGACATCGAAGCCTTGCCTCCCGAGCTGCTGCGCAAGGGCCGCTTCGACGAGATATTCTTCGTGGACCTGCCGACGGCTGAGGTGCGCGAACAGATCTTCGCCATTCACCTGAGCAAACGCGGGCGCGATCCGAAGAAATTCGACCTGGCCGCCCTGGCCGAGGCCTCCGAAGGCCGCAGCGGCTCGGAGATCGAACAGGCGGTGATTTCCGCCCTGCACGAGGCCTACGCAGAGAAAGCCGAACTGGACACCCAACGGATCGTCGCGGCGGTGCAGGCGTCGCCCCCGCTGTCGGCAACCATGGCCGAGAAAGTCAGCATCCTGCGCCAATGGGGCCAGGGCCGATGCATGTCCGCCGACTGACGCATCCGGGCGCCGCGGTGGCGAGAGACAAGCCCGTAGGAATACCCGTAGGGGCGAATAATCATTCGCCCTTCCGCTTGTCCGTGCCACCGGTCGCTTCCCAGAGCAGGGCGAATGGTTATTCGCCCCTACGAATGCCCTGTGCCAGATGACAAAACTTGCCGCCGGCCGTACCCGAGTTTGGGCTTCCATCAGCGAGACGACCTTCTATAATGGGTGGGAAAGAAGGACCTGGAGTATCCCAAAGGATTGCAGATATGAGAAAATGTTCCGTGTGGTTTATCGTAGTCGCGTGTTTGGCGGCCCTGCTGCCGGGCGGCTGCGTCGAGCGCAAGCTGACGATCAATACTGAGCCCCAGGGAGCCCTCGTAACGTTGAACGACGAGCAGATTGGCGTCTCGCCCGTGACAGTTCCTTTCAAATGGTATGGCAACTACGGCGTCCGCCTCACCAAGGATGGCTACGAAACTCTCGACACCGCGCGGGAACTGAAGCCGCCGCTGCACGATTTCCCGCCGTTCGATTTCGTCGCCCAGATTCTGTATCCCGGCCGGATCGTCGATAGCTACGAATGGACCTTCGAGTTGCAGCCCCGCGAGTACCCCACCCGTGAACAAGTCCTCAAAGACGCCGAAGCGCTTCGCAGCCAACTCGAATAGTGCCACGGGCGCTGCGCCCCCGGCCCAATTGAACACCATAAGGGCGGCGAGGCTGGACTCATCTGTGGTCGGCATGCCTTTTTGCTGTTTTCTGAATCATCGCAGCGACGCGAGCGTCATATGGTTGTCGGATTTTTCTCCACGAGCCAACCGAAGAGACCGAACCGTCCTTCAAGAAAGGAGACGGACGGCAAAGGGAGAACCAGCCTTTCTGCGCGCAACGGTCTGAGACTGTTCGAAGCGAATGGGAGGGAGAAGGCCAGCTTCCAAACCGAGAAGGGGCGGCGGTGATGTCGGCAACCTCGTGATCCACGACCCCAGTCTCTACTAGGGTGGCCGCGACGCTCACGCGGATTACGACTCTGGCGGTTTCTCTTGTGTCCACCTGGAGGGCGACATCTGGTAAGAGTGATACGCGGTTGATCTGATGCAACAACACTGAATGGATGGCGGCGGCAGGGCCTGTTCGCAGTGACGCCGAGCGGCGTTCATCTTCCCTGCCCGCCGCTGCCATCCAGTGAAGGTGTCAACTCACATGCTTTACGAAAGGACAGAGTTATGAGACGGAAATGGATAAGGTTCACGCGGTGGGCGATCCTGGCAATGCTGATGTGTGCGTCCCTCGTTCTGGCCATGGGCGCGGGCAGTGATCCTGGCAGGGGCCGGGCATCTGCCGGGGCTCGGCGCATGGTCCGACCGGGCACGCCGGAGTTTGACGCCATGATGCGAGCTCGGCTTGCCCCGCGTTTCGGCACGGCTGACCTTTCGCTGGCAACCAGAGAGAATGTCGACTTCCTCCTGACTCCAGCCTTGCTCGTGCAGGAGGCGGTTTCGGATGGAGTCGTGCTGACGTATCCGGAGGAGTAAGAAATATGAAAGCAGGACATAGATACCAGCGGCAACTGTGGGTAGCGGCAGCGGCAGCGATCTCGCTGGTCATCAGCGGGATCGGTCTTTGCCGGCTCGGACCCGTCGGGAAGAAGGCCGGCGTGATCCAGTTCGACGTCGTCATGGAGTTGAGCAACACCCATGTCGCCTGGGACCATGGGCTCTTTGACCCCAGCACGGTCTGGT
>JAFGCA010000748.1 GCA_016932895.1 Sedimentisphaerales bacterium | reverse complement strand
TCGCGGACCACCGCCCGCCCCAGCGGCGTTTCCTCCACGAAGACGTCCGAATCATTCTTCGTCGGCAGCGATTTCTTCAGCCTCGGCAACGGGAAGTCGGCGTCCTTGGCCAGCAGCGCGTCGAACGCCTCGTTCTGCGCCCGCTCGGTCCTTCTGAGCCGCCACGACAGGCTCACCACCCGCTCGGCCAACATCGACTCCACCTCCCCGTCCGGCGTCAGCTCGCCCAACATCCGATCGCGATAGAACTCAAACTCCCCCAAATCTTCCCCCGCAATCACCGTCCTCTCGGCACACAACCCGTGCTTGAGAGCGTTCTGCGAGACCGCCGCCTTACCGTCGGTCGTCCGTGGTCCCGTCGACTTCTGCGCGTTCGACCGATTCGCTTGAATCTGTGCTTGCGTAGCCATGAGTGGCCCTCCGAATTTGGTATGTACTATTTACAATATACGATTGTGTTTTATCATTAAAGTACATATCATATGTTCAGCAGTCAAGTCAAATTGTCGATATTTTCAGTAAACGAGTAAAAGGGTAGATGGGTAGATGAGTGCAAGGCCAGAAGGGTGCAAAGAGTCAGAAGAGTAGATAGGTGATTTTCCCGCCCCCCCCCCGGTGGCAGCGTCAAGCGGCAGCTTGGCGATGGGGAACTTGTCTGCTGCGTGTGACGCTGTACGAGCCCCGGGCGTTGCGCCATCGCCAAGTCCTTCGGACTTGACGCTGCCACCCGTAGCTGTCCAGGGTCCAAAACAATGATGCCCGAAGGATTGCGCCGACACCGCTTGAGGGGCTTGAGCGTTTACAACTGGCACGGATCGTTGTACGATGACCCCTTTGGCCGCGGCGTGCCACGACGGATGTGGTAATTTCAACCGCGACCAGGCAGTGGAACGGTTTGTGTATACAAGGAGAACGACCATGATGGAGTCTCGCTCATCGGACCATGGCAGTACGCGACGCAGTTTTCTCAGGGGCACGGCCGGCGTGGCCGGTGCGGTAGCTGCCGCTTCGATACTGCCGATGTTGGGTTGCGCCAACGGCGTGAAGCGTTCCTCTGGCGCCGCGGCCGGCCGCCTCGTCAAGGCTGGGGGCACTATCTTGTTTCAGGGCGACTCGATCACGGACGCCGGGCGCGACCGAGGGCGCGAGAATAATGCCAACGACGCGGGGGCCTTGGGCCGGGGGTATGCGTTTCTGACGGCCGCCCGCTTGCTGGCCGAGCATCCGGAGGCCGGCCTGAAGGTCTACAATCGCGGCATCAGCGGACACAAGGTCTTCCAGCTTGCCGACCGCTGGGACAAAGACTGCCTCGCGCTGAAACCCGACCTCGTGAGCATCCTCATCGGCGTCAACGATATCTGGCACGGACTCAACGGCCAGTATGACGGCACCGTGGCAGTGTACGAGCGGGACTACCTGGCTCTCATGGAGCGGACGCGGCGGGAGCTGCCGCAGGCGGCGCTGGTGGTGTGCGAGCCGTTCGTGTTGCGTTGCGGGGCCGTCAACGACAAGTGGTTTCCCGAGTTCGACGGATACCGGGCGGCCGCCAAGAGAGTAGCGGCCCAATTCGGTGCCGTGTTCGTCCCGTTTCAGTCCATGTTCGACGAGGCCGTCAAGAAGACGCCGCCGAACTACTGGGCCGGCGACGGCGTCCATCCCACCATGGCCGGCGCCAGCCTGATGGCCAAAACCTGGCTGGCCACGGTCGCCAGGGCATAAGCGTCACAGGCCGGCGTATACTTGGGCCTCAGCTTGCAGGTATCTTGCCCGTTTTTGCAGCCAAAGTACGCAGATTGCTGAAGATAAGGATATGAAGAGCCTCACGGTCGGTGCCCTGGCCCGGATCGTTGGATCCGAGCGGTTCAAGGATGTAGATGCGCGTTTCACGGGCGTAAGTACGGATTCGCGTACGGTGCGGCCGGGGGACTGCTTCTTCGCCATTGCCGGGGAGCAGTTCGACGGGCACGACTACGTGGGCCGGGCCCTGGCCCAGGGGGCGGCCTGTGCCGTGGTGAGCGGGGACGCCGACGAGGGCGAGGCCGCCGGCAAGCCCGTCCTCAAAGTGCCCGATACCGTCGCGGCGCTGGGCGATCTGGCGCGCGAGTACCGGCACGTGAACTCGTTCCAGGTCGTCGCCATCACCGGCTCGGTCGGCAAGACCACGACGCGGCAGATCGTCTTCCACGTCCTCAGCCAGAAGTTCCGGGCCCGGCAGGCGCGTAAGAACTTCAACAACACGATCGGGCTGCCGCTGACGCTGCTGGACGCCGAGCCCGAGGACGAGATCATCGTCGCCGAGTTAGGCGCCAACCGCCCCGGCGAGATTGCGTATCTGACGCGCATCGCGCGGCCCGAGGTGGCCGTCGTGACCAATGTTTACCCGGCCCACCTGGAAGGCTTCGGCACTCTGGAGACGATTGTCCGGGAGAAGGTCTCCATCGCCGAGGGCCTGTCCGACGAAGGGCTGCTGATCGTCAACGCCGACATCGAGCCGCTGGCCGAGGCGGCCCGGAAGACGGGCAAGCCGCTGCGAACGTTCGGAACGTCGGCCGAGGCGGACTACCGCGTCGAAAACGTGACGCTCGCAGGATTCAGCAGCACGTTCACGATCCGGGGCCGGGAAATGCATCTGCCGCTGCCCGGGCCGGGCAACGTCGCGAACGCACTGGCGGCCTGGGCCGTCTGCGACCGGCTCGGGGTAACGCTCGACGAGTTCGCGGCGGCTCTGGAGAGCCTTTCCGGTGTGGCCATGCGGACCGAGCCCGTCCAGATCGCAGCGCTGACGATCATCAGCGACTGCTACAATGCCAGTCCCGCCTCGATGAACAACGCGCTGGCGGTGCTGGTCAGCCTGCGCGGGGCCCCGAAATCGGCCGGGGGGCGCCGGCTGGTCTTCATCTGCGGGGAGATGGCCGAGCTGGGTCCGCAAACCGAGTCGTTGCACGCCGAGTTGGGCAAGGCGGTGGCCCGCGCCGGCGTGGACCTGCTGCTGACCGTCGGAAAGCCGCCCCAAACCACCGCCCGACTCGCCCGGGAAACGGCGCGGCATGAGCTGCGGACCCGCTGCTTCGACGATACGCCCGCCATTTGCGACAATCTGGAGGCGCTCATCGAAAAAGACGATATAATACTCGTCAAAGGTTCACGGACGGCACGGTTGGAGCGGGTCGTCGACAGGCTGCACGAGCTTTTCGCCGGGGCAGCGGGCCCGCACCGGATGCAAGAACTTCCGACGTCGCCGGCGCGGCGTCGACCGGACAATATCAGGGATCGAGAAACGGGATGATCTACCATCTGCTTCGGCACTTCAGCGACTTCTTCTCCGAGACGCTGCATTTCTACGCGTATCGGTACGTCCTGTTCCGCGCGGTGCTGGCGATCCTGACGAGTCTGGTGATCTCGCTTCTGATCGGCCCGCGCATCATTCGCTGGCTGATGCGCAAGAAGATCGGCGACCGGCCCGAGTTCCAT
>JAFGCA010000747.1 GCA_016932895.1 Sedimentisphaerales bacterium | reverse complement strand
TGTGGCCTCCCTGACTCGCCGAAGCCTCGGCGCAGGCGGTCGGCCACTTCATCACGCCGCCGTCAGGCGGCTCTCTGGAACGCGCGCTTTTTGGCTCTTGTTCAGGAAGAGAAGAACTGCTTGGATTCCTTCCGTATTGGGGGTATCCTGAGGCGATTGTAGAAACACACGGAGGCGAAGGACAATGACGCTCTATTCCTACTGCGTGCGCTATGATTCAGGGTTTGCTCCGAACCCGTTCTGGGGGATCTGCACGCTTGCAGTCTGCAAACCGGCTATTAGGCGACATGCTAACGTCGGCGATTGGGTTGTCGGGCTTGGCTCGGCCCAATCACCTGAAGGGGATTTCTCCGATCGCGTCGTCTATGCAATGGAGATAACAGACAAGAAGACGTTGAGGGCCTACGATCAGTTCTGTCGGGCCAAGTATCCTCAGAAGATACCCGATCCCGAAAGCGACGATTACCGACGGCGTGCAGGCGACTGCATCTATTCCTACTCAAACCGTGGATGCGTCCGACAACGCACAGGGTTTCATCACAGAACGGACCAAGATGATGACCTCAGCGGAAAACATGTCCTGCTCTCTGAACGGTTCTACTACTTTGGGAGTGCGGCGCGACGGCTTCCGGCGTCTCTGAAAACAATCATGCATCCTTTTCCTGGGCACAAGTCCACCGCCAATGCACCCCATGCGGAGCCCTTTGTAACGTGGATTCAGAATCTTCCGGGAGTCAAACAGAACACGGTCAAAGGCATGCCGCAACTTGCGGACACAGGTCATGAGTGCACGTCTTGATAGGATCATCGCGGCTGTTGCCATCATCGTGGCAATGTCGCAACAGTTGGCCTTGGCGGATATCCATTACGTTGATGCTGCCTGCACAACACCGGCAACACCGTACACAAGCTGGGCTACGGCGGCGACGAATATCCAGGACGCCGTGGATGAAGCCCTTGATGGCGACGAAGTTATTGTAACCAACGGAAACTATGTTCTCGCGGCGCATGTGGTAATCAACAAGGGAATAACAGTACGCAGTGTACACGGAGCCTCCGAAACAACGGTCGACGGGAATAGCTCCGCTTGGCGATGCTTCTACGTAAATCATCCGGACGCTGTTCTAGACGGCTTCCTCATCACGCGAGGCCGGTATGTAGGTGCGCCTGGCGTCGTTTTGGGTGGGGGCGTTTACTGCGAAGGCGCGACGATTCGAAACTGCGTCGTCTCCAACAACTGGACTTCACCACAGGGCGGCGGCGTCTACTGCGTTGACGGCCTTCTTGAGAACTGCACCGTTGTGGACAACCAGTCCGGGCAGGCGGGCGGCGGCGTGTGGTGCAGCGGGTCAATCGTGACGAACTGTACCATTTCCTACAATGTAGGTGATGAGTTCGGCGGTGGCATATACGCTTCTGATAGTTGCGTACTGAACTGCACGATCGACTGGAATTCCTCGCCCTTCGCAAACTGTAGTGGCGGTGGAGTACTGTGCGTGGGTGGCTCGGTCGTGACCGGGTGCAAGATTCGGAACAACTCAGCGTACGATGTGGGTGGAGGTGTCAAGTGTACGAGCAGTCTGGTGACAAACTGCACGATCAGGGGCAACTCAGCAAATTCTGGAGCCGGCGCGTACTTGAACGCAGGCACGATCGAGGCCTGCGTGATCAAAGCGAATACGGCAACCGCAACTGGTGGCGGAGTCTATGGCTGGAACGGCAGCATTCTGCGAGGCTGCACGGTAAGCAACAACACGGCCAATACGGCTGGAGGAGTCCATCTCACCGAGTGCTTGATGGAGGAATGCCTTCTCATACGCAACACCGCGAACTCATATGGCGGCATCTACTGCCAAGGGGGCACGAACCAGAATTGCTTCGTCACCGCGAATGATTCCGAAGGGAATGGAGGCGGTGGGTATTTCGATCAAGCGACTACGATTAATTGCGTCCTCAACCTGAATAGTGCGGCCAGCTATGGAGGTGGCGGCTATCTGGTCGACAGTTTGCTTCAGAACTGCACGATTAGCAGCAACAGCGCGGCGAATGGTGGCGGGATTGTCTGTCACGACAGTACGGTGAGGAACTGCATTCTCTATTTCAACCACGCTGGCACGGGAGACAACTACTACAACTCCGGCTTGTCGTTTGCGTATTCCTACACTTGCGCCCAACCACTACCGTCCGGGGAAGGCAATATAGCCGATGATCCGCTCTTTGCGGATCTTGAGTCCACAGACTACCACCTTACGGCGCTATCCTTGTGTATTGATACCGGCGATCCATCAGGCGCGCCAAACACGGACATCGAAGGAAATCCAAGGCCCTGGGATGGGGATGGCATGGGGGCGACGAATGTTGATATGGGGGCTTACGAATACCTGCCGGTGCTGGAAACGAACGAGTACACTATAGTCGCGACGGCCGGACCGTTCGGCACGGTGGCTCCAAGTGGTGAAGTTGCTGTGGTTGGCGGCCAGAGTCAACTTTTCGCCGCGCAACCGAATACCGGATACACGGTGGCAACATGGACGCTTGACGGGCTGGCCGCGCAGGACGGCGGCGTGACCTATGTTTTGCGGGATGTCCGGACGAATCATGACTTGACGGTGTCCTTCAAGGTTGCGGCCTTCGCTGCGATCACGAACTACGTCAAGCCTGATTCGGCCACACCCGTGGCTCCATATACCAATTGGCAGACTGCGGCGGCAAGTATTCACGATGCCGTAGAGGCAGCTTGCGATGGTGGGACGGTTCTCGTAACGAACGGAGTCTATGCTTTGGATTCTGAGTTGCTCATCAACAAGGCCATTACGCTGCGTAGCGTGAACGGGTTCGAGGCGACGACCATAGACGGGAATCTGGCGGACTATCGTTGTGTACGCGTGAACAACACAAACTGTGTCGTGGACGGATTCACCATCACGCGCGGGTGCTTCAGCAGCGGCGCGGGAATTCGCCTGTCGTATGGGGGAACGGTGCAGAATTGCAGAATATCGGGGAACGCTGCCGGCGTTTACGGCGGCGGAGTATTCCTGGACCATGGCGGCATAGTGGCTGACTGCTTCTTGGATGAAAATGTGGCTCAGTATGGTGGAGGCGTTTTCGTCCAGAAGGAAGGAACTGTCAAGAGGTGCTCCTTCAGTAGCAATGTGGTCAGCAAGAGTGGCGGCGGGCTCTATGGTGATGGTGTCAGCATCACCAGATGCACTTTCTCCGAGAATTCGGCGACGAACGAGGGCGGCGGCTTCTACACGTTCGACGCGTCGGTCACGAATTGCAGCATCCATGCGAATCTAGCCGACGTGGGGGGTGGTTTCTGGGCATCGAATTGCATCGTGGACGGTTGCACGGTTGAGGATAACGAGGCTTTGTGCTCGGGCGGTGGGTGCGCCATAGCTGGCGGTAGCTTGAGGGGCACCATTGTGCGCGGGAACAACGGGTCAATGGACTATGGGACGGGTGACGGCAACAGCGCAGGCGGTGTGTTGTGCATCGCGGCGGGAGTGATTGAAGACTGCGAGATTACAGTGAACAGCGGATACCGAGGTGGCGGTGTGGAGCTGTACTTGGGCGGAGAAATGCAGCATTGCATGGTGAGCAGCAACTCGGCGCAAATGGGAGGGGGAGTATCCTGCTATGTGGGCGGAGCGCTGCTGGATTGTCTTGTGACGCGAAACAGCGCATCGAACTATGCTGGCGGCGTGCTTTGTTCTTCTGGTGGTCTCGTACAGAATTGCACGATTAGCAAGAACATCGCCTATGATGGGGGCGGCGGGGGGCTGTACGGATCATGGGGAGGAACCGTTGAGAACACCATTCTCTACTGGAACTACAGCCAAGGACAACCTGGAGCCAACTACCTCAACTCCGGTGTCGGGCATGCGTACTCGTACTGCTGTACGGAGCCGAGCGTCACTGGGATCGGGAATTTCACTAATACTCCTGGTTTCAGGAGCGTCGTGTCGAACGACTATCGTCTTGCTCTGGGATCAGCTTGTATCGACGCCGGACAGGAGAACCATTCACTTGCCCGGGACCTGGACGGCAATCCGCGGCCCATCGACGGAGATGCTGATGGTGCCGCGAGCTGGGATGCGGGCTGTTTTGAGTTTGTTCCTGTTTGTCCATATAGGGCTTGGACGCGGCTCTTTGGGGGCGTTTCCTACGACCACGGCAAAGCCATTACATGGTATTCTGGAAATGTCGTTCTCGGTGGCAGCACAAAGAGCAGTTTCGCGGGGGAGACGAATGCCGGGCTCAATGATTGCTGTATCGCCCGTATTGCGGCGGAAGGCGAGCGCCAGTGGACCCGTATATGGGGATCGGCTGCGGATGACCACTGCGAAGGTGTTTGCGCCTCGGCAGCCGGCATCTATGCTGCGGGCTCCACAGAAGGTTCTTTCGACGGAGAATCGAATGGGGGCGGAGCCGATGCGTTGTTAACCAAATATTCAACGGCAGGAGAACGTCTGTGGAGCCGCATTTGGGGTTCTGCGGCCAATGACTACTGCAAAGCTTGCGCGTTAGGTGAGGATGGCAACGTGTATGTCGTTGGATACACGAGTGGGGCATTTGATGGCGAGTCGAACGCGGGTTTGTCAGATGTGTTTCTCACCAAGTTCAGTTTGAGCGGTTCGCGAGAGTGGACGCGAATATGGGGGTCAGCTGCGAATGACCAAGGGATGGGGATCGCGCTGAGCGGCACAGGTAACATCTACGTCGTTGGTTTCGCGCGGGGATCTCTGGATGGTGAAATTCACAATGGGCTCCAAGACATAGTGCTCACCAAGTTCTCGTCGCACGGGGACAAGGAATGGACTCGTCTTGTCGGTTCCAGCAGTAACGACGTGGCGCACGCTGTCGCCCTTGATAGCCAAGGCGGCGTCTATGTGCTGGGCCAAACGGAGGGAGCGTGGGACGGTGAAACCAATTCCGGCTCCAGCGACATGGTGATGACGAAGTTCTCGTCAAGCGGTGAAAAGCAATGGACGGCAATATGGGGCTCGGAAGCGTATGACAGATGCTCAGGTCTGTATCTGGACGAACTTGACAATGTCTTTGCAGCAGGCTTCACCGAAGGGGCAATCGACGGACAGGTAAATGCGGGTGCGCAGGACTTCGTTCTGTCGCGGCTGGATGTAATGGGCAACCGCCGATGGACACGTCTATGGGGATCTGAGGAAGCTGACCTCTCGTGGTCGGTTGGCCTACGTGGTGATGGGGCTGGCGAGATATACGTTGCAGGATACACCTACGGGGCGTGGGACGGACAGACAAATGCAGGACTCTCGGATTTCTGTGTTACGAAGTGGATGGACGACACCAGTCTCGATGACGATGGCGACGGGATGCACGACAACTGGGAATGGCTTAGTTTCGACGAGCTTGGGCGGGACGGGAGCGAGGACTACGACGATGATGGGTTGCTCGACGGTCAAGAGTATGACTGGGAGACAGACCCAACGCGGCCTGACAGTGATGGGGATACGATGAAGGATGGTGCGGAAGTCCTTGCGGGGACAGATCCCCTTGATAGCTCGTCTCTTTTTGAGGTCACATGTCTTGGGCACATAGGGAATGGGGAGAACGTACTGAGGTGGACGAGTTCTTCAAACAAGCTGTACGTCCTGGAGGGGTCATCGAATTTGCTGCACGGGTTCTTCCCCGTCGAATCAAATATCTTCGCTGAGCCTCCTGAGAACGTCTGGACCGACAGTGTTGAACGTTCCAGCCCGATGTTTTACCGGATCGGGCTGCAGGAGTAGGCTGAAGCCAAGCGTGATCTGCGGTTCAGGCGAACAAGGGCGGCGCGGATATGGTGCGGGTTCCGGCATGTTCTCATCCGCCCGCCGGATCGGCAGAGCCGGCAAGATTGAGATGGAGTAGCTTCTCAAGGATCTGCTCGCTGGTAAGCGCGCTTTCCCAGCCGTAGGCTGCGAAGACGGCCTCATCAAGCCGGGCGTGCGCGTTCACAAGCCACGTTGGCTTGGCGTTATAGAGGGTCGTGAGCGTACGCTTCTCGTCCGAGCGGTCGCCGAGCCAGTTCCCTCGTGCTTCGTCCAGTTCGCGCGCGGCGGACGCAATGGCTTCAGCGTGGGTTGGGTTGGGCTCTGGCATCGGGAATGTCTCAAACGACGTGGTAGGCGTGTAGCGGGGCCGTGTTTCGAGCCGGGTCCCAAGTGTAAGCGCCCACACTTCATGCGCACGCGAATGAAGGACGCCGAAGAAGTAGTCATCGGACCGCGCGAAGACGATCAACTGGCAGTCCGGCAAGACGCGTCCCTCCAACCAGACAAACAAGCGATGTTTGGAAACACGGGGCGTCGCGAGATATCGCGGCAATATCATGCAAGAGGCGCGAACCTCCGGGCGGGCCTCGCCGTGAATCCACCAGCGCTCTGCATAGACTTTGCGCTTGTTGCCCGCACGGACAGGCTTCACGTGCTGCCGGATGTGCTCAAAGGGCGCTTCGTACTGGGCCGCTTCCTGTTCCGTCATGCCGGGCGGGAAATCGACAATCCAGATGTGCTGCGGGGTCCGCGTGATTTCCAGACCGTTTGCCCAGGGGCGCAAAACCTCGGAATTCGGGCGTCCGTTGGGATTGCGCAGGCCAAGCCACTCGCGCGCCAGTTCTTCCGGGATGTCGAACGGTCCAACCTTCGTATCGCCCATGAACGAAATGCCCTTGTTCTCGTCGAGCACGCGCGCTTGCGTGATGTCGGCGGCAGACGACAGATTCGGATTGATATTCGCCACGGTCTGACCATCCAGCAAGCGGGTCTCTTCCGCGCCGTCGTCAAAGCCGATCAAGCTGACGTGAACGTTCGCCCCTTCGAGAATCCAGTCCTTGTCCGAGACCGCCCAGAAGATGTTCCCGCTTTCCTTGACGCGCTTGAGGACTTCTCGATTGGCTCCGCCCCGTATGCCTTGCGTCGCCAGGAGTCCGGCGCGCTTGCAGCGCTTCTTCTGGACGTGAGCACGGGCCTTCTCGAACCAGTAGCAGCAGAGGTCCGCCTCAGCCGGGACGCGGCCCTTCCAACAGGCAAGCATCTTGTCAACATACTCGTCGCCGAGATTGCGGCGTAGGAGCTTGCCGCCAAGGAACGGAGGGTTGCCCACGATGAAATCGACCTTCGGCCAGTCCGGTTCGCCGGGATTCTCCGGGTCAGACAGGTCGAGAATTGAGTCCCGACATTGGAAGTTGCCCTTCATAGGTCGGAGGATCGGCTCCTGGGGCGAGCCGAAACCGTTGAATCGAATCCACTGAAGCCAGCCGATCCAAACTGTCATCTGCGCGAGGTCGTGGGCATACGGGTTGATCTCGATCCCGAAAAGCTGCCACGGGCCGACCAGCGGGAGAAACGAGCCGAGCCCCTGGTCCATGGAGTAGAGAATGACGGCCTTCTCCATGTCCTTGAGCTTCTGGAGCGTGACATAGAGGAAGTTGCCGGAGCCGCACGCCGGGTCAAGCACCTTGACCGTCTGAAGACGGACAAGGAAACGATGGATGATACTCTCGGCCTCTCCCCTCGCCTTCTTCTGCGCGGACGCGGACAGCGGATTGGTGCGCTTCGAGCCCGGTTTCTTCTTGCCGGTCGTGAGCAGCGTCTCGACGACGAGCCTCGTTTCGTCCCATTCCCTGGACAGCGGTTGCATGACAACGGCGTTCACGAGTAGCTCAATATCTTCCTTGCCGGTGAAATGCGCGCCGAGCTGAGAACGCTTGGACGGGTCAAGTCCGCGTTCGAAAAGCGTACCGAAAATGGAGGGGTCAACGGCACTCCAATCCAGTGCGGCGGCTTCGGTGATCCACCGTACTTCATTGGCCGTCAATTCAAGGACCGATGCGTCGTCGAACAGATTGCCGTTGAAATGGCGGATACTCTCAAGCCCGAACTCGCCGCCGGTTGACATTGCCTCGAAGATCTGGCCGACAAACCGCGATAACCTTGCGGGGTCGCCCGCCGCCTTGTCGGTGATACGTGAGAAGATCATGTCCGGCAACAGCCCGATGTCTTCGGCAAACAAGCAGAAGACGATACGGTCGAGGAAATGGGCAACCTGGCCGGAGTCGAGGCCGCGCTTGCGCATCGCTTCGGCAATGCCGGCGAATTGGCGGGCGGCATCCTGGGTGATGGCCTCGCTTGTCTTGCCGGGCCTGAGTTTCTCGGGGTCAAGGAAGACGGCCCGGAGAATCTCAAGGCTTCGCTGCTCGCCCAGCTTGTCGAGAGGAATCTCGTGTGTGGCCGAAACGGTCTTGGTGAAGTTCGTGTGGACTATGATGCGGTCGAGGTCGCAGACTACGAGAAGTGGCGGGTTCGCCAACGCGTCACGATACAGCAGAAGCTGGTCGTAGGCTGCGGCGAGATCCTTGTGCTTGCCCTTGTACTCCCAGCCGAAGAAGTCCTTCTTCCACACGTCCGCGAACCCGTCACCTCCGCCGTGCTTCGTTGCGCCTTTCTCAAAGCAGAACGTCGCGCCGGTCGGATCGGCTGCGGCAGGCGTTGGGTGATTCAGTAGCCGACACAGGTCGATGAAATGCTCCTGTGCGGCCGACCGCTCCTTCAACTCGGCCTTCTTCCACTTCGCTATGAATTCACTGATGTTCAAGACGACTCTCCAAGCAAACAGCAGCATAGTAGCGGAAACCGCTCGGAAATCGAGAGTTTTGACGGGCGGGATGTACGCGGAGTGTCCGGCGCGGCTCTGAACACGTAGCCCGCTCTTGCGGGCTCTGTGTGAAGGACCGTGCTGCACACGGAGCGCGGTCGGGAGTGGCCGTGCAGGCCGGTGCGGCTGACGCGTGTAGCGGCTGCAAGCCGCTCGACGCGGAGGCTGCGCCGGCCAAGCGGGCACGTCGGCGGCACGAACACGAATGTGCAGAAGGAAGGGAAGTGAACGAAGTGAGGGGCGCGGTTGTGAACACGTAGGCCGTCTTCGGCCTCTGTGTGAACAGCCGTGCCTCGCACGGTGGTCATGGGGGTACGGGGAAACGCTTCCACGGAGGTGCGGGGGAACGGCTTGCCCGTGATCTCGGCCGACCCCAGCGACGGGTCAAGCCTGCGCAGACCGCGCGGCCGACGGACGCGGAGCGGACGGCGGGGCTCTGGACGCCTGCCAGCCTGGGAGTACGCGTTCGCATGAGAAACGAGCGTTGACCTTGGCGATGACGTTTGCGGCGCAATGCGGCGGCGGCAGGCTTCGCGCGCGCTGAAAGGGGGTCCGGGGTACCCCCCGGCCTTCTTCCGCAGGCGCTCCCCCGCGCGCGAGCCGCGCGCCGCAGCGGAAGCAGCGGGCCGGTCCCCTTGGGGGGACCATAAGGCCCAAAGGGGGGAGTTCAAAACTAACGTGCGCGAAGCGCACACCTTTCTGCTTGGGCCGGAGTGAATACGCAGGCCAAAGCAGCGGGGCAGCACGCAGTGCTGGGGGCTGGGGTGTGGGGGTCTCGGTCTGGAGTTGGGTATGGTTGATTGTTGTTCTGATATGGCACGGCGTTTTGCGGGCGTGACCGGCGGCGACAGCCGCAGGGCGCGACCGCAGAATGCCGCGGGGCGGTGGGGGAGGGGCGATGGGTGGCCACGGTTATTGCGGCGGGATGCCGGCTGCGGCGAACGGGACAACCGGAACGCGGAAGGGCAACAGGGCCACGATGCCGATGGCACGATCGACGCAGACGGCATGAGGCCGCTACAGAGCAAGCACGGAGTGACAGCCGAATGACCCGCAGCTTGCGAGGACGCATTCGGCTCTGACTCCGGGCTTTCCACATGGGGGCCGGCAGGCCGGGGCGGTTCCCTGGGGGGCAGCTTGTGCGGTGATCGGCTGTGCAGACAAGGTGGTTGTCCCCGGCACAACGTGCCGAGACATCCATATTGTCTGCCTCGCAGTGATGGCCGTCTCGGACATGACCGCGAGTGCCCTTCGCCGCGCTGCTGCCGGGGATCATGATCGGGCAGGCGTTCAATTGCTGCGCCTGCGGCAGAGCCGAAGCCGCTGCAGTTGAAACGCCTGGGGGCAAGATGCGGGAGCATTCCTAATGGGGTTCCTCGTTGGTGAGGAACGGGGTCTGTTGTTCATTTGGCACGGCGGTCTGCTGCCTGCATATCCCGTCGACGGGATTGCGGCAGGAGTCCGCTGCGGGGATGGTTGGGGGAGGATACGGGTCTCTTTCGGCGGAGTGTTGACTGTTGTGAGGGTCCGGGTATCCGGCGAAGCGGATTCCCGAACCTGAGCAGAGGCACCACTCGGCCGATCCTTGGGGACCGCTTCTGAAGGGGCTGCCCGTGAAACGGAAAGCCGCTTGGAAAGCGGTCGGGGTCTGACGAGGGTGGTGGCGGGCCTGGTCCGAAAGCGGCGACATGCCGACACGCCAGCCAGGACGGCCGGCTTGTCCGCGATGGGTGACAGGGCGCGGCGATCCGGGCGGCATGGCTGGCGTGTCGGCATCTGGCCGCCTCCTGGGGACGGAATGCGGAACGGGCCTTCTGAGTCTTCGATGACGACCCGTTCGGGATTCCGGCGGGGTCCGACGGGTGGTGGGTGGGCATGGTATTGTGTTTGGAGGTCCGTGCGAAAGCACGGACACCGCTGTTGCTCTTCTCTTGCGCGCGCGTTCCAGAGAGCCGCCTGACGGCGGCGTGATGAAGTGGCCGACCGCCTGCGCCGAGGCTTCGGCGAGTCAGGGAGGCCACA
>JAFGCA010000746.1 GCA_016932895.1 Sedimentisphaerales bacterium | reverse complement strand
CCGATGACTGGCACTAAGTCGTAACAAGGTAGCCGTAGGGGAACCTGCGGCTGGATCACCTCCTTTCTAGGGATATCTAGAACGTTGGCCCCTTTAGGGCCGGCGCAAGTCAGGCGCTTTCGCTTGCTCAGGCTTTGCTGTAACTTGTTGATGATAGAAGCCCTGTCTTCGGACAGGGCTTTTTTCATGCGCCCTGCCGGGAGCGGCAGGGCAATAGGTTCTATAGGACCAATAAGACCTATTCCTTCGGAGGTCCGCCCGGCCCCGTGGCGCGTCGGCGCCTGCGGGCCTGATAGAGTCGCTCGCTAAACCCGCCCTCGGCAAGGAACTGCTCCTCGAGCCCGCGAAGCTGGCGGTCGAGCAAATAATTGGCTTGGTGGATGAGGCAAATCAAGGCATTGGCCGCCACCTCGGGCGAGCTTTGCTCAACATAGGTCCTATAGGACCAATAGGTCCTATTGCTCGCGTAAGCGAGCCTCCGGACCGCCTGCGCTCGCGGGTCATCCTTGCCCCAGAGCCCCAGCCTCCGCTGGCGAAGAAAATCCTCATAATCCAGCAGCAGCTCCTCCAGGCTGGCACGAGCGACACTGACCAGCTTGAGCTCGATCTTCTTCGACGTACCCGACGCCTGGCTCCCCTCGGCAATATTCTGCTTCCCCGACCGTGCGGCCTGAACCATCTGGTCGGTCGTCCGCGAACGCCGGTCCACGAACCTCGCGCAGAAAACAACGGTGGCGTCATAAATAATCTCGGCACTCTGATAAGACTTAAGCCCCCGATACCCGCCATGCGCGGGAATCAGCTCCCTGGAATAGGTCCTATTGGTCCCATAGGACCTATTAGACCCATTCCGCTCTCGATTTCTCCGCTGCTCCATACCCCCCATACTACCGCCACCCCAACCCACCGTCAATCCCGCCTCCACGCCCGGGCGTTGTAGGACGCCCGGAAATCCGAAATCCTAATTTCGAAACCCGAAACAAGCCTGAATCACGAAAGCGCGTAGCCTGGCGCCTTGCCCCACCGCTCGGCTGAACGGTCGCCTGCTTGCGAAACGATGTTCCTCTTGGTTTATGGAGCCGGGCGAAACGTGACTGTAACGGATTTGTCCGAGTCCATAATTACAGAACCCGTTACTTTGCCCGTGCCAAGTTGGATTCGGCAGAGCGCGCCCGAGCAGTGATCGAACCAATATCCGGGAGCCGGCGTCACTTCCAAGCCGACCCTTTCGAATGGGCCATAGGTTTCCTTGTCCGGCGTACGCGTGACCGTACCTCCCTCAGGCGGCACAATGTCGATCGTCAGTGTATAGGCCGTGCCTTCCTCTACAAAGAGAGCCTCGATGGACCTGTCATACATGACTGTGACCTGTAATGGGTTGTCCCACGAGAAGGGGTGTTCGTACTCGTTGAACCAGGCAGCAAACATGTACCCTGGCTCGGCCACTGCTAACAGCGACACGTCCGTGTACTTCTCGTATGGAAACGTCCCTTCCCCTGGCTCAGTAACCGATCCCCCAAGTGTTGAAGAGAGGGTCAAGTCGTATGTCGGGTAAGGTAATGCCTCAAATTTAGCAATGACCGTTCTGTCCTTGTCCATGGTCACCGTAGCGGGATTCCAGCCCACTAACCGTATCACCCCCAAATCCCAATACGAAAACGCGTAGCGAGACGCAGGGGTCGCTGTCAAAGTGACCTTTTCACCATCATCGTACGTTGTCTTGTCCGGCGATCGCGTCACGCTTCCTGCGCCCTCCGGCTCTACCTTCGTGATCAACGTGTATGGTGCCCTCTCGAAGTTGGCCTCGATGACCACATCGTGGTCCATGGTGATCGTGAGCGGATTGCTCGAACTGCCAACATTGCCCGACCAATACGCAAACTCATAGTGGGAGTCGGCCAGTGCTAATAACGACACCTCCGTGCCCTTCTCGTACGTAAAGATGCCCTCACCCGGCTCAGTGACCGAGCCGCCGCTGCTCGACGAGATAGTCAGCGTACAGTCCTGCGGCTGAATCCGCTGAAAGTTCGCAGTGAGGGTAAAGCCTGCTCCGGCCGGGACGATGATAATAGGCTGAGAGAGGGGGACTTCCGCGACGGGACTGGTCGGATCCACGACGCCCGCATTGACGAGCGTCCCTGACCAACCGACAAAACGGTAGCCATCGTCAAGTTGATAGCTGAAATACGTCGTTTCGCGACAAAGACACGTATACGGCCCATCGGCTACGGGAGTGAAAGGCTCACCCTGCCCCGGTGATACGGTCAAGTTGCCTCCTTCGGTCGAAGAGATGGTCAGAGTACAGTAACGGTTGTAATAGAGATTGATCCCCGGATTGTTCGCTGCAATGAGAGGAATGTACGTGCTGTACGCCTCCTCATTAAGAGGATTGCCTCTTAGCGCAAGGTGATACAGTTCTGTGAGGCTTGAGAGTGGACTGATGTCGCTGATCTCATTGTCACTCAGTACCAGATATCGCAGTTCTGACAGCCCCGCGAGCGGGCTAACATCGCTGATCTGGTTGATAGACAGGTCCAGCCCCTCAAGATACACCAATCCCGCAAGAGGATCGAGAGTGGTGATGTCGTTGTCCCCCAAGTCCAACTGTCGCAGGTTCGTCGCATACTCAAGACCGACCAGACTTGTGATGTCGGCGTGTGCGCTGAGGGAATCCAGGCGCAGCATATCGCTGGCATTGGGCTCGGTCACGCCCAACGCGGTTTCGACCGCCGCTTGCAGGTTTGGGTCCGCGAAATAGACCGCCTGATTAGGATCAGGCGGCTCTGCCGTTTGCGTCAGATCGTGGATTTCTGACGCGTTCAAACCTTCACTGTAGATACGAACATCGTCGATCATACCCTTCCAGAGGCAACCGATAAGCACGGGGTCGCTGTTGACGTTGATGAATCCCTGTGCCTCTTGAGAAGCGTCCAGGACTCCGTCCACGTAAAGGTACATTCTTTCGCCATCGTAAACGCCGGCGACATGGTGCCACTGACCCGCTGGTATCTCCGTCGCTCCGAAGAGGCTTCCGGCGGGTGCCTCCAAACCTGTACAGGCGAATTCCGCGGTACCGATCGATCCATTGCGGTCGATTCGCCACGCCGTATCCCCTTTGCTCACAATGCTTTGTTGGAAGTTGTCGGAGGCTGTCGTCTTGATCCAGGCGGCTACGGTCAAGGCGTTCGTCAAATCGAAACACACACCATTGCCACAGTCAATATAGTCGTCGACCCCGTCAAAGCTCAGCGCCCCGCCATCGGCCCCACGTGTTGGCTGCCACACAGCCTCGCCATAGACCACCCCATCGTTTCCTCCAATGGTATCGTAGGCAGTTGTTCCGACAGATTCGTCGAGTTCCCAGCGAGCCACCCCAAGCCAATCCGACCCGTAGATTATGTGAAGGTCAGTAGCAGAGACAAGTCCATCTCCATCCAGATCGAGCAGGGGGTCATACCCTGCCTCGCCTGACGATTGTCCAAGTGCGCTGATGGCCACTGCGAAATCAGCCCCATCGCAATCACCATCCCAATCCAGATCACCGATCTGAACTGTGGAAATCCGCGAAGCCGCCGCGTCCCCTGCCGGCGTACCTCCGCCAGTGTTGGAGCCAAGAGAGAAGGTATCGAACCAGAAATCTGACCCGTCTCCCAGGGGACCTCCGACTCCCAGTTGACCCTCTGGGTAGAGCTGCGAAGGCTCGCCTGGAACGGGCATCCTGTAACCAAGACAATCCTCTTGGGGGTAGCACGGGTTCCAGATCTTACTATTAGGGTCCGAGGGGTGAGGCTGCCAGCGACCTATCGGGTAGCTGCAGTCAATGGGTAGGTAGTATTTCTTGTGCTGAACAAGCAGCTTGTTGCTGCACACATCGTAATTGTGGACTACAACATCAATGTAGCCATCCACGATGTCTTCGGATGCATGATCCCAATTCTCCATCGTGACCCAACAGAGTCGATCAGGGGCAGGATCGCTCTTGTTGTCACTGCAATAGACATACCCTATCTTATTGCACCCTCCGTCCCACCAGCACTTACCTATGGTGTGCTCCTCCTCCCCGGGGCGCTTGTACAATAAGCGAAACGCATCTCTGCCGACGCCGCTACCGGTCACACGAAGCGTTTCTCCAGACTCGGCTATCAAAGGGATACCCTTGCTCAGGAGATCAGCGTCCCACCAACAACTCTCGCAGCAGCCCCCGAAATTGGCCACCAACGTGTAGTCGGCATCCATTGTGACCGAGGTGCTTGTGTTCGTAGAGTCAGCCACCCTCCCGGCCGTCACGGCGCTACCGGCCCAACCATTGAAAGAGTAATCGGCGTCTGCCTGGGCCTCAAGGGTAACAACCGTGCCGTGCGGGTATGAGAATGACTTCCGTTGTCCCGGGCCAATCGCCCCAGGAGTCACAACCCGCCCCCCGTCGCCCGCGATTATCACGAGGGTATGCTCTGTGGCGATGGGCTTGAAGTCGCCCAGGAGCGTGAATGCAAGGGCAGTCGTAAAAGGTTTCCAATCTGTTTGCGGGCCACGGTGCGCCATCTTTTCCGTGGCTGAGTACGAATGTCGAGCCCATAACCACTTCGTGTCAGCGTCGTCGGCAACGATGGACAGCCATAGGGTTTCGCCTGCGTTAACAGCCAATGGGCTTGGCAGATCCGCCTCAAACTCATAAATCTTCATTCCTGGGTTTGCGAAGTAACTGGGCGTGACGTGGCCGGTGTCGGCCCTACTCGCGGATACTCTGTATTGGGCTACTTCCGCACCAGGAAGATCGCCTGCACTCGAAAAGAGGGCGATGGTAAACGCTCCCGATATCCCACCCGATTGGAAGCTGGCGGACTGATAGTATCCGTAGTATCCGTACCAACGAACAGCTGTAAGGGTGGCGTCTTGCGGAAGCACAAACTCATCCGCTCCCTCCTGATGGCCGAGATAGCTAAAGAATCCCATGGTGGTCGTGTTGAGGGATTGTTCATAGAGAACGACCGCACCAGCATGTGCGGTGCATGCAACCACACATCCTATGACCAATGCTATCGAGGCAATTCTCATGGTTTTCCTCCGTCAGACAGATTTCGGCTGAATACGCTGATCGCTGGGATCAACACTGCTAAAGGGGTGAACCTCCGCGCTCTGCCCTCACCTGATCGTGGATGGGTAAGCTCTTTGGCACGCGTGATCAGCTGCGTGGAGCACACCAAAGCGCCCGACGAGCAAGACGGGCAGGATGTCATAATGTCCCTCCGTGAAAGTGGCTGCGCACCTAGCCCGAAGTGGCGCCGGCAAACGCGCAGCGGCCCGGCGAGTTCACGTGAACAGCATTGTCATACGCCGCTATATTACGCCTTTATTGTAGTGCAGCGATCGCCTGAATACAATGAAATTCCACATTTTCTTCCACCTTCCGCCCAGAATCCGGCCTACCCACCGATTGGTGGTTTTCGCACGTTTCCCGTCCGGGGGCGAACTGAAGGTGTCAGGTACTGTTCTCGGGGGGGGGGTTGCACTTCTACGTCTCAACAACGGGAAACTCTTTGCAGATCATTTCGGGATGGTGATGCAAGTTGCGGTAGCAAGAAGGATTTGGTATCACGCGGAGGCGCGGGGACGCTGGGGATGATAGTGGCACAGCTTGAAGAGAATCTCCAATCCCTCTGCGTCCCTGCGTCTCTGCGTGGGAAATGAGCATAAAGGCGGGGGGTGTTTTGAGTTTTGCGGTTCGGGTTCTTAGTGTTGCGTTGCTCCGGCCTGGCGTCTGGGGCCTGCGGCGTGCGGTCGTCCGGGCTTTGCATTGGAGGCCGGAACGGGTAGAATAATAGCATGGCAACGGAAACCAGCAAAAGGGAACCGGCGAAGAAACGCGTCGAAGCGATCGGTCCCGTTCAGGCGGCGGCCGAGTATGGCATCGACATCGCCCAACTGCGCGACAACCTGGCCCTGACCGTCGCCGAACGGCTCCGCCGTCACGAGATCGCCCTCAATACCGTCGAAAAGCTCCGGACGGCCAAGCGACTATGAGCGATCTAATGGGGCTTCTGCGGCGCGTATCGGAGGCGGGCATCGAGTTCGTCGTGGTCGGGGGCTTCGCGGGCATCGTCCATGGCTGCAACTACGTGACCCAGGACATCGACATCTGTTGCGTCTTTGCCCCGGACCGCCTGCTGGCGTTGCAGGAGGCCCTGGCCGATGTCCATCCGGTCCATCGCATGACACCCGGGCGGAAACCCCTGGCACTCACTGCTGAAAGCGCCGCGGAGTTCGAGAACCTCTACCTCGACACTGACCTGGGTCGGCTCGATTGTCTCAGTACCATCGAAGGACTGGGGGACTTCGCCCAGGTCAAGCAGGCCAGCGAGCTGTTCGAGGTCGAAGGCCTGCGTCTCCGCGTCCTGACACTCGACGCCTTGATCCAGAGCAAGAAGGCGCTCAATCGCCCCCGCGACCGCGACATGCTCCGCCAACTTCAAGCACTTCGAGAACTTCGTCGCAACGAAGCGAACTGAACGTGTCAGGCACTTTTTTCGAGGGTATCCCGCACTTCCAAGTCTCACCAACTATACATTCTCTCCAGATCATTTCGGGATGGCGATGCCAGTTGGGGCGGCAGAAGGGATTCGATCTCGCGCGGAGACGCAGAGGCGCTGGGAATGACAGTAGCACAGCTTGAAACGAATCTTCAACCCCTCTGCGTCCCTGCGCCTCTGCGCGAGAAATGAGCATAGAAACAGGAGATATCACCCAGCCCGGCCTTCGGCCGGAACCAAAAAAGACTCACACGAAGGCACGAAGCCACAAAGAATGATGGGCCCAGGGTTGTTCCGACCTCCGTGTCTTTGTGTCTCTGTGTGCGATATGAGCACAAAAAAAAGAGATATCACGCCGAGGGGCGGGGGCGGTGGGGTTGAAGAGGTGTTGCAGTCTTGGTATTCTCGGCGGCCCTGGCATTGATGAAGGATGATTGATTATTTATGATTGGTTTTTCGCGTATCTCGCGTATTTCGCAGTTCCAACCCGTATCTCGCTCTTCTTCGTGTCCTTCGTGCCCTTCGTGGTTCCCACAATAAGAATCCGCATGGGCAGAGAATCTGCCCATCCTACTTGCTTGAGCCGGCGGTGGCCGCCGCAATCATCGGAATCGGTCCTATCGGCCCTATCGGTCCCATAGAATCTACTCGCCTACCTCCGCCCGGGCCGGGGGGCGGTGGATGACCGTCAGGGTTGCGCGGGCGGTGGTTTTTATGGTGATGCGGGCGCGGAGGGCGATGAGGCGGAGGTGGGGGAAATTGAGCGTGGCGAAGGGGCCGTGATGTTCGAGGGCGGCGGCGTCACGGGCCTTGGCGGCCTCGACGGGGTCCTCGAAGTAGCCCAGACGGATGGTGCGACCCTTGACGCGCAGGCGCGCATAGTACTTGCGGCGGTGCTTGTGGAAGCTGACGCCTCGGAATTGATTAGGGATTATGGATAATTGATTATTGGTTTCGCCATCGGGGGCCCTCCTTTTGTTCCGGCGTGACTTTCGTGGCGGGGCCAGGCCGACCTGTTTGAGGTTCTGCGCTGCGGCCCCGGCGCTGGTGGCGGGGCGGACGTTGCAGACGTTCTGGGCGGTGGTCGCGGCGCGGACGTTGGCCCGGCGGTTGTCGAGGCCGTTGTGGTTGACGTGGTCGACGACGAGATGGTCGGGGCAGTCGAGGATCTGCCGGTGCATCTTGACGGTGCGCTCGGTCTTGGTCAGCGGGTCCCAGACCTTGCGCTGGGCGTAGAAGGTGTCGCGGCCGCGATTGGCGTGCCAGCGGTAGCGGCTGAGCTCGGCATAATCGGCCGGATCGACCAGCGCGTAGAGACCCTGCGTCAGCGGGATGCGCCGGAAGGCGTGGCCGAACCGCAACCGGCGATACAGCAGCACCAGCGGCACGACCAGCCGTTCCAGCCAGGCCGGGATTTCGATGCGAATCGTAACGGGCACAAGCGGCCCAAAGCCTCCCTTAAACACGTCTTCATTTGTCCAGAACTCTTTTCATCCCCCCCCCACTATTGGCGGAATGCTGCACGAATTTTGCGAAAAAAATGGAAAATCACGCCGACGCGATTCGCGTAAGTGCCCGGCCTGGAAGGAATAAAAAAAATTTGTGATGTCACCGGGTTTCGGTTCTCAAGTGGTGCACGAATTTTGCTATTCCTACGAGGTGGGTGGGATTTGAGCCGGCAAAATCATTGGAATAGGTCCCATTGGACCTATAGGACCTATTTCGGTTTTCGTCGCTTCGCTGCTCCCTGCGGCCTATCGTTGTACTCGGGCGTTGCCTTGCCAGATGCTCCAGATCTGGTCTTCGTCGGCGGGTTGGGCGTAGTCGGTCAGGAGGGTGGTGACGAGGGCGCCGGTGGCCCATCCGAACTGGGCCCATTTTTCCGGCTCCCAGCGGCGCAGGATCGCGTAGAGCATGCCGCCGACGAAGCCGTCGCCGCCGCCGATGCGGTCGAGCACGCCGATGGGGCGCGGCTCGATCACGTGCCAGTTGCCGCTCTCGGACATCAGGGCGCCCCAGCGGTGGGTGTTGGCGTTGACGACCTCGCGCAGCGTCGTGGCGAAGACGGTGGCGTTGGGATAGGCCTGTCCGACCCGCTCGATCATGGCCTTGAAGCCCTCGATCTTGGCGGCCAGTCCCTCGCCGCCGGCCTCGGGGCCCTGGAT
>JAFGCA010000745.1 GCA_016932895.1 Sedimentisphaerales bacterium | reverse complement strand
GTCGCGATAAAACTCGAACTCCCCCAAATCCTCCCCCGCAATCACCGCCTTTTGCGCCAGCAAACCATGCTTGAGAGCATTCTGCGAGGCAATGGCCTTGCCCTCATCCGACCGCGGCCCCGTCGATTTCTGCGCGTTCAACCGATTCGCCTGAACCTGTGCCTGCGTAGCCATAACTGGCCCTCCGAATTTTGTGATTATTATTTAGCATTTACTATTTTGTTTTACACCAACACTAAACAGTTCTTATTTATTTGTCAAGTCATATATTAATATATTTTTGTTATTGAATAAACGGCGCCCGGGTTTGCGCCCGCACCGGCCTGAGGGATGGCTGGGAGCGAGTATCTCCGCAAACACCCTGGTGATTGCACCGTACGGTGTAGAAGGCCCACTCTGTCCCCTCTGCACAGACAGGGTTCCGGCAACCACCGAAGCATCCTGAATCCCCCCCGATCCGGTCGAGGGCAGGCCCGGCGGGTTTTGCTCTTGTCCCGGCGGGGAATCCCTCCTACAATGACCGGCGACCCGCACGCGGCAAGGCGACGGCCGGGTGCGTTTTCGGAGAATCGGCATGCGGAGCGAACGATCATGTCTGGATCGACGAATGGCGGAAAAGAGAACGGACCGATGAGGACGGCGGTGCGGTTTGCCGACAGGGACTACGCGGGGCTGTTCCGGCGGATCATCATCGCGTGCGTCGACCTGGCGACGGTGCTTCTGATCTGCGGCGCTGCCCTCGGGGCTGTCTGGTACGTGTGGTTCCTGGCCCGGCCCCAGAGCGAACATCCGCCGGGCGGCACGCTGTGGCTGGTGCCGCTGACGACCTACCTCTATCTCACCCTTGTCAAGCGGTCGCGGCTTGGATCCCTGGGGCTGCTCGTCACAGGCACCCGCATTGTGGACGTCGAAGGCCGGCGGCCGTCCCTGCTGCGAATGACGGCGCGTCTGTTCTGGCTGCTGCCGCTGCCGCTGGGCCTGCTGCTGGATTTAGGCTGGCTGCTGGAGGAGCCGGCCCGGCAAACGCTGCGCGACAAGTGGGCCGGCACATTCGTCGTTCGACGCCGCGCCAGACCCATCGGCCGGGCTCCCCTGACCTACCATCGCATCTGCCTCGTCGGCATCCAGTTGATCGTCCCGGAGCTGAGCCCCACTTCGGCGTCCGTAGAAACACCGGCCCCCCCCACTGAATCCACCACGCCGAACAGGGGGGAAATGTAGGAGGAGGGACTCGGGACCTGCCGGACGGGGCGAGGCGTCGCCGGGGCACGCCGAAATAGGATTGACGCCGGGGTGGGCAAACAGTAAAATACAATTTCGGGCGTTTCTTCAGAAAACGCTGAAGGCAAATCACTATCACTATGGATAAGGAGGTAGGATCATGCGTGGGAAACTCACTGTGTTGGCCGTTCTGGCGCTGCTTGCGCTGCAGATCGGCGTGGCCCGGGCCGATTTAGTGGGCCACTGGAAGCTGGACGAGGGTTCGGGCGACGTGGCGACCGACGCCACGGGCAACGGCCACGATGGGCAACTCCTGAACGGTCCGACCTGGGTGGAGGGCTACTTCGACGGGGGCCTGGAATTCAACGGGGCGCAACAGAAGGTCGATATCCCCCAGAGCCCCGAGCTGAATCCCACGGAGGAATTCAGCATCAGCCTTTGGGCCAATGTGAACCCCGACGGCACCGGGCACCGTTCGCCAATTACCTCACGTGATGACAACCCCGTGCGTGGTTATATCATCTACGTAGAACCGGGCAACACGTGGCAATTCTGGATCGGCACCGGGATCGTGGGCGGCGCGGGCTGGTTTACCGCGCAAGGTCCTGCAGCGGATTTGGGGGAGTGGACGCACGTCGGCGGAACGTACGTTCCCGGCTCACACAAGCTTTACATCAATGGCGAGTTTGCCGGTGAAGGCGGCGGCGTGATCAGCCCCAACACGGACCAGGTGCTCCGTATCGGCGGCGGCGCGACCGAAAGTGCCGGAAACTACTTCTTCGATGGAATGATTGACGATGTCCGGGTTTATGACCATGCGTTGAGCGAGGCACAGTTGGCGGCGGTGATGGCCAATGAGATCTATCCGTATGCGGCCGCCCCCAAGCCGGGCGACGGCACTATGCTGGGCGCCACTGCAACCCCCCTGAAATGGAGCCCGGGCGAACTGGCCGTTTCGCACAACGTCTATCTGGGCACAGACGCCGAAGCAGTGGCCAACGCGACCCCCGACGATGCCGATCTGTTCCTCGGATCGACCACGGACACCAGCGTCGCAGCCGAGGCCTTGACGCCCGGCGCGACGTACTACTGGCGCGTCGACGCCGTCGACGAGAGCAATCCCGACAGCCCCTGGAAAGGCGAGGTCTGGAGCTTCTGGGTGCAGCCCGACATCGCCTGGGCCCCGACGCCGGCAGATGGAATTTCCTACATCAACCTGGAACAGGATCTGACCTGGGAGAAGGGTATCGGGACTCTGTTTCACACGGTGTTCTTCGGCGAAAGCTTCGACGAGGTCAACGACGCCGTCGCCGGCATGATGACAGCCGATAGCACATACGATCCAGGGACGCTGGAATTGGGCAAGACGTACTACTGGCGCGTGGATGAGTTTATCTCGCCGATGCAAACGAACCGGGGCGCGGTCTGGAGCTTCACGACGCTGCCCGACATTTCCGTCACCGACGAAAGCCTGCTGGCCTGGTGGACGCTGGATGAAGGCGAGGGAACGACGGTTGTCGATTGGTCGGGTCACGGCCATCATGGCACGCTGGGCGGTGATGCACAGTGGGCGGATGGCTACTTCGGCAGCGCCATGTACTTCGACGGCAGTGGCGACTACGTCGACTTTGGCACGCCGCAAGACCTGTACCTGCCGCAGAATTACACCTACACGGTCTGGTTCCAGGTGGGCCAGAACATCAGCGGCAACAGCGGCACTCAGTATCTGTTGTGCGTTGGCTCGCGAAGCGACCTGATTTTCGGCGTCGAGGACAACGTGGGCGTCAACGGCGATTTGATGCTGCACTACTACGACACGGCTCCCGGCTTCCACGCCGTCGGTGTGGGAAAGACCACCTGGAGCGCCGACGAGTGGCACATGGTCGCCGGCACGCGGGATGAGAACGGTCACAACATCTATCTCGACGGCGCGCTGGTGAACTCGGACACCAACACGAACGAGGACAATTACGCGACCACGCGTATCATCTCGCTCGGCGGCCGGGCGTGGACGGGCCACCAGTGGTACAACGGCCTGATCGACGACGTCCGCATCTACAACCGGGCCCTGGAC
>JAFGCA010000744.1 GCA_016932895.1 Sedimentisphaerales bacterium | reverse complement strand
GTCCAGGGCCCGGTTGTAGATGCGGACGTCGTCGATCAGGCCGTTGTACCACTGGTGGCCCGTCCACGCCCGGCCGCCGAGCGAGATTATGCGAGTCGTCGCGTAATTGTCCTCGTTCGTGTTGGTGTCGAAATTCCGTAGCTCTCCGTCAAGGTAGATGCTGTGACCAGTCTCATCCCGGGTGCCGGCGACCATGTGCCACTCGTCGGCGCTCCAGGTGGTCTTTCCCACACCGACGGCATGGAAGCCGGGAGCCGTGTCGTAGTAATGCAGCATCAGGTCGCCGTCGACGCCCACACCATCCTCGACACCGAAGATCAGGTCGCTGCGCGAACCGATGCACAGCAGATACTGCGCGCCGCTGTTGCCGCTGATGTTCCGGCCGACCTGGAACCAGGCGGTGTAGGTGTAATTCTGCGGCAGGTACAGATCCTGCGGCGTGCCGAAGTCGACGTGATCGCCACTGCCGTCGAAGTACATGGCACTGCCGAAGTATCCGTCTGCCCACCGGGCACCGTCGCCCAGGGTGCCGTGATGGCCGTGACCGGACCAGTCCACGACGTTCGTGCCAACGCCTTCGTCCAGCGTCCACCAGGCCAGCAGGCTCTCGTCGGTGACGGGAATCTCGGGTAAAGTGGTGAAGCTCCAGACTTCACCCTTGTTCGTCTGAGGCGAGACGAACTCATCCACGCGCCAGTAATAGGTCTTGCCTAATTCCAGTGTTCCCGGATCGTAGGTCGCATCCGCTATCATCATGCCGCCAGCGACAGCGTCGTTGACTTCATCAAAGCTCTCGCCCAAGTAAACGGTATGGAACAACGCTCCCAGACCCTTCTTCCAGGTCAGATCCTGGTCCGGATCGATATAGGGGATGCCGTCGGCCGGTGTGGGGCTCCAGGCGATGTCGGGCTGCACCCAGAAGGTCGAGACCTCGCCTTTCCACGGGCTGTCGGGCTCGGCATCGTTGATGGCCTCCACGCGCCAGTAGTAGGTTTGGCCGGGGACCAGTGTCTGGACCGACATGGTTACGTCGCCGGTGGAGCCGACGAACAGATCCGCATCGTCCGGCGTGGCATTGGCCACCGCGTCGCTGTCGGTACCCAAATAGACGTTGTGCGACACGGCGAAGTCGCCCGGCCGCCACTGCAGCGTGGTCTGTGTGGCCGAAATCATGGACCCATTCCTCGGCTCGAAGGTGATGGCATACGGGACGGCGGTGCCGATCATAGCGGCCTTAATCTCCGCTTCGTTGAGGATGTCGTCGTAGACTCGCACGTCATCGATCTGCCCCTCATAGAATTGACTCCACTGGTTGTTCCCGACCAGGAACGGTTCGTTGCCCGGGTTGATGGCGGATGCATTCAGGCGTTGAGCTTCGGCGCCGTTGAGATAGAACACCACTCCCTCGGCCTGCCCTGGCGCAAACGTCACGGCCACATGCTGCCAGTCCCCGATCTCCAGCGTGGTGTTGGTGGCGGTATGGTCGAGGATCCCAGGGGTCGTAAACTTGAGCGAGAGCCCACCGGATTTGAACGCATAACAACCTTCGCGAGCCACCCAGCTATTGTCGCCGCTGAGGCCGGCGGGGTTGACCCAGCAGGCGATTGAAAGCCCTTCGGTGAGCGACAGGATATCACCGCAATTCACGGCGTCATCCCCGTCGAATTCCAGGGCGCCGCCGATCATGCCGGGCACCCATTGCGGATCGCCTTCCGCCGTGCCGTCGTAGCCGTTGCCGCTTGCATCCGCAGCCACGGTGCCACTGCCCTCATCGAACTTCCAGTGACCGACAAGATCGGCCCAGCTCGCAGAGACCAACCCCCAGCAAAGGATGAGGGCTACACAGACTAACTTCTTCGACATCGTCGTATCCTCCAATCTTACCAACTACTTCCTTCCGGTATTCCCACGGTCCTGGATACCCAGAACCGTCACGTCACGAAACCAGCTCGAAGCCGCATCAACTTCAGCGGCATGTATCCTCGGTTGCCGTGGTGTGGTCACCGCACTACCAGCCTGTCATCCAGGACAAATCATCACCGACGTCTTGGGGCTCGGAGAGTCGATTCCATTTCAGGGTCCACAGATCCTCGGCCCGCACGTACCGGGAGCCGCCGTCCCCGAAGCAGACGTTGACGCCTTGCTTGTGTCGTCTCATCGCATGGCATACGATTTGCGACCAGTTCCCGATGTTGAACATCTGTTCCTCGGCTGACACGCTCGCGGGCACCGGATGCGTATTCTCCGGCCAGGCGTTGTTCCAGCGGGCATCTGCCATGAACGGGACCTCTGCGATGTGTCTGACGTCGATCGTGGCCCACGCCTTGTCGACGTTGGCTCGCTTGCCATTCTGGTCGATCGTATTGCGAAGCCAGGAATTCTCCCCGAAGCTGCCGATCCCCCAGTCGGTGTCCGCCATCCACCCCGCCTGCGATACGTCAATCTGCCAGGCGTTGCGGGTGTATCCGAAGTAGCTTTCCGCTTGCAAGCCGGTTGGGTTTCCGGGCGAGACTTTCGTCGCGGCCGGGCAGGTGCGCATCTTGTTGATGTCGGAGTAGTAGGGCCGCAGAGACTCCATGTACGTGGTACGAACGGTGCCGCCCTGGAAATAGGGGAGCTTCGAATCGTAATCTGCGGCGTACAACTGATAGCACAGGCCCCACTGCTTCAACGCCGCCATGCATACGGCGCCCCGCGCCTGCTTCCGGGCCCGGCTCAGGGCCGGGATCAGAACCCCCATCAGCAGGGCGATGATGGCGATGACGACGAGCAGTTCGATCAGCGTGAAGCCGTCGAGAGCACCCTTCCTGCTTCCGCCCTGAATGACGATCATGACCGGCCTTCTGAGTCCAGTACTGAGCCTGCAATAAGATGATGCACAACACCCGATCCGCCTGTGCCGGGATGCACTACCACCGCGCCGTCTACGGGCTCGGGGGCATATTCTCCCAAACTCAGGACATTCTCATTATAGTGTCACGAGTGCGAGAGAACAAGCAGGTTCTCGCGCCAATTTGGCCCGGCACGGTTACTTCGTCCGCTCTGGCTCCCGCGCATAAGCATTCTTGAACACCCTGGTCCTGGCGGACGCCCGCACGGCCTGTTCGGGCCCGCTGTGCCGGACAAACCAGTTGTGGTGTACCGCGCATTTCTCCTGCGGCACGCCGCGGATTACCACGGGGGTCTGGGGTGCGCCGAACGTATTGTTGCAGATCTCGATCGCGGTCCCCGCGATGTCCGTTCCGTCCTTGCGATCGCGTCCCCCGTGCATGTCGAAACAATGGCTCAAGGAGACGCCGAGCTCCACGTTGTGGCGGGCCACGTAGCTGGTGCCCGGGCGGCCCGTGCCGGCGATGGAGTGCCGATTCCAGTCGAACAGATTGCACTCGATCAGCGACGAGGCCGTATTGTGACAGACGCCGTACCCCAGGCCCTGGTACTGGCAATGGTGGATGTAGTTGTGGTGGATGTGATGCCCCTGGCCTGTCCGCAAGTATATGCCGGCGTGCGAGAAACCGGAGATTTCGCAGTTGTCCACCTCAAGACGGCCGTGTTCGGTCGTTATGGCATTGGAGGTGGGCAGCTTGTAATAGTACTTGTGTCCCCCGCCCTCGGGGCCGAACGAGCGACGATGGTGGTCGAGGTATCGCTTGGGATTGGGGCCGGTGATGCGCAGGCCCGTGATGCGAACGCCGGGTCCGGCGGCGCGAATCATGACCGGGGTGTCCAGTGCGTCACTGGTAAGCAGCGCTCCGGCCGACCCGTCATGCCCGCGATTCCCGGCCAGGGTAACGCCCGCAGGGACTTCAAGGACGAGTCGCTCGATATAGATGCGGGCGGTTACGTCAATCTCGATCTCGCCGGGGAGGAAGATCACCTGTTTCGGTTTTGCCTTCGCCAGTGCATCGAGCAGGGCGTCGAGGTTCCTGGTGGTGAAGTCTCCCTCTGTGACAACATTCGCATAGCCCGGGCCGCCCCCGATGGGCCCGCGCTCGTCGGCTCTGGCGCCGTAGACCGCACCATCGATCTGCACCCACGTCGGGTCCATGGCACCAACATGGAAACACGTCACAACGCACAGCCCCAGCATCATTGCGGTACATCTCATGCTCTCTGTTACCTCCTCGCCAACGGGCGGTGCATGGCCCAAACGTCACTTGACGGCGTCAAGCGCGCACTGGACGATCTCCTTGATCTCGGACTCGATGTTTTCGGTGAACGGTGCGGGAAGGAAGTAGGCGTGTTGCGAGGTCAGGCCCTCGTAGCCGCCCTCCCGCACGATTCGCTTGTCCGGGATGTACGAGCCCGTGCTGTTGGCATAGCCGATCACCATCGCGTGCGCGGTCGGCGCCATCGCGCGCAACATCGGTCCCCAGGGGCTGCAAATCTCGCCTTCCATCCCGAAGATCGTCAGCGCGCCGCCGAGCGTCCAAATCTGCACGTCGTAGCGAAAGCTCTCCTCGCCATCGGGCAGCGCCAGAGATTGCCTGGCCACCCAGGTTTGCCAGGTTCGTCTCGGTCCGTTTTCTGTCGGCTTGGGAAAAGCGAGGCGTTCGATTTCCTCCGGCGGCCAGCGCTGGCCGTAGCTGATTTGCCCTGTGGCCAGCGAGCAGGCTAAGTGCCCGTCGAGGGGGATCATCCGGCCTGCTGCCAGACGCGTCAACACGGCCCGGGCCAGCTTGCCTCCGGCGGCTTTTGCCTGGTCCGGGTGGTTGGAGAAGGCCAGATTGCCCGTTTGGGCGTCCCTGTGGACGATTTTGGCATCACCGCCGCAGCCCTGGACAAAGACCGCCTTTGTCTCGGGTAGTTCCGCGCTGAGGCAGTCTCGCATGGCGCCGGGGTAACCGGGGCTCCACTTCTGGATGACGCCCGAACTGGTCGCGTGACAAGCGTGGCCGACCACAAGCACTTGCTGCGGCGTCACGCTTCGGCGAATGCGCAGGATGGGTGTATGCCCGTCGAAAGAGCCTTGCTCGTAGGGGCCCCAGGTGATCTTGCCGTTCTGAGGCCGGCGGCGGTTGCAGCCGATCCCGCGAAAGTCCATCGAGCCGTGCTCGAGCGTCGCCGGGGATAGATCCTCCATCGCCCGGCCTACGCAGGCGAGAATCTTGTCCTCCAACACGCCCATGTACCACACGTTCGGGGCCCCGAGACTGAAGCCCATGCGGAACCGGACCGCCGGTCCCCAGTGGGTATGCGATGCCGCGAGCATGATGTTCTCGGGCGAAATGCCGTACCTGTGCCCGACCGCACGGCGGATCGCTTCCACCATGACGCGCTCGAAGTCGAGAATGTCGGCGGTGATGAGGACCCCGGTGTTGCCACGCTGGTCGCGCAGGACGAAGGCCTGGGCCAGCAGCGGCGCCAGGGCGCCGTCGGCATATCGCTCGCGCCCAAAACCGCACATCTGGACCTGGCCCGGCTCCGGCGTGATGGCTGCTTCCGCGTAGCCCACGGACCAGGGCTTTACGCTGTCGGCGTCCCCCTGCGCCGATGCGCATAGCAGGCTTACCCATAGTGCCGCCAACAACATTTTTCTCATGGCCGTCCTCGCTGAAAATGAGTACGCTCGCCGCTTCGCACCTCGTTTTGTGAAGAGTCCCATTGGCTTGCTGCATGCCTCCGTTTCATTGTCACGAGAGGGCTGATGTTGACCTGCGATACGCGAGGCATTGTACTCGCTTGGTTTGAAGAATGCGATAGCCAAAGTTTCTTGCCAGCGGTCCGACGACTTCTTGCAAGTCGGCCGGGCCGCTCTATGATGGTATGGGAGGAGCAACTTGGAAGGATGGCTCTATGGTAAAGAAGTGCGTGGTGTTGTTTTGTGTGTGTGCGGCGAGCCCGTTCGGGGTGACAGCGGCAAGCGCCGACGAACTGCCGCGGGGCAGCGCGCCGGCGGCGCTGGAGTTCGACCACTTTCCCGACCGGCTGCACGCCTTTGTCTGGCGCAACTGGGAATTGGTTTCCCTGGAGAGAATGGCCCGCGTCCTTGAGACGACGCCGGCGAAGGTCCGAGACATCGGGCTCTCGATGGGTTTGCCGCCCCACGTGAAGCCGCCGGCTGAATATCAGCAGCGCGGCTACATTTCCATCATTCGGCGCAACTGGCACATTCTGCCCTACGAGCAACTGCTGACGCTGCTGGACTGGGATGCGGGCAAGCTCGCTTTTGCGCTGCGGGAGGATGATTTCCTCTGGATCAAGCTGGGCTCTCTCAAGCCGTCCTGCCCGATCTTGCGATATGCCGAACCCGACGCATCTGCAAGGAAGCGATGCGCGGAGATCAAGGCGCTCGTCTCGGCGCACTTCGGCGGGGCGTTTTCCGAACCTTCCCGGCCGAGGTTCGATTTCTTGGGAGATATGCCGCCGGCAGAGCAGCCGCGTTCGGTCCGGCGCGAAGCCGAAAGCGGCGAGCGGCCCATTCGCTTCCTGTATTCATACTGCGGCGTCTTCGGTGACCCGCTGCTCGATCCGCAGCTCGATCCGTACCCGGACGCCTTGCTCGCGAGACTTTCCCGGCTCGGCGTCAACGGCGTCTGGCTGCACGTGGTCCTGCGTCAGTTGGCTCCCAGCTCGGTCTTTCCGGAGTTCGGTGCCGGCCACGAGACGCGCCTAAGCAACCTCAAAAAGATGGTGGAACGAGCGGCCCGATACGGCGTCAATGTGTATCTGTACATGAACGAGCCCCGGGCCATGCGGGCGACCTTTTTTGAGGGCCGGGAGAATTTGACGGGCGTTGCGGAAGGGGACCACTTCGCGCTGTGTACGTCGGCGCCGGAGGTCCGGCAGTGGATGGAGGAGTCGTTGCGCTATGTGTTCGCGCGCGTGCCGGGCCTGGGCGGCGTTTTCACGATCACCGGCTCGGAGAATTTGACTAATTGCTACAGCCACCGCCGGGACGCGGCGGGCTGCCCGCGTTGTTCCAAACGCAGCGGTCCGGAGGTCATTGCCGAGGTCAACCGCACGATTGCAGCGGGCGTTTGGGCGGGCAACCCTAAAGCGAAGGTCATCGTCTGGGATTGGGGCTGGCCCGACGGCACCGCCGCCGGATGGGGCGGGCCGGACTGGGCCTCACAGATCATCAAGGCGCTACCCGATGACGTTTATCTCATGAGCGTCAGTGAATGGGGCAAGCCGATTGTGCGAGGCGGTGTGGCCGCGACCGTCGGGGAATACTCGATGTCGGCCGTCGGCCCCGGCCCTAGGGCGTCGAGGCATTGGGCGCTCGCCCGGCAGCGCGGGCTGAGGACCATCGCCAAGGTGCAGATGAATTGTTCGTGGGAGCTGTCGGCGGTGCCGTACATCCCGGCGATGGACTTGGTGGCGCAGCATTGCGAGAACCTGACAAAGACGGGGGTAGACGGGCTCATGTTGAGTTGGACGGTGGGGGGGTATCCGTCGCCGAATCTGGAACTGGCCGGCAAGTTTCAGCGACGTCCCGCGCCTTCCAAACAACAGGCTCTGACCGAACTGGCGCAGACCCGGTACGGTGTGGACGCGGCCGACGATGTGGTGGCGGCATGGTCGCAGTTCAGCCAGGCGTTTTCGGAGTATCCCTTTGACATTCGGTACGTTTACAGAGGCCCCACGCAGTACGGTCCGGCCAATCTCTTATATCCCACACCCACCAGATACCGTGCGACGATGGTCGGCTTTCCCTACGATGACGTCGAGAGCTGGCGCGGGGTCTATCCTCCGGAGGTGCTGGCCCGTCAGTTCGAGAAGATGGCCACGGGCTGGCGCGAAGGGCTGTTTGCGTTCGAGAAGGCGGTGGCCAAGACGAGCGGACCTCGGCAGCGCGCCGTCGCGCGCAGCGACTTCGGTGTCGCCGAGGCGGTGGCCCTGCACTTTGGCAGCGTCGCCAATCAGATTCGATTCGTGCGGGCGCGCGATGCGCTTGTGTCCGAGCCGTTGAGCCCGTCCGAGAGGAAGACGAAAATCGAAGCGGTCAAGACCATCACGGCCGACGAGATCGAGAACGCCAAGCGTCTTTTTACGCTGACGCGCCGCGACCCGCGCCTCGGATTCGAGGCCTCCAACCAGTACTACTATCTGCCGCTCGATCTGGTCGAAAAGGTGATCAACTGCGAGTACGTGACAACGGTCTGGTTGCCCCGACAGTCGGCGCAGGGGACCATCGGTCGTTGAGGATGCAATGCGAAGGTCAACCATACCTCCCGAGTGTCTCGGCGAGTTCGGCGAGCCTCGTGAGCCTGGCGGGCTTGACGTGTGGGGCCACGCTGCAGGCCGACGACAAGATGTAACCGCCGCCGGGCGTTCCGATGCGGATTCTGTTTCTCACGGCCTCGTCGAAGGTGGCATCGTCGGCCTCGAGCATTTCGTTGACGGCGTCGAGATTGCCCTTGAAGAAGAACCGTGAGCCGTAGGCCGCCTTTGCCTCGTCCAGCTCCACCGTCCCCAGCGGAGGAGGGTCGAGGGTGTCGATCCCATCGACTGCGGTCTCGGCCATCAGACCCAGGCGGTCCCCGATGGCTCCGCAGGTGTGGACGTAGGACGTTGCGCCGGTTGCGTTGATGGCCTCGAACACTTCGTTCTCATAGGGTGCGACAAACTCCCTGTACATCTGGCGGCTGATGAATCCCGCTCCGGCAAAGGCGGAGCTGACCAGAATGGCGTCGGGCTTGTGACGGCCGTACAGTTGAACCTGCGCCAGCGCGGTCCGGGTGAACGTCGCCAGGGCCTTGTGGCACGTCTCGGGGGCGTCCATCAGCGCCATCAGCGTCTGCTCGTAGCCGAAGAGCTCCATGAGATGGGTGAAAGGCGAGAACACCTCCGGGTGCACCGAGACCCCGGGCGCCTGTTGCTGTACCGCTTCCAGAGCGGCGGTGAACCACGCGGGATACGCGGCGGGGTCCCCTAAATCCGCGTCGGGCTCGATATCCCAGATCTCGGGCGCATGCCAGGTGTTCCAGACGTATCCCGGCACTCTTTGCACGGCCGGGTCCGCCGGATCGACGCAAGTATAGTCCGCCCGCGGCAGGGGGCCTGCGTCCGCCCCGAACGTCTGGGCATTGTCGTCGGGCGGGACGGTTGTTTCAAGTCCCGATTTCCAGCGGAGCCGCTCGCCGGCCTCGCTCGCCTGGTACGATTCGATTCGCTGCCTCCAGTCCGGCGGCCGGCCCGGAAGATTGACCAGAATGCCGTCGAATCGGTATCTCTGCTGCAACCTCACCAACGCCCGGACGAACGTCTCCGTGTCGAACCAGATCTCCGACGGTTTGAAGTCACAGTGAAGGAAGTAATGGCCCAGTGAGAGCTGGCACATGACGGGGACACGATCCGGCTCGCCGTGGTTCATCGCCGCCTGCATTCGTTCTCTGGAATTCATGCCGGCATTATACCCGGGCCGGCCCGCAAATACAGCCTTCGTCCGGGAACGCGCCGCCTTATGCCTTTTTGCTCTTTCGCGTGAACAGGTCGTACAGAATGGGCATGACAATCAGCGTCAAAATGCCGGAGATCAGGATGCCGCCGACCGAGGCGATGCCGACGCCGTTACGCATCTCGGCGCCGATGCCCCGGCCCAGCGCCAGAGGCAACATACCCAGGACAGCCGCCATCGTAATCATGATGATCGGGCGAAACCGCTCGCAGGCGGCGGTGATCATGGCCTTATGACGCGGAATCCCCTCGCCCACGTGCACGTTGAACTGGTCCATAATCAAAATCGCATTGTTGACCACGATACCGATCATCATCACGATGCCGAGGATGACGAACGTGTCCAGGCTCTGGCCGCCAATCGCCAGGGCCCAGAGTACGCCAATCAGAGCCAGCGGCAGCGTCACCAGAATCAGCCAGGGCTGCTTGAACGATTCCAGAATGGCCGCGAGCGTCAGGATAACCAGGACCACCGCCGTGAGCATGGCCTCGCCGAACTCGGCTTGCATCTCACCCATCATCTCGTATATCCCGGTAAACTCGTAGTCGTAGCCGGGCGGAAAGTACGCGTCGGCATCGATTTTCGCGCTCAGGGAATCCACGGCCGTTCCCAGCGGCAGGTCGGACGCCAGGTTGGCAAAGACTTTAGAGACGCGGCGTTTGTCCTCCCGCGTGATTTGGATGGGAACGGTTCGTTCCTCGACCCGGGCCAGATTGCCCAGGAGAACGGGCTGTCCCGGTGCACCGGGAAACATGAAGCGTTCCACCTGGGCCTTGCCCTTTTC
>JAFGCA010000013.1 GCA_016932895.1 Sedimentisphaerales bacterium | reverse complement strand
TCCAGACGCTTGCGCAGGCCATCCAGCGGCGGGCTTCCGGGGCCACCCACCAGGCCACCCAGCCACGCCGGCTTGTGCTCGTCGATCCAACGAAACATCAGGTCGAGCTTCTCGCCGTCGAAACCCTGCGGCGAGACCCAGACCCGCGCGTCGGGGTGATGCTTCAACAGCCGCTTGGACACCGCTTCGAGAAAGGGCATCACGTCGCGCGGGTGGTTATCGCCCGGATCGCCGCCGGGAAAGAACACGCCGTCGAGGCGGGGACAATCCGCGTAGAGCCGCTCGTGGGCCGCGAGCGCCGCGGCGCGCTTGGCTTCGTCTTTCAAGTCAAAGTCGGCGGGCGTCCACACCCAGTACGCCAGATCGTACCTCGCGCAGATCTCGCTCATCTTGCGGTTCATGTCGCGCCGGCTGAGTTTGAAGTGTGGGCTCTGCTGCTCGTCCTGGAAGGGGATGTTCTCGATGGCGTTTGTGCCGAACAGGGCCAGCTCGCGGATGTACTGATCGAACTGCTCCGGCGTCCAAGCGTCCCAACTGTTCGCCCGCGCACGGTAGCCGAGTTGATGGCCGCGAATCGCGTATTGGGGCTTCTGGGTCGTCGAGAGCGGCCCGGGCAGCGAAACCGCGCCCTTCTTCCAGTCCAGCTTCCGCAGCAAGTAGCCGGCGCCGAACAAGGCGCCGCGGGCGTCGGCTCCGACGAGCCGGACCCGGCCGTCCGGAGCGGCATCGAGGCGGAATCCCTCCGCCCCGGGGCCGCCGTCGGCCGACAGGGCAACCTCGATGCACGCTCTGCCGGGCGGAACCTCTTCGGCCCGGCCCGAGTGGAGCCCCGTTCGCCGGCTGATCTCTTCGTCAAGCACGGTGGCCACCGTCGCCAAGGCGGGCGCGTCTCCTCGCAACACGATCACTGCATTGCTCAAATCGATGGCCTGGCCCCAGGAGACGGACGCCACCAGCGCCAGAGGCAGGACGAACAACGTGCGTGTGAAACACGACATGACGGTACTCACTCCTCTTTCGGAGGCATTACGGGTCGGAGGAAAAAGCGGGGCAGGCCCGGGTCATGCGTCCACCTTCTTCGCAGGGCCCTTGTCCGGATTCGTCTCGTACTGGAGCACGTACGTCGTGTTGACGCCGTAGAGGCGGGCAAGGCGGTGCAAATCCGTACCGTCCATCGCGGTCCATCACTCCCGGGGTTCAATCGAGCCCATCTGTCGAAGCGAAAGGTACGAGCTTCGTGGCTGGTTCTCCAGATCGTGTTCCAGGGCCATGGCGCATCACTCGGCGGAATGGAGATCCCCGCGCGACTCGACCTGCTCCCGTTCGGACACGAGGCGGAGCACCACGACGGAACGGCCTTGAAGCGCGTACGGTTCCGGCCGGCTGAACTCGGTTCGCGCCGGCGAATGCACGGCCGTGTCGAAAAGGAGTCCCCAACGTTCTTCGGGTCCAGGCGACGGCAGGGTGAACGCGATTTCGTTGCTATCGGCGTTGAGCAGAAGCAGCAGCGTATCACCGTGGAGCCGTTCGCCGCGTTCGTCGACCTCGCTGATGGCGTCACCAGCCAGCCGCACGCCGATGCAGCGCAGCAAGCCCGCGTTCCAATCCGCGTCGGCCATCTCGTCGCCCGAGGCGTCAAGCCAGACCATGTCCTTGACGTCCGTGCCGCGGATGGGTCTGCCGTGGAGGAACTTCGGCCGGTGGAGCACGGGCTGGTCGCGCTTCAGGGCGATGACCGTCGAGACGAAATCGAGGAACTGCTTGCGCGGCTCATCCAGATTCCAGTCCAGCCAACTGGTCTCGTTGTCCTGGCAATAGGCGTTGTTGTTGCCCCCCTGGGTGTGCCCCAGCTCGTCTCCGCCTCGGAGCATGGGGACGCCCTGGGAAAGGAACAGCGTGGCCATGAAATTCCGCTTCTGCCGGCACCGGAGTTGGATCACCTGCGCGTCGTCGGCAGGGCCTTCGACGCCGCAATTCCAACTGAGGTTGTTCGAGTCGCCGTCGCGATTGTTCTCGCCGTTGGCGTCGTTGTGCTTCTCGTTGTAGCTGACCAGGTCCTCGAGCGTGAACCCATCGTGCGCGGTCACGAAGTTGACGCTTGCGTACGGCCGCCGGTTGCTCGACTCGTACAGGTCGCTGCTGCCGCACAGCCGCGTGGCAAACTCCGAGACCGTGCCGCCGTCGCCCCGCCAGAAGCGGCGGATCGCGTCCCGGTACTTGCCGTTCCATTCGTTCCACCCCACCGGGAAGTTCCCCACCTGATAACCGCCTTCGCCGAGGTCCCACGGCTCGGCGATCAGTTTCACCCGGGAAAGCACCGGGTCCTGGTGGATCACGTCGAAAAACGCCCCGAGTTTGTCCACCTCGTGCAGCGCCCGGGCCAGCGCGCTGGCCAGATCGAAGCGAAACCCGTCGACGTGCATCTCCAGAACCCAGCAGCGCAAGCTGTCCATGATCAACTGCAACACGCGCGGGTGCTGCATGTTGAGCGTGTTGCCGCAGCCGGTGTAATCCGTGTAGTAGCGCGGGTTGTCCTGCGCGAGCCGGTAGTACGAGGCGTTGTCGATCCCCCGCAGCGACAGCGTCGGGCCCAGGTGATCGCCCTCGCCCGTGTGGTTGTAGACCACGTCGAGGATGACTTCGATGCCCCGGGCGTGCAGCCCGTGGACCATCCGCTTGAACTCCCGCACCGACTCGGTGCCGGTTCCGGCCGAGGCGTACCGCGCGTCCGGGGCGAAGAACGCGAGCGTATTGTAGCCCCAATAGTTGTTCAGCCCCATGTCGACCAGGCGCCGGTCGTCGACGCGATGATGCACGGGCATCAGTTCGACCGCGTTGATGCCGAGCCTCTCGAAATGCTCGATGGCGGACTCCGAGGCGATGCCCAGGTACGTCCCGCGGAGCTCCTCCGGGATCTCCGGGTGCTGCATCGTCAGGCCGCGGACGTGCGCCTCGTAGATGAC
>JAFGCA010000743.1 GCA_016932895.1 Sedimentisphaerales bacterium | reverse complement strand
GGCGGGACGCCGCGTGGAAGCGTGAAAGCGTAGAAGCGTGGAAGCGTTGGAAGAGCTGGGCGTCTGGGCGAGAACCGAGCTATCGGTGTGATTCGGACCGCGCCGGGAGAGAAGAGCGGTGGGGCAAGCCCCACCCTACGGCTGTCGCCTCATCCCGCCGTCCCTTCAACCGTGACCCGTGGCTCGTGACCCGTGGCCCGAAGACGGTTCCTTTCGCATCGTTCGCGTGTTTCGCGGTTGAGAATCCGTCGCTCGTCCCTCGTGGCCCGGTTCGTCTCTGCGGCGGCACAAGCGCAGGGAAGAGCGCGGGCAGGATGCCCGCGACACGCAAGGGCGGGCCGCCCTCGCCACGAATACGGGCAAGATGCCCGTACTACAAGTCACCAATCACGGGGCACCCGTCGCTACGGGTGCGGGAGGCGCTTTTGCTCGGCGTCGGTGGGGGGCCAGTGTCGGAAGGTGGACCACATGCCGGGACTGCCGTCGTCCCAGGCTTCCTGGGACCAGACTTTGTCCTTCTTTCGGTACTCGACGTGGCCGTCGTAGAAGGCCATGTTGACGCCGTCGCTGTGGCGGTAAAGGGTGGGTCCGTCGCAGCCGACGTCCTTGTAGGGCATGATGGTGTCCTGGCCGAGGACGTCCCAGCCGGCGACGTAGTTGGCGCCCTTCCACCAGAACCACCAGTCGTTGCTCTCGCTGAAGAAGAGCTTGCTGCCGGGCGAGGCGACGGTCGTGTTCTTGTGGCCGGCGTAGCCGAAGGCGTACCAGTTGGAGTAGTACCAGTCGGTGATGTTGGCGCCGTAGCTGAGGAAGTTGCTGTACAGCCGGTCCGGGCGTTCCTGGATGCCGACCAGATCGCTGGGGCAGCGGAACTCCTTCGGGGCGTGCCAGTCGCTCTCGCCTTCGCCCTGCGCGTCCTTGTAGCCGAGCAGCTTGCGGAAGAGCTGGTTGGAGGGCCAGCCGATCTGGCTGGTGCTGCCGCTGCCCTGCGGGCGGTAGATGATGGGCACGTACCAGCCGTCGGAGTCGTCCGCGTACAGGACGTTGGCCAGGCCCAGGCTGCGGACGTGGCTGCTGCACACCATCCGCTTGCCCAGTTCCTTGGCCCGCAGCAGGGCGGGCATCAGGATGGCCATCAGGAGAGCGATGATGGAGACGACGACGAGCAGTTCGATCAGGGTGAAGGCTCTTTTCGTTCGCATGGCAACCTACTCCCGTGGCCCGAGAGGCCGGCCCCCTTCTTGTTTCCTGGCCGTGGGCGGCTGTCCCCGGGATTGCGGACCCGCGTCCGCGCATCGCAATCCTCGCGGGGCAGCGACAGGGCGAACCGGCGACCCGAAGCCGTGCGTGTCGTCGCTCGGGACTAGCGTGCCCTGCGGCCCAGCCAACTGCCATCGATTATCGCTGATGGGCGGCCGGATGTCAAGGGCGGTCGCTCGGGCGGCAGCATGGCCGGTCATGCACCCGGCACGCGATCCGTCAGTCCGGTCGGTCGAAAAAACCCCTCTTGGCCGCTTCCTTCACCAGATCGGCCAGGCAGGAGGCCCCCAGTTTGCGTCTGATGCTCTTGCGGTGGACGTCGATGGTCCTGGGTGATCGATGCAGTACATGGGCGATCTCGCGGCTGGTCCTTCCCTGGAGGACCAGATGCAGCACGGCGGCTTCCGCATTCGTCAGGACGGGCTCGGCCTTGCGGTTATTCGAGTCGATCACACGGAAAAGGCCGTCGAACACCGGGAGTACCCGGCCGGCGACGACAGGCTTCTCGATACAATCGGCGGCGCCGGCTTTGATGGCCTGAACGGCCGTCGATATCGCGCCACGATCGACGATCGCGAGCTTGGGGATATGCGGCAACGTCTGCTCCCATTCCGCCAGTAATTGCAGACCCTGCGTGGTCTGTCCGTCGAGGTCGACGATCAGCAGGTCGCAGCCTTCCGCCTGTCGGGATTGGCGACAGTCTTCCACCGAGGTCCCGTGTACGAATGTGACGGCGTACGGGGCGAGGATACTGGCAAGGGTGTCTCGTATCGGGCGGGATCCCGATGCGAGAAAGACACGCCGTCCTGATGAAGCGCTCATGCAAATTCTCCCTCATTGAGTCCGGCGGCTGCCCGTCCTGTGCCGGGGACACTGCGAGGAATGCACAGAGGCGAGGGGCTGTAATCGGCCTACAGCCCCTCGCGCTGTGCCGTCTCGTTCAGTCTCCTCTCACGGTGCGGCCGGCGACGGCGAACTGGGTGCGCAGGGCCCCGACCGGAGTGCAGCCCTGCGCACGTGTCTTCGCATGCGGAAGCCTGCTACGGCGTGGGGACCTCCGGCATGGGTTCGGGTACGCAGCCGGGCATGTGTCCCATCCGCCTGCTCGTGACGACGAACGGCGCGCAGATGGTCGGCTCCTGGCCTTCGTCGGGCAGACCGTCGGCATCGGCATCCTGGGCTGCCAGGTAGATGCTGATCGTGGCTTGCCCTTCGTTCGTATCCGGGCCGGTGATGGTCCAATGGCAATCGACGACGCCGATCGCGACTGTCTCCTCCAGGGGCCCTTGCCCCTGCTTGGTCACGTAGTACAGCAGGGTGGTCTGGTAGGTGTTAGGCCCAGTTCGCCGTGTCTTGCTCGCCCAGATATCGACTCCACCTTCCCCCTCAGGGATCATCCCGAAGAACGTAGGGTTGTTGTTCACCTGCTTGCAGAATCCGCCGAAACTCATCCCGCTGTCGTCCTCGGGGTGGATACTGTGCAGCAGGAGAATGTTCCCCGCAGGCGTCGGCGACGAGACGAGCCAGGTGCCAACCGGCGAATACTCCGGCGGCGACGTGATCTGTTGCACCAGGCCGAAGGCGTCGTATGCCCACCATGATTCGGCGATCTTGCCGTCCGCGATGCGATAGATGGTGATTCCGGTGAACTTGACGGGCTTGCCGGAGGCCGGGATGCCGATCAGCTCGCCTTGCTGTGTGCCGGTGCCTGTCCAGCGAACGACCACCTTGTCGCCCTCGGCAAGGATGGTATCCGTCGTGTGATGGAGATCGGGGAAGGCCATCTGGTACGCCAGGCAGCCCTGCCGGTAGGAGTCGTAGCCCGGTTGCGCGGGGAAACTGACATCGTGGCCGAGGGCGTTGGCGTGATGGGTCTCGTCCAGCCCGGCGATGTCCTTGCCGTTCCAGAACTGGGACTTGACACGCAGGACCAGCAGCTTGTTGGTCACGGGGTCGCCCGCGTCGCCGGTGATGTCCGACGGGGCGTCCCAGAGGTAGAATTCCGGCCCGGGACGAGGGGGCGCGGCAACGCCCAGTTGCTGCATCAGGCCCAGCACATCCCAACTGCACCACTCTTCGACGATCTTGCCGTCCGCGTCGAACCGGGCCAGGTTGATACCGACGGTTGTCGTGGCCAGGCCCGTGGCGGGGATGCCCATCAGTTCGCCCTTTTGCGTGCCGGCGGCCGACCATCGCAGCGCGACCAAATCGCCCTCGGCGATCAGGTCTTCGATCGTGAACTGTAGATCGGGGTAGGCCGTACGATACGCCATGATGGTCTGTTTGAGGCCCTCAGGGCCATGAACCTCGCCCAGGGCCGGCTCATGATAGACGTAGCCCGCGGCTACGCACTCGTCCACCACGGCCAGTTGCCCCTGGCTCCACGCCTCCTGATTGACGCGGCGATAGGACGCTTTGTTCGCCTCCGTGTCGGCCGCGGCGGTGCCAAGAAACCCGGCCAGTGCAACCACGACCAGAGAAAGAACCAGAGTATTTCTATCTACTGAACACATTTTCGATCCTCCTTCGTCTCAAATGTTCCAGAAATGGCGGCAACAGTACGACTCTTGGATCTATAATACGGCGGGGGTGCTCTCTGCAACGTCATTTCAGTCCACCTCTATTGTTGCCGTTTCAGATTGCTGCAAAGGGCCGTTATCTTGGTTCACTCACGGCGTAGTTGTACACGCGCACGTCGTCAATCAAGCCCTTCCAGAAGGTGCCTGGCGTCATGTCACTGCCGCAGCCGATATGCAAACCGCCGGAACTGCTTGCCAGACTGGATTGTGTATCTTCGGCCACAAGCGCATCATCCACGTACAGCCGTCGGCAGTTTCCATCCCAGGTGAAACCAATTCGATGCCAGTTGCCGTCAGTGATCGCAACCTTCGAGGTCAAAGGAGGCTCCGGCGGGGTGGCTTTGCGGCCGCTGGTTCCCGGCTTGGAGAGAGTTGTCTGCAGGTTTCCGAAGTCGGCATCGGCCAGCAACCAATCCGTCCCCCCTTCTTGAGAGACAATGACTTGACCGGGGGCGCCGTCCTTGACCCATGCCAAGACGCTGAAGGAATTGTAGGCGGGATCCAGAACAAAGGCCGCCGCAACGGCGTCATCCGCACCGTCAAACTCAAGCGCACCGTTGATTGCACCTTGACCGGGACGCCAAGTCGGATCTCCAATCAGAGTCCCATCATTTTCACCTATTGCATCGGAGGCGATATAGCCTTCACCTTCGTCCAACTTCCAGTGGGCCAGCGGCGGTAATGGCGGCAGCATCCCGATGGACATACTGGCTTCTTGGGTTCCACCGTAGGCGCCCATATTCACACACCCACCGTTCGGGTCCGCCTCATCGCCGATCGGGCTGTTGGGATCGCCGCGGTCGATACAGGGGCTGGTTATCTCATCCACGACCCAACTGTCGTTGCGAGGATCCCACCTACCTACCTCGGATTTCAGGTGGTAATCCCACTCTATCCAGACAGCATTGGGATCGTCAGGTCCAACGACAGGATTGGGGTTATTGACATCGCCCCAATGGGCGACCTCGGCAAAGCATGGGTTGGCATCGATATTGCCCTCGCCCCAGTCGATACTGCCAGTACCCACATAAACCCCACTTGAGCCCCCGCTCACATTGCTATAGGCAACGTGAAATACGGAAGGACTTTGCTGCAAGTAGACCTCTCGGCCGCTCGGAGCCACATTGTCCCAGAGGATGCTATTCGTGACCGTGCACGAGGCGCCGGCCCAACAGATGATCCCTCCACCCCACTGTCCCGCGCTGTTTGCCACAATCGTGCAGTTTCGAATAGTCAGTGAAGAGTCCTGGAACCCGGTCTCTATACCTCCGCAGTAGGCATTCGCTGAGTTGTCGGCAATGATACAATTGGTCAACGTGATCAAGCAATGCCCGGAGCCCAGACCGGCGCTCCATCTTCCCGATGTGTTGTTTGTGATCGAGCAGTTGGTCATAGTCACAACCGAGTTGAATTGACACGACAATCCGGCGCCATTTATTCCCGCTGAGTTCTCCGAGATATTGCAGTTGGTCATCTTCAGTTCGGATCTCTGCCCACAGAATATCCCGCCGCCGTTTCCATTCACGTACATTGTCGTTCCGGGAGCTGAGTTGCGCTCAACGAGGCACTCTGTCATGGTCAGAGACGAGTTATCCCAGCAGCAGATTCCACCACCTGACCCCAGGACCGAATTCTCTCTGATGATACAGTCCGTCAACACCGGCGCAGACCTGTAGGAAGCGTCCATGCCACCGCCGGTATCCGCCGTGTTCTTGGTAATAATGCAGGCGACGACGGTTGCGGACGACCCAATCATCGCAATCCCTCCGCCCGCCAATCCACTGGCGGCAGACGTGGACGGGTCTGTGCTCCGGCAGCCTCTGCCTCCCGTCAGCGTGAATCCCTCCAAAACAGATGCGGGCGTCTCGTCGTTCTCAAAGACCACCACACTGGCACGCTTGGGATCATTCGGCGCGACCATCCGAATGACGGTCTGATCCGGCCCGGTTTCAGATCGGACTGTAATGGCTTTACCGCGAAAGGTAATCGGCACGGCAATGACATACTCCCCGGGCGCCACCAGCACCACGTCGCCATTGTCAGCGGCGTCGATCGCTGCCTGTATCGTGCTGAAGTCGTAGTCCGTCCCTGGACCGACGGTGACGGCCGCTTGACTTGTACAAGCCCCGCCGCCAGCAAGCAGAAATGAGCCTATGGCAAGTACACACCACACGATGCTGGCTCGAACCTCATCCACAAGTCTCATGTTTCCACCTTCCTTTCTTACCCTACCGAGGGTTATGACACACGACAAACGAGCGTCGTAGTCTGCGTGAGCGCAGACCATCTGCGCAACAACTATCATCTGGGGAATTCTCCAAACTCCCTTCTCCGTCGTCGTGACGTCGACCGCATGCCGTCTCTACATATCAGTCCTCCTCGTCGCGCCGGCCAAGCTGATGCCGGATCGCGTCCACATGGGCCAGCGCTTCAGCATCGGGCGCAGCGCCATGGGCAACCGGGATTTCTGCCACCCGTTGGAGGGTCCAAAGTGCATCCTCGTACTGCCCGTGTTCGTACTGATTCACCCCGACCGCCCGTAGATTGTCCAGGACAAACGGCTTGCGGGACGACCAGGCCCGGGCATACGATGCCACGAACCTGGGCCATTGACTGCGAAGGTACTCGCCTCGCGTCTGGAGCGGCGCCAGCGCTTGCCAGGTGGGCAGGTTCGGATCTACCTGAGCCGTCCAGATCTGGCTCACGGGGAAAGCCAGATCGAGTGCGATACGCGATCGGTCTCTGGACCAATTGCAACTGATGGCTTCGGAATCGAGAAGATGCCATCCTTGCCGACGTTCGAAGTCGAAGATCCACAAACCCGAGCAATGGTCGCGCAGCCCCAATGAACTGACACTGATCTCCTTGCCGTCGGGAGACCAGCGCACACAGCAATAGGGCTCGGGGCCGGGCACGACCCAGTGAACGACAGTCCCCCCGGAGGTGAGGTCGATTACGGTCAATTCACCGTTGACGGCATAGGCCAAATGGCGCTCATCCGGTGACACCTGCGGATACCAACCCGGACAATCGGCGATATACGTCGGTTTGGCCTCAGGAGCCGCGACGTCGATGCAGTAGACCGCTTCGTCGCTGCGCGAGTGGTAGTACAGACGCGTGGAGCGGTTCGTCCAATTCGGATGCGCGCCCTGCGCCAGGCGTCTCGGCTCGCCGCCCTGGGCCGGAATCAACCATATCTCGGAGGCCGGCCCTGCCAGCATGCCGCCGGCACGAACGTAGGCGATGTAGCGACCGTCCGGCGACCAGGCAGGACCGCCACCGGAGGTTGCCAGGAGGCGTGTCTCGCCGGACGCGAGATCAAGAATTTCGATTCCCCTGGCTTCGACGGGGCTCTGCGAGCCTGTCGTCTCCAACACGTCATCACCCCAGCCACATAGCTCGGATCGCGCGTAGGCCAGGTACTTGCCGTCCGGCGACCAGGACGATATGTCAAAGCTCCCCCGCACCAAAGGGACGGCCTTCTGCGACAACTGCGCGTGCAGGTGAACGTACTTGGGCATGTGTAGGAAGGGCCACGTCTTAGCCAAGCTCTCCGGGATTTCCACCGGCTCTCCCGCGCCGGCGGTTTCAAAGGCACAGCCAATCATTGTTCTCACGGCTTGCCACAAGGCGTCCCGTCCCTGTAATCGTGCGAATTCCCGTTCAGATGCGTCGTACTGTTCAAGCTTGAAGAGTACCCTGCCCAACGACGCGTGGTACTCGAGCGTGTCGGGGGCAAGGTCTACGCATCGCTGCGCATCCTGCAAAGCGGCACGATAGTCCCCCATGCGCCAATAGGTCTCCTGGCGATGGTCCAACAGGGGCGCCAGTTCACTCTTCACTTCGCACAGTTCGATAGCTCGAGTCTGGTCGGACAGCGCCTCCGGCAACGCACTTGACCCCCGGTGGGCCAGCGCTCGGAGCGCGTAGCCGAGAGAATCTTTCGGGCGCAAGGCAATGACCGCCTCTGCGTCGCGTAGCATGCTGGCATGGTCACGCCGTCCATAGTGTACCAACGCGCGCGCCTGGCGTGACGCGTGGTGGCCTGGATCGATCTGCAGAGCCTCATTTAACCATCGCAATGCCTCAGCCGGCGTTGCCGCCGTGATGGCGCGTAGAGCATACCCATTGGCAGTGTGAGGCAGCAACCTCTCTGCCCACAGGCGGTGGTCAGTCGACTTCACCGGGTCGGTCGATCGACAAAGACGCGCCAGCAGACCGTGCGCGGCGCCGGCCGTCTCGGAGTCGGCATCGACAAGCTGCTCCAAACGTGCCCGTGCATCTTCCGTGCGTCCCAGATCGGACAGGATCTGCGCGTACAGGAGTTGAGCCTTACAACTCGTCGTCCAGTCCGCCTCGCGGTCTCGCATCTGGGCCCACGCCGCGCCGTAGCGGCCCTCCGCATAGAGTCGCTGCGCCGTGGTCAGCCGTCGGTCGATTTCTATCTGCTGATCCAGGGTCGCGACCATCGCCGTGGCTCGCTTGACGCGAAGGTAGAGCGACGTGCTGACGACCAATCCGATGAGCAAGGCGACGCTGACGGCCAGGACCACCCTCACCAGGGTACGACGGCGTTGCACGAACTTCCTCATGCGATACCATGCGCTCGGCGCACCGGCCAGTACAGGCTCATTGGCCAGATGCCGCTTGATATCAGCCGTCAACTCGCTGACCGACTCGTAGCGCCGGGCGCGGTCCTTCTCCAGCGACTTCATGACGATCCAGTCGAGATCGCCCCGGATGGCCCTTCTGAGAAGATCGGGTGTGCAGCCGCGGCGTTCGGCGATCTCGGTCGACGTGTCGCCCAGGGTGCTGATCTTCGTCGAGGGTTTGACGGGCTCCTGTTCTCGGATGACCCTCTGCATCTCGGCGTAGCCGGCCTTGCGAAGCTCCTGCTCGCTGAACGGCGTGGTCCCGGTGAGCAATTCGTAGAGCAGCACGCCCAGCGAGTAGATGTCCGAGCGGGTGTCGACGTCCAGGGCGCTGAGTTCCGCCTGCTCCGGGCTCATGTAGGCGGGTGTGCCGATAATTTGGGCATAGCGGGTGAAGAGGGTCTTTTCCGTCAGGCGCTGGTTCGTGGCCTTGGCAATGCCGAAATCGATCACCTTGGGGACCGGCCTGCCGTCGTAGTGCGCGACCATCACGTTGGAAGGCTTGAGATCGCGATGGATGATGCCTTTCTGATGGGCGTGCTGCACGGCGTGGCAGACCTGGGTGAACAACTCCAGCCGGTCCTTGGTGTCCAGATGGTTTCGGTCGCAGTATTCGGTCATGGAGACGCCGCGGACCAGCTCCATGACGAAGTAGGGCCGCCCGGTCTCGGTGGCCCCCGCATCGTGCACCTTGGCGATGCCCGGATGGTCCATGAGAGCCAGCGCCTGCCTTTCCGCGTCAAAGCGGGCGATCACCTGCCGCGTATCCATGCCCAGCTTGATGATCTTGAGAGCGACCTTCCGTCGGATGGGCTGCTCCTGCTCGGCCATGTAGACCACCGCCATCCCGCCTTCGCCGATTCTCTCCAGCAGTTTGTATCTCCCGATGACGGTTCCGGGGCCTTCACAGGGCGCCGTGCTCATCGGCGGCTGCTCGATGAACGGGGGCGATTCGAGGAAGTTGCCCTGGGCGTCGCGAATCGCCAGCAGCGACTCGATCCGCTCCAGGAGTTCCGCATCCTCACCACAGGCGGCCCTGAGAAAAGCGATGCGTTCCCCAGGAGGCCGGCGGAGGGCGGCGTAGTAGAGCGTCTCTTCGTCTTGGAGTTCTCTTGCCATCGATTGTCTCTCAAACGGCCACTATCTACAGAAGCGCAAACGGACGCGCGAATTCCCTCAGGAAACGGGCGAATTCGGAAAGAAATTTCAGCGTTCCCGGCTCTGGCGGCGGGTGTGGATTTCCAGGCGGAGCCATGAACTGGCGTAGTCCCAGTACCGTTCGGCGGTCGCATGGGAAAGGCCCAGTGCCGCGGCCGCCTGCTCGCCCGTCAGGCCCGCGAAGTACCGGAGCTTGACCAGATCCGCCTTCACGCGGTCCTGCCGGGACAGCTTCTCCAGGGCCTCGTCCAGGTCGACCAGATCGTCGGACAGCCGCTGGGCCTCCGTGGCGCGGACGGTCTCGTCCAGCGGGACCCGTTCGCGGTTTCCGCCGTGCTTGAGACTCCTTTTGTGACGGGCCTGGTCGATCAGGATTCGTCTCATGGCCTCCGCGGCGGCGACGAAGAAATGGTTCTTGCTCCGCCACGTTGGATTCTCCAGTCCGACCAGACGGAGGTACGCCTCATGCACCAGCGCGGTGGCCTGGAGGGTCTGGCCCGGCGGCTCGTGCGACAGTCTCTGGGCGGCCAGCAGGCGCAGCTCGTGATAGACCAGCGGCAAGAGTTCATCCGCAGCCCCCGCGTCGCCCCGCTCGATGGCGTTCAGAATGCGTGTTACGTCGCTCATGGCGATTCGGATTCCCGGCGCGGGTCGCGTTGGCGAACCCTCCGTGACGTGTCGGATCCCCGACGGCGCCATTGTCCGACAACCGGGCCAGGATTTCAAGTGTCTACATCCCCCTGAATCGGGTGCGGCCGGATTGCCAAGACGCTCCCCCACGAGGAGGCCGTATCCGCCCGCGCCGGAGTGTGCAAAAAGTCCTTGCATCGGATCGGGGACAACAGGACAATGGCGATAGACCGCCGATCGCATCGGCCGATCCACTCGCTGAACGGGTACGATCCGCTCATGACGGAGAAGGAGATTGCCATGCTCCACCTGGCCTGGTTGCGGGGCCTGACACTCGGGACAGTCATCCTTGCGAGCACCTGTGTCCCCGTCGTCGCACAGGTCCCGGCCGTCGCCGAGCCGCCGGCGCCGCGGCTGCTCTGTATCGAACGGCTGTGGATCGACCGCAGCGGCGCCTGGAACGGCCGCCCGGCTCCGACCCTCTGCGCGGTGATCAAGGGACGCGGCCTGATGGACGCGCAGCTCGACCTGGAACTCGAATTGCGCGACGCCGCGGGGAATCCGGTGCGTGCCGTCGCCGCTGCGCCGGCCGCCTGGCGCGATGGCGCCGGCCACTTCCGCCTCACCGGCCAGGATCGTGTCCGCTTCGACCCCGCCTACTGGAACCCGTCGCGTTTCCTGGTGCCGGAGGGCGTGCTCGATCTGCCGGCGAACCGGCAGCACCCGCTGCGAGCCACCCTGCGAGTACGCTGCGGCGGATTGCATGCGAGCATCGAGCAACGCATCGCCTATCCGCCGGGCGACCAAGATCCCGCAGCCGGCGGTCTGCATCTGGTGGATCTTGTCACCGAGACCAACGTGAGCAACGGGCCGGAGCGCAACGTCGCCGGCATGGGCGACGACCCCCGGCGGCCGAGCACGTGGGCGGCGCCGCGGATCCACGTCTCGGCGACAATCGCACGCCAGCCGGCCGTCGCGGCCGATGCGCATGTCGAGCTGCGTCTCTTTCATCCGGATGGGCAACCGGTGTGGGCGGCGTCACCCGGCGCCGCCGCGCGAGAGCCCGAGCCGTTTGTGCGAAGCACGACACTTCGGTTTGGGGCGTCACAGTCACGCGAGCTCGTCCAAATGGACGTCGGTTGCGAGGAGATTCAGCTTCGCGCCGGGTTCGAGCATCCCGTGATCGTCGATCTGCGTGCAGCGGACGAATTCACTCGCGTGGCCTGTCAGTACATGGGCCGCGTACGGCATTTCTCCAGCGGTCCGGCCGCGACGGCCGATCCGGCGTCGCAACGCGTAGATACGTCCGCCGGCCCGCCGTCCGCGACCCTGTCGGCAGGCGCGGATCGGGACGAGGGGTTACTGGCCGCGGCCGCCGCGGGCGCTGCGGACCGCATCCGCACTTTGATGGCGCAGGGCGCCGACCCGACGTTGCGCGACGGCGCCGGCCGTACGCCGCTGCACCTTGCGGCGGCCGGTGGACACGTCGAAGCCGCCGAGGAGTTGCTGGCGGCAGGACCGCCATCCCAGGCGCCGGTGGAGATCGATGTCACGGGTGGGCGGCCGCTGAATCTGTTCAGTCCGGAGTACGGCTCGCAGCAGAAGGGCGCCGCAGGCGACGTGGCCTCGCGGCCGTCCTTCGAAGCATACCTGGCGCGCCGGCAGGTGCTGGAGGCCACCGACATGCAGGGCCGCACCCCGCTGCATCTGGCCGCCGCCGCCGGACGCGTGGAGATGATCCGGCTCCTGTGCGAACGGGGGGCGGCGGTGGACATGGCCGATGAGCGCGGCGCGACGCCGCTGCATCTGGCCGCGTCGTTCGGACGCGCAGAGGCCGTCGCCGGCCTGCTCGCCGGCGGCGCCTATGCGAATGCACGTACGCACGCGGGATGCACGGCGCTCGATCTGGCCGCGGGAGAACCGGCGCGACAGATCCTCAAACAGGCGTGCGAGAAGCTCTCGCAAGGCCCTGAAGCATCCGCCGTGCGTCAGCGCACCGGCGAGTTTCTTCACTCGCTGGCTGCGGGCGCCGGCGGTCGCGTTGCGCAGTTCGTGACCGCGGACCTTGCGATGCAGGCGCCGATGGACTTGGAGACCGCCCGCTTCGAGTTCAGGGTCCTCTCCGCGGAAGTCCACGGCGAGACGGGGCGCGCCCGCGCCTGGCTCAAAGTCCCGGACATCGAAGCGGAGACCGACGAGTTTATCGCCGACCTTCTATGGCGGCATGCGGACGGCCTATGGCGGGTCGCGGAGATCCGGACGCGACCGTTCTTCCCGTCGCTCGAGACTCTGGAGGATCGAAGATGATTGCACACGTCGTTGAGCATCGCGGACGCATCCGGAGTCTCGCCGGATCCACGCGCGGGTTCGGAAGGTGGATTCCGCTGTTGCTTCTGGCTCTGGCGGTTCCCGCGACCGCCCAGGAGCGAAGCCGGCAGATCGCCGAGATGGAGGCCGGGATAGCCGATCTGCAAACGAATGTCGCCGCCCTGGAG
>JAFGCA010000742.1 GCA_016932895.1 Sedimentisphaerales bacterium | reverse complement strand
GACAACCTTGGTAATACGGGACTTAGCTCATGCTCATCAACCAATTCACTGCACAGATTCTTGTGACGAACCATAAATGTATCTGAAAGGTCATCGTTGCCTCAGACAAGGAAAGTACCATACCCAAAGGTCGCGTCGCGCTTCCCAGCGCGCCGAACCCCGCCCCGCTAGAGCATCTATCGGGTCATATTGACCTCGTTGCCTTGGTAGACCAAACTATTGCCCACGATATCAATGTAGTGCACCTCGTCCGTGTCATCTCTGTAGATCTTGACGCGGCTCCCTTCGATCGTCCACTTCGCGCGCACGATACCGTTGATCTTCCACTCGCCGTTCGGCGCATACTCGATGATGAGTTGCTTGTCGCCGAACTTCTGTATCTCCTTGCAGCCGGTGAGCGTCTCTATTGTGATGGGTTTCCCTCCGAAGGGGTCATCAGGGTCCGGGGGCGCTTCCTCGATCGGCACCTGAACCACTCCCTCGGGAGCGGCGGCCGGTTGCTGGGGCTCGAGTGGTTCACGCGCTTCGACCGCCGGCTCTAGCGGAGGAGAAACGGCGGGCGCCTCGGGGCCGTTCACCCCCGCTTCTTTCGGTTCCGGCGGCGGCTCTTCTGGGGAGCCAGACCGCCACATCTCGATCCCTACGAGGCCAACAACGACGACGACGACAAAAACCAAGATGGCCGTGTTCCGCTTCATCTCTCCCGCCTTTCCACACTTCGATGAGTCAAGTCCCTTTCAGAGGCTGCGCCGAACGACCGGTTCGAGATCAGGTTACATACTGACACGGTAGCGGGTCAAGGAAAACAACTGGAGCGCTGACACCAATGACAACGCGTTCCTCTCGCACAGCGGTGAATCTCGGGCACGAAAGCGTCTAGAAGAAGATGGGAGGTTGGCAGGTTGACGAGATTCACAGGATGAGCGGTACGAGCGGTCTTCTCGGTCCAGCAAATCCTGTCCAAGAGCCTCCCCGCGAATAGGGCCGCAATCGGGGGGGTGCCAGCCAAGGAGCCCTCGGTGACTGTGCATTGCAGCCGGCCAAGCCGGCCGCGGCTTGAAGCGTGCGCCGGGGCACCCTAACATCTTGTCAGATAATGGCTTGCGCCGGGGCGCCATCAGTTGGTTTCAGACTTGATTCGGAAGGACCTGTTTTTGATTGCATATTCGCAGACTTTGGTGTATACAAGGTACTAACATGAGAATTCGGGCATGTTAGTATGGGGATCGGGGTGTTGCGGCAGTTTGTGCTGGTGAGGGAGGGGATATCCGCGCATTGGTTCAGCAGCCGCCTCGACACGGGCCGTCTTCCACCTAAGCGAGGCCGCAGCCTTAGGCTGTCTAGAAAGGGGGGATCAAGGCAAATCTGGCGACACATCTTCTGCGGTATGTGTGTGAAGCAACGAGGGAACAACGGGGAGAACACTCAATGAAACCGACAGTGATTGTCTTCGCGGGGCTCGCCATTCTTCTCTGTGCGTCCTCCGCCGACGCAAACTACCTCACGATGACGCAGATCGGCGAGGGAACCGTCAGCCCGGCAGTGTCATCTCACTATTACTTCTACTACAAGAAGGTCTACGTGTCGGCCGTTCCGGCATCGGGGTGGGTCTTCTCCCACTGGGAAGGCGACTTCGCGGGGAAGCCCAGTTCGTTCAGCTTCCGCTCAACCAGCGACAAATGGGCATGCGCCGTCTTTCGTCCTGCGACAACCGGGCTGTCGGAAAACGCGCTCGTCGAGTATGTTGGCGCGTACGACGCCAGCACGCAGTATATCAAGGGCGACATCGACGGGCACGTCGGCTGGGACGGATACCAGTACACCATCGTCTCCCAGACCTGGCGAACAACCGCGGACGTGGACCGTCCCCTTTGGGAGCATGACTTCAGCATGGTGAAGCCCTGGTTCCATGGCGACGAGGTGCTGTACCTGATCAATGGCGGCTCGAACCCGATCAAGTACTCGGATCCTGACAGCACGTTTGCCTTGGTGGCGATTGCGCTCGGTTCGTGCTATGCGCAGATCGATCAGGTGCCGAATCAGCCGCTGTATTTCACGGACGAAGTGAACAACAAGCGAACGGAGGACGAGATCCTCGCATACAGTCTGGACAAGTGCCTTGTCACCGGCGACTGGACGTGGCCTGTCCACTGCGCGATGGTCAAGGCGGCGGTGAAGGGCATGAACCTCTGCCAGATGCATGTCAAGACGGCGGATCAGTTCATCGTGCTTGGGGCCTCGAAGCGCGGCTGGACCACGTGGCTTACGGCGGCCGTCGACCCGCGCATCAAGGCGGTCGTGCCGCTTGTAATCGATGTGTTCAAGTTGGACCAGCAGGTGGAGCATCATTGGGAGTCCTACGGGGAGTACTCGCCCGCCATTCAGGATTACGTCGACTTTGATTTGTTCTGTCGCGCAGCGAACGATCCGCTCGCCCAGGATCTGCAGAATATCGTGGATCCCTACAGCTTCATCGACAGGTACACCATGCCGATGCTAATCGCGAACGCGTCCGGCGACCAGTTCTTCCTGCCGGATTCCTCGCGGTTCTATCTGCATGACCTGCCCAATTGGGACGACATGCGGCTTCGCTACTTCCCGAACAAGGACCACTACATGGACGGCGTGCTCGACGACTACAACACGCTCTTGGAGGTCCTGAGTTGGGGATACAACACGGTGCACGGAAACCAGAATCCGTACATTGACTGGACAATCGACGCCAGCGGCGCCCTTATCGTGGTGGCATCCACGACTCCGGATTCCGTCAAGCTCTGGCAGGCCACGAACCCGAACGCCCGCGACTTCCGCCTGGAAACCGTCGGCCCCATCTACACGAGTTCGGAACTGACGCAGCAGCCCAACGGCACCTACGTCGGCTATTGCCCGCCTCCGGCCCAGGGGTGGACGGCTTACTTCGTCGAGGCGGACCTCGGCTCCCAGACGTACACGACCGAGATCATTGTTACGCCCGACGTCGAGCCGTATGACGACATGGGCTGCTGGGCAGTGGACTAGCATCACTACCCACCAGACCTCATCAACAATGACTGGCCTCGCCTCGTGGACGGTGACATCCACGGGGCGAGGCTTCTGTTCTGAAGGGCTCTTCGCCACAGGTTCTGCCTGCATTCTCGGCACACGTCCGGGAGTCAGCGGGCGATGAAGGGCGAGAGCCTGCAGCGTGTCCGCGCAGATACGCTCATCCCGAGCATGAGGCAGGCGGCGTAGTACAGAGGATAGCAGATGTAGCCGTTGAGGGGCGCGAGATCGACGTATCGCCAGCGCGCTACGAGAATGTCTGAAACATAGATGAGCACCGCGGCGGCCAGAGCGATACGCCCCGCAGGTCTTCCCAACGCCCCGAATGCCGCCAACACCACCACACTGATCATGCAAGCATAGGCGCACACGGCCACGACATCGACGGTTGGCCCAATGTGGGGCAGAAGATATCGGAGGATCGCGGCGAGGACAAGGGCAACGGGCGCCAGGGCCATCACAAAACGCTTCCACGCAATGCCTTTTGCGGCGAACGCACAGACAAACAGGGCATGTCCGAGCCCGAACGCGACCATTCCAATGAGGTAATGATGCCCCCCGATCACGTCGCCGCACCAGAAGGCGGCCAGCCCGGCCAGGATGAACCGCCCATAACCGGAGTGCAACCCGCCGGCGGCAAGCGCGACCAGCACAAAACCCGTCGAGGCGCCCAACACGCATGGGAAGTGCAGCTCGCCCCATCGGCCATTGACGGCCAACGTCACGCCGAAAGCATTGACGGCGGAGAATGCGACAAGCAACCATATCGAACCGCGGGACTTCGCGATGCGTGCGGGACTCGATTGCTGGTTACAGGAAGATGTCTTCTGATTCATGTTCAGAGAGTGTATGACGGAAACATGGCCAACCGCAATGCGTGCCACTCCACTCTTGAACGGGTGGCAGACCCAGCCCCCCGGCAAGTCAAGCTATCCCATAGTCTGATAATCATCCAGGTGGCTCCTCCGTCAGGAGGTGCTACTCTCGGTATGTCAAGAAAGGCCGAGAGGCACAACCCTCTCAGCGCGCAACGCGAGACGCCGAAAGGGCTTATGACATCGAGCGGATATCCCCCGCCTTACGCCCACCGAAATCATCAAGAATAACTAAATAACTAAATAACTAGGGACAGTCACTAATAACTAGAATAACTAGGGACAGTCACCGTTTATTTGGGCGTTCTGCTGCCCTTCTTGCCTCTTCCGCCGGCCTTCTTCTTC
>JAFGCA010000741.1 GCA_016932895.1 Sedimentisphaerales bacterium | reverse complement strand
GTAGGCGTCGGTGAATCGCATCCCTTCCCGGGCCAGGCGGTCGATGACGGGCGTTTCGTGGAAGCGGTGGCCGTAGCAGGGCAGGTCGCTGTAGCCCATATCGTCGATCAGGATGAACACGATGTTCGGCTTGCGCCGGTGCGCGCCGAAGGGCGTCGTCGCGCAGGCCGGCAGTGCCACCGTCGCCGCACCCAAACCCAGCCACCTGAGAAACTCTCGTCTCGATGCGTTCATCTCTGTCCTCTCAATTATGAATGGAGTTTTGCAAAATGGAGATTAGGCTTACTTGAGGGAGGAAAAATCTCCTGAGTGATTTTTCCTCCCGAGAACGTAAGTGCTTTCGATATTAGTGCTCGAATCCCGTCTTCAAGGAAATCACGCCAACGATTTCCTTGAAGAATATAAGCCTAATCTCCATTTTGCAAAACTCTTCTTGCCAACAAAATCCCTGAGCATTGTCTCCGCGATCGCGTCGCGATTCACTGAATGGTCAGGCAGTACAGATCGATCTTGTCTCCCGGCTGCGAGTTTTCGACGGGGTCGAACCGCAGTTGGGTGATGGTGCCGCGATAGCCCGCTGCCGAGCCGATATCGATGGTGCACGTGTGCTTGCGGCCGTCGGCGAGAAGTTCATGCGAAACGCTTCTCTCGGCGGAGAAGGAATCGTTTGCGGCGGTCTTCCAGTAGACGGTCGCCGAGACCTTGTCCCGGGCGTTTGCGGTTTTGACGGCTGCAACGACGGTGAGGCGGTGCTGCGCCTGGGCGGGCCAGAATTCCGGCGGTCCCACGAGTTGAACGTCCCGGCCGTCGGCGACGATGCGCAGGCATTCGCGAACGGGCCAGCCGGTATCGTGCGCCCGTCGATACGTCCAGTGCTGCCGATCTTCGGCGAAGACATAGCGAGGCGGCGCGGGTCTACCGGCGTGCTCGTACACGTAACGCCGAATCCGGGCCAGCGTGTCGAGCATCAGCACGTACCGGTATTCGTACTGGATGTTATGGTCGAGGATCTCCTGGTGCAGCGGGGCGATGTAGCCGGTCGGACCGTCTTTCGGGCCGCCCTGGCCCGGTTTGCCACCGGCAAAGCCCCCGATGAATGAATACACACCGGGATGCCAGATCCCGAGGCCCCAGTTCCGCTCGTTCACGAGGGCCGCCCAGTTTTCCGTAGCGGTCCAGTGGGACCAGCGAATGCCGCCGGGAGGGTGTTTCTGCTTGGGGATTTCTACCGGCGGTTTCCCGGCAAACGGTGAGTCGCCGGTATAGGTCATCAGCTTATGGTACGGGCCGTTCGTGTAGACCGCCGGCAATTCCTGGCCGCGAGCGCCGTATTGCGTCGTGTCGCTGCGGGCGTTGGTCAGACGTGAGCGAACCTGGACCGTGCGTCCCTCCAGGCGATACCAGCATTCGAACGTGCACTGGCCCGGCTGGTTCTCCAGCGGCCAGTGCATGGGGATGCACTTGACGTAGATTTCCCGGCCGTCGTTGCGGTGGTCGATCACCCGGGAGCGATGCCCGTAGCAGTCGCCGGACTGGATGGGATTCCATCCGAGCGAGGCCCAGGCGGGTGTGGGTTTCTTGCCATCGGGCTCGAACGGATTCGGCCCGCTGTAGAACGACATCTGGACCTGCCGCCCCCAGTCGTGGCTGTTGATGACGTTAACCTTGTCGTTCGCGTCGGCCAGATACGTGATCGCGCCGCCGATACTCAGATCGGCCCCGAAACGGATCTGTCCGTTGTCCAGCCAGCTCATCTGCGCCGGTTCCGCGCCGCTTGCGCGAACGGCTGCCAGGCTGAAGAAGGCCAAACAAAAGAAAGCCCGCCTGGAGCGACGTGTTGTGCTGTGCGGCGTAGTCATCTTCTTGACCGCCTTGCAATCAAGCGTCGTCCTGTTGCGTCTGGCTGTTGTCTTTCCACATCCACGGCGTGGCCGTGACGAACCAGACGATGGAGGCCAGCAGCATGAGCCATTTGACTCGATCCAATTCCATGCGACCGGCGAGAAAGATGATCGGCGGTAGTATCAAGGCGATCAGCGCCAACAGCGAGGTGATTTGTAAGACCCTGCGCATTACGATTTCTCCTGAGCTTGCGGCTCCGCGGGACGGATATTCTTCTGGTAGAACTTGCTCAAAACGATGTAGAGCGCTGCGGCAACGAACCAGCCGGGCAAGGAGACGAAATAAATCTGTATCCCGGCAAACTTGACCAACGCCCACGCCGTGCCCAGCGTTACGAACCAGGCTAAGCCGGCGGCCCAGTTGAAGGTCTTGCCGCTCAGCTCGGCGTAGTAGCTCTGCAGGCCGAACTTGCGAATCAACCAGAAGTCTACAAAGATCACGGCGCCCATCGGCATCAGGATCAACCCGTAGAGGGCTACAAATCCTAATAGCTTCATCGCGATGGCCGGGAACATCCCCGCAATCGTGGCAATACCTCCGGTAATCAGAGTCACTTTGAAGCGGGATGACTTTGGTGACAGGGCCTGGAATGCCAGGCCGGCTCTATATATCGTTGGATTCGCCGTCGTCCAGCCTGCGATGATGACGCAGATCAGTCCTGCCAGGCCGGCGGCGCGGTGTGCCAGCGGGCCGGGCAGCGGCGTGGGGACCTCGATCTTAGCCTGTTCGATGGCTCCAGCGGCCACCAGGCCGTTCTCGATCTCCATCGCTTCGGCGATCAACTCGGGTGTGAGCGAGGATTGCTCCAGGGATTCCTGGGTGTATTTGCCCGTGGTGTTCTGGGTCAACACATCGATCATGTACTGGTCCGGATGCGTTTGGTGCAGTTGGAAGGCGAACAGCATGGCCGCGGCGATCCACGCCATGAAGTGACCGACATACATGCCGGTCGCAGAGGCTGAGCCGTACCACGATTTCTTGGCGAAGCGGAACACGGAGAGATCGGACATGCCGATGTGCATGGCCATGTTGCAGAACCAGGCGAAGAACATCACGTGCCAGAACGTGAATTTCGTCTGCCCGGGCAAGGGGTCTCCGCCTTTCCAAATGGTTGTTTGGCAAAGAGTCCACACATCCGATGCGGAGTGGATTTCCGTTCCGGTGGCGACGATGAACTGGCGCAAACCAACAAAACCGAAGGCCAGGAAGACAAGGACCATCCACGGCGCCGCAACATTGGCGAACTTGGCGACGGTCTGATAGCCGTAGGCGGCGACGATGGCGATGACCCCGCCGACGACCGCGACCGCGACGACCCAGCCGACACTGTTGGGGTACAGATCGTTCAGGGCGGGCATGGGGAACTTGAACCAGACTCCGAGAGCGGTGGCCGAGACGGTGACCATGGCGCCGGCCAGGAAGCAGAACATCACGCCGTTGGCGAGGTTGTACAGAGTAACCAGCTTGCGGCCGCAGATCTTCTCTGATTGGTAGTACAGTGTCAACCGGGCCCGGGTGGCGATCGGCGCGCAGAGAAACATCCAACTGAGCACGGCCAGGGCGTTGCCGACGATCAGGCCCATGATCAAATCGAAGGCGCTGACGCCGGCGGCGACGAAGAGCGGGCCGAGCATCAATTCCGTTCCGGCGCAGTGCTCGCCGGCGTACATGCCGATGAAGCTCTTGAAGCCGAGCAGGGCACTCTTGGGCACCGGCTCGCGCTCGAACTCGCCCCCGCTTTGCGTCTGCTGCGCTTGCTGTTCTTTTTCCATGCGGTCTTTCCTTACTGGTGGCCACGATCCATAGGCGTTTTATGCCCGTTTGCTCAGCACGTCGTTCTCGTAGGTCTTGACCTCGGCCAGCCACGACGGGCCGACCGGGACCTCCGATTTCAGGCAATAGTAATCCCAAACCGCGCCCAAAGGCAACGTTTTCAATTCCTCCAGCAGCGCCAGTCGCGACGTGAAATCGCCCTCGGCTTCCATCTGCTTCAAGGTCTCCACCGGCTCCAGCAGCGCGATCAGCAGCGCCTTGATCATGCAGCGTGTGCCTGTGACCCAGGCGGCGATCCGGTTGATGCTGGCGTCGAAAAAGTCCAGGCCGATGTGAACCCGACCCAGGAAATCGTGGCGCACCAGTTCCTGCGCGATGGCACGCAGTTCGTCGTCGAGAATGACGACGTGGTCGCTGTCCCAGCGCACGGGCCGACTGACGTGCAACAGCAGCTCCGGCACGAACATCAGCACGGACGAGATCTTCTCGGAGATGACTTCCGTCGGGTGATAGTGACCGGCATCCAGGCACAGGAGCATTTGCCGGGACGTCGCGTAGCCCAGGTAGAATTCGTGCGAACCGACGGTGTAGCTTTCCGCACCGATGCCGAAGAGCTTGGACTCGACGGCGTCAAGATGGACCTGTGGATCGATCTTCTCGGCGAAGATTTGGTCCAGTGAATCTGCCAGGCGCCGGCGCGGGCCAAGACGGTCGATGGGGATGTCCTTGTACCCGTCCGGGATCCACACGTTGGTCACGCAGGGGGTGCCGAGCTCCTTGCCCATGTAGGTGCCGATCTTGCGGCAGGCAATGCCGTGCTCGACCCAGAACTTGCGAATGCCCTCGTCGGCACTGGACAGGGTAAAACCGCTGTCGGCCTTCGGGTGAGAGAAGTACGTCCCGTTGAAATCCATTCCCAGGCCGTTGGCTTTGGCCCACTGCACCCAGGCGGCGAAATGCCCGGGCTCCAGCTCGTTGCGGTCGGCTTTGCCCTTGGCCTCGGCGTACATCGCGTGCAGGTTCATGCGGTGCTTGCCGGGGATCAGGCTCAGGGCCTTTTCGAAATCGGTTCGCAGCTCGTCGGCGGTGCGGGCCTTGCCGGGGTAGGCGCCGGTGGCCACGATACCGCCGCTGAGTTCCGTGTCGCCTTCAAAGCCGCCCACATCGTCTCCCTGCCAGCAGTGCAGCGAGATGGCGATCGCGCGGAGTCGCTCGATCGCCTTGCTCGTATCGACGCCCAGCTCGGCGTATCGTTCACGGGCCAATTCGTATGTTTGTTCGATCTTCTGTGTTTCAGCCATTGTAGTCCTCTTCAGTATGGACGTTGCGGCAGCTTCACGTGCCGTCACTTCGGGCGAATCAACAAATCCTCTTTGCCAGGCAGTTTCGGGAAGGGGGCGTGCGGCTCCTTCTGATACCAGTACGCCACCGACGACAGGTCGTCCTCAAGCGGCAGGTAGCGGCCCTCGCTTTGCCAGCCCAGCGCCTGCATGGTCACTTTCAGGTCCTTCTCGAAGCGGACGGGGTCCATGATGTGCCAGCGATAGAGGCCGAAACGCGGCTGCTTTTCCGACGGGATGACCTGCGGCATGCCGACGTACGGCGTGCAGAACTCCTGGTAGCCCTCGCCCTGGGGCTTGACGAAGCCGTACGAGCCGCAGAAGTAGTCCTCCGTGCCCGTTCCGCAGATCGTGGGGAACTCCTGGTCCCCGTCCATGAAGAACTTGATCTCGCCCTCGCCCCACCAGCCGGGACTGTTCGAGCCCCAGGTCATGTACGTCCCGACGTAATGGCCCGGTCCCTTGATGCCGTCGACGATGGTGTAGACGTCCTTGTCGGGCAGAGGGTTGACCCGGCGAAACTGGGCGTGGAAGTAGGCCATGTCTTCGGGGACGTGGGTCAGCGTGTAATCGACCTGGTAGTACAGGACCATGGCTCTTTCGTCCATGTTGGTCATGGTGATCTTGCAGCCTTTGCGGAACGGCATCATCCAATAGCTGTTAAACCCGCTCTTGGGATTGACGCAGATGGCCAGGGACGTCACCTGGGTGTATTGGCCCATGCCGCAGGCGAAGAAGTCGCCGGCCGGGCATTCCACCGACGGCTGCTCCTCGCCGTCCCAGTAGATGCGGAAGATGTTCAAGCGGTTGTTGCCCGTCGGCGTCATCCAGATGTGTTGAATGGCGCCGCCGGCTTTGATGTCGGCCATGACGAAGGTTTGGCCGGGCTGGATTCGCACCGAAGGCGAGACCTTCCAGCCCTGGCCCAGCTCGCGGGCGGCCCGCGCGCCGGTGCCTTCGGTGGCCATGCCCGCCTTGCCCTTTTCTCCCGTGAAGTTCTCCGGGCTGATCGAACGCGTTTTGGCGTACGAAAGCCGGGGCAGCGTGCCCAGGTTCATGTTCAGGCCGTCGAAGTCCGGGCCCTGGGCAAGCAGTTCGCCGGTATGGAAGCAGAGCAGCAAAGCAAGGCTCACCAGCAAGACAGGCAAACGACCGCCAGGATGATGACGGGATCGGCGGGATGAATGTGTACGGTTTCGTTGCATCTTCTTCCCCTTTCCTTAATCGTTACCACGCCGGGCGCCGTGATGTCTCCGTGGCAGTGTCCTGTCGGAGGACGGCAAAGGTGCCAGACGCGTTATTCAGAGTACGTTTCGATGAGTTTACGTTCGGCTTCGGCGGTCCAGAGGCCGTCCTTGAGGCAGGCGGCCACGGCCGGGAGCTTTTCCTGAAGCTCTTCGAGCCGGACCAGCTCCAGCCCTTTGCAGGCCGGATAAACGACGATCTTGCCCGCAATGCGCCGGTTTTCGACGGCGCGAATGCCCGCGACGGCGCCTTCCAGACCGGAAATGGCGGCCACGCTCAGATTCGTATCGAGCCGGCCCGTCTCGACCTTCTCCAGCATGCGCTTCATGTCGTCGAGCGTCGAGCCGCTCGTTGCCACGAAATAGAGCTGTTTCCTGAGGTAGGCGTCGAGGTCGATTTCGCCCGTGACGTTGGCGGGAATGCCGGCGAAGATGTTGACGATCCCGTTGCGGGCTGCCTGCTTGACCGCCCCGGCCACGAGCTGCGGCACCGGCGCCATGATCGCACTGTAGTCGAACGCTTCGGCGATCGGCTCGGTTTGGGCGTTGTATGGGCGGTACGCGACGCCGTTCTGCCGCGCCACCGGGTCGGCGACCTTCGACAGCGTCGCCAGGCGATTGTCGTCCACGTCGCCGGCGAAGACGCTCACGCCTTCCACCCCCTGGCAGAGATTGCGTATGACGTGCATCATTCCCATGGGACCGCCGGCGCCGACCACGTTGATCTTGTCCCCGGGGCGAATCTCGCCGGTTTGGGGGATGATCTGCATGGCGTCGGCCGGCTCGGCGCCCGTGGTGCCGATGATGCGGATGCCGCCGTAGTGTGTCCGCCCGACCGGGACCGTGACGTCTCGGCCCAGCTTGCCGCCGCCCAGCACGATGTTCAGCAGCCCGCGCGGCGCCATCTTCGCAAAGAGAGCTTCGATCACGTCGGGCTCCGAGCCGAAGTAGACGACGTCGTCGAAGCCTTCGTCGGGCAGTTTGGCGATGTGATCGACGTCGATCTGAGGAATCGTTTTTTCGGTCGGTTTGTCGATGGCGACGGTCTCGGGATAGATTGCGGCAGGGCGTCCGCAGCGGGCGAACAGGTTGACCAGGGCCGCGTCCGAAACGCCCGCGTCGTTGACGACGAGCATGCGCCCGCCGGACTCGATCTTGGTTCGCTCCGGCGAGACGTACGCGTCCTCGACGCAAGCCCACGGTTCGGCCAGCGCCACGGCCGAGCCCGACAGCTCTTCAGCGGCCGGGATGAGCATGGACTCGCCGTCGGGGGCCGTGATGACCCGCTCGTCCATCAGCACGTACTCCTGCAGGGCGCCCTCAAAGTTGTAGCCGAAGGCGGCGTTGGAGCTGGCGGTATGGAGCCAGCGGTAGTCCGTCTGCACGAGGTAGCGCTCGCCCGGCTTGTGCTTCTCGACGCCGAGGCCGATCTCCACGATGCGCACCACGGTCTCGTGTCCCGGGACGGTGGGGGCCTTGCCCGGCACGTAGCTCGGGATCTCTTTCAGAACTTCGAGGTCGATGCCGTCCACGACCTCGCTCTTGCGCACGTGGCCGGTGAACTGCTTGAGCAGTTTCAGGTCGGAGAAACAAAGCCCGACCACTTCGATGCGCGCGAGGATTTGATGCGGGCCCGGCCGAAAGACTTCTTTGGCCTTGTTCAGCACGAGCTGGTCGGGCCCGACCAGTTGCACGGCACGTTGCTTTTCGGGAATGCGGTTACTCATCTATCGTCCACACCTCTCAGGGAAGATTGCAGGATCGTCTTGTGGCGATCATGCCTCTATCGTTTTGAGAACGTCGTCGGGCGAGGCGCTGCGGCCGAGCGGGGCGAGGAGGTCTTCCCGCTCCGGCTGAAGCACGACGCCGACGCGCTCGAAGAACGCGTTCTTTCGCTCGGCGGTCCCGAAGTGCCGGTCCGCCCATTCGCTGGTGTATCCCAGGCCGCACTGTTGCTGCATCACCGAATGAGCGTACACGATGTGCGAGCCCCTGAGAAACGCGGGCAGCAGGGGGGCCAGCTCTTCGGTCTCGAAGTCGTCCACGAACTTTTGCCCCGGGCTGTTCATCTCGGTCCCCCCGACCACGACGAGATGCCGCTTCCGTGCGATCTCCACGACCTGGTGAAGGTTTTGGACCTTCTGGTCCTGATGTCCCGGTGTGTAGTTGCGATCGGGAATGACGTTGAGGGCGACCGCGCCCGTGCTCATAGCCACGTCCAGGAGTTCTCCAATGGCCTGCTCGCCGTCGCTGGTGCC